>JANNDE010000609.1:0-6764 GCA_031387395.1 Hymenobacter sp.
GCTGTCGAACCACACGTCGATGAGGTCGGGCTCGCGGTACATGGGCTGGCCGGTGGGCGAGACGAGGAAGATTTCATCGACGTAGGGGCGGTGGAGGTCGATTTTGGCCTCATCCCCCCGGCCCCCTTCTCCTTCAGAGAAAGGGGTGAAAGGCGACAGCAAAACGGAATCGGCAGGCTCCCCCTTCTCTGAAGGAGAAGGGGGCTGGGGGGATGAGGCGTAGGGGTTATGCGTCATCACCTCGGCCGCGACGGCCTTGTCAATCTCCGCCTTCAGCTCGGCGATGCTGCCGATGCAGATTTCCTCCGTCCGGTCCTGAGTGCGCCAGATGGGCAGCGGCGTGCCCCAGTAGCGCGAGCGGCTTAAGTTCCAGTCTACCAGATTCTCCAGCCAGTTACCGAAGCGACCGGTGCCGGTGCTTTCGGGCTTCCAGTTGATGGTTTTGTTGAGCTCGATGAGCCGGTCCTTCACCGCCGTGGTTTTGATGAACCAGGAATCGAGCGGGTAGTAAAGCACGGGCTTGTCGGTGCGCCAGCAGTGCGGGTAGGTATGCTCGTACTTCTCCACTTTGAAGGCCGTGCCGTCGCCCTTCATCTTGATGACGATGCTCTCGTCCAGCGTTTTATAGTCGGCGCCGGATTCGTCGTGGCCGTCGTAGTTCTTCACCCAGCGACCCGCAAACTCGCCCATTTGGGGCACGTAGCGGCCCGTCCGGTCCACGATGGGGCCGAGCGTGCCTTCGGCATCCGGCACCATCAGCGCCGGGATGTCGGCCAGCTGCGCGGCCCGGAAGTCATCGGCACCGAACGTGGGCGAGATGTGCACGATGCCCGTGCCGTCCTCCGTGGTCACGAAATCGCCGTTGATGACGCGGAAAGCCCGCTCCTCGCCTTCGAAATGGGGAAAACCATTTTCGGTATTGAACAGGCGCTCGTACTTGATGTCGATGAGGTCAGCGCCGGTGAATTCCTTCACCACTTCAAATGGCATCTGCCTTTTGTAGGTAATCCCGTTTGGTAAAACCTGCTGCAAATACCCTCGAATTTGGTCAGGCGTTACGCCAACAATGCCTTTTAAAACCCAATCCTCAACAGCTTTATCATGCGGCGTGGGATGAGGCTCAATCTGCCTAATAGCTTGAGATAATTGCAGATTAATAAAGTATTTGTCAACAAGAGCCCTAGCTAGAACAATAGCAATTGGCTCATTTGTGTACTGGTTGAATGTGCGAACAAGGACATAAGGGATGTTCTTGCCCACCGCCAAACCGGTGTTGGCTGGAAGCGTCCAAGGCGTAGTAGTCCAAGCTAGGATGAACAAGTTTGCATCAGCACCAGCAGAGGCAAAAAGCTTCTCTGAAACCTCGCCATGCTTCACCTTAAACTGCGCCACTACGGTCGTGTCCTTCACGTCCTTGTAGGTGCCGGGCTGGTTCAGCTCGTGCGACGAAAGTCCGGTTCCTGCCGCCGGCGAGTACGGCTGGATGGTGTAGCCCTTGTAGAGCAAGCCTTTGTCGTAGAGCTTCTTGAGCAGCGCCCAGCAGCTTTCGATGTATTCCGGCTCGAAGGTCACGTAGGGGTCGTCGAGGTCGACCCAGTAGCCCATTTTCTCGGTCAGGTCGTCCCACTGCGCCTTGAAGCGCATGACGGTTTCCTTGCAGCGCTGGTTGTAGTCCTCCACGCTGATTTTCTTGCCGATGTCCTCCTTCGTGATGCCCAGCTCCTTCTCCACCTGTAGCTCGATGGGCAGGCCGTGGGTATCCCAGCCGCCTTTGCGGGGCACTTGCTTGCCCAACAGCGTCTGGTAGCGGCCGAAGATGTCCTTTACCGTCCGCGCCATGACGTGGTGGATGCCGGGCGCACCGTTAGCGGAAGGGGGGCCTTCGTAAAACACGAACGTGGGCTGGCCTTCGCGGCTGCTCACGCTCTTTTCAAAGATGCCGTGCTCCTTCCACCAGGCGAGGATGTCCTCGCCGAGCTGGCCGTAGTTGAGCGGCTGCTTGTATTCGGGGTATTTCATTGTTCGAAGTTCAACCCCACCCCCGGCCCCTCCCCGGTGGGGAGGGGTGCCAGACGCAGAATTGTGGAAATAATATAGATTTGTTGAACGCTCCCCTCCCCACCGGATTCTGCGAATCAAGCAGAGAAGGGCCGGGGGTGGGGTCTCGTGGGGTTAAATCGTGTAGTCGCCTTCGTAATCGGCGGCTTTGTGCATTTGGTTCAGGTTCAAATCGGCGTCGTCGTCCTCCTCGTGGTACGACTCGTCGTAGTGCCGGATGAGGGCGTTGGTGTCCATATCGCCGCCCTTGCCGTGTTCAAACGTCACGAGCAGCGCGGGCAGCAGAATCAGGTTCGAGAAGTTGGTGATTAACAGCGACGCCGACATGAGCATTCCCAGCGCCTTGGTACCGCCGAATTCGCTGAAGGCGAAGATGCTGAAACCCACGAACAACACGATACTCGTGTATATCATGCTGGTGCCCGCCTCGCTGAGCGTTACCGAAACGGCTTCGCGCACGCGCTGGCCATTCAGAGCCATCTCCTGGCGGAATTTGGCCAGCAAATGAATAGAGTTATCCCCATCAATCCCCAGCGCAATCACGAAAATCAGGGCGGTGCTGGGCTTGAGCGCGATGTTGAAATAGCCCATAATACCGGCCGTGAGAATCAGCGTGACGGCATTAGGGATAAGGGCGAACAGCACCGTTTTGAACGAGCGGAACAGGAAAAGCACCACCAAACCCACCAGCCCGAAGGCCATAAACAGGCTGTCGCGCAGGGTGTGAATGACGTATTCGTTGCCCTTGGTGAAGATGATAGTCGTGCCCGTAGGCCGGATATCCATGCCCGTGCCTTTGAAGATGCGATTCATCTCCGGGATGATTTTCGTGTTCATCAGCGTGTCCAGGTTCTGAGAGCCAATATCGGCAATTTTCAGGCTGATGCGGGCCTTCTGGCTGGTGCTGTCGATGAACGTACGCAGCAGCTTGCTGTTCATGCCCGCCCCGCCGGCCGACCCGCCCGAGTTAGCCAGCGCACTGAGGATGAAGTTCTTCTCCGAGTTATCGGGCAGGCGGTAGAACTGCGGGTTGCCGTTGTAGAAAGCCTGGGTGCTTGCCTTGAGGAACGTAACCAGGCTCACGGGCGGCGACAGCTCCGGCTGGGTCCGCAGGTACTTCTCAAACTGGTCGATTTTCTCCAGGTTCTTGAGCTTGAAGAGGCCCTTTTTCTTGTGGGTGTCCACCTCAAATTCCAACGGCATCACGCCGTTGAAGTGGCTTTCGAAGAAGGCCAAGTCGGAGTTCACGGAGCTTTTCTTGGGCAAATCATCCACCATGTACGACACCGATTCGATGCGTGAGATACCGATGGCGGCCCCCGCCACCAGCACCAGCGCGGTGAGGTACACGGTGGGCCGACGGTGCAGCACGAGGTGGTCGAAGAACTCGAGCAGCTTGGTGAGGGGCGCGGCGTCGAGGTGCTCCAGCTGCTTGGCCGTGGGCGGCGGCAGATAGGTGAAGGCGGCCGGAATCAGGATGAAGCTGATGAGGAAGGCCGCGAAGATGTTGACCGTGGCCACGATACCGAACTGGTAGAGAATAGCGATGTCGGTGAAGGCAAACACGATGAAGCCCACGGCGGTGGTCGTGTTGTTCATGAGCGTCACGAGGCCGATTTTGCGGATTACCCGCGTCATGGCCAGCATCTGATTGCCCGATTTGCGGTAGTCGTAGTGGTAGCGCGAGAGCAGGTAAGTGCAGTTCGGGATGCCGATAACGATGATGATACTCGGAATCAGGCCCGTGAGCAGGTTGATTTTGTAGCCCAGCAGCACAATCGAGCCGATGCACCAGATGACGGTCACGCCCACCACGATGAGCGGAAACACCACCGCCGACCACGTCCGGAAGAACACCAGCAGCGTAATCCCGGTTACTATCATGGCCAGAATGGTGAAAAATTTCATCTCCCCGGCCACCTTGCTCGTCATCGTGGAGCGCACGTAGGGCAGGCCGGCGTAGTGCAGCTTGATACCGGTTTTCTGCTCAAACTGCCCGGCGAAGCCCAAAATGTTGTTCATCACCGCCTGCCGCTTCGAGGAGTTCAGAAACTTCGGGTCCATGGTGAGGGCCAGCAGCGTGGCCCCGGTGACGGGGCTGATGAGTTGGCCCTTGTAGAGTTCCACGCTGTTGGCCACGCGCATCAGGCTGTCCAGTTCCTGCTGGCTGCGCGGGGGATTCTTGAAAATCGCAACCGATTTAAAGCTATTCGTCGCGGTGTCCTTGGTGATGTTGAGCAGCTTGCTCACGCTGAGCACGCCGTTCACGCCCTGCACTTTAGCCAGCATGTCGGTAAGTAGGCGGAACTCGTTGAAGTTACCGAGCTTGTAAATGGAACTGTCCTGCAGGCCGATAACCAGCACGTTACCATCCTCGCCAAACGTGCGCTTAAACTGCCGGAAATAAAGCATGTCCGGGTCCTTCTCGCTCACCACCTGAGCAAAGTCGTAGGTCATTTCCACGTCCTTGGCCTTCCAGGCCATGAAAATGGTGATGGCGGCCAACAGCGCAATCAGCGAAAGACGGAATCGGATAATGAAAACGGCGACTTTTTCCCACATAAAATCCTTGTAAAGAGGCAAAGTTACGCGAAGGGGCGCGGGCGCAGAACCTCCCCCCCGGCCCCTCTCCAAAAGAGAGGGGAGCCTCATAGGCTTAGGGAGCAGGACTATTGCGCTCAGTCTGGTCACCCTCCGAAAGCCATGCTTAATAAGAATTGAGCTTTCTGTTAGGCTCAATCTGTCAGATTGCTAACATCTTAATTAGAATCTATTAAGCTGATTCTTCTAATCAACTAGCAGCAATTGGCAGTAGAAACTCTGTTTGTCAGAGCGTTATATTTTGACAATAGCAGCCAACTTTCAAATCATTTTGAACGATACCTGTTCAGGATTCGTAAACATTGCATAGATTTGTGGAACGATAAGCACTACAAAAAAGAGGCAGCCCAGCACACGGCCGAACTGCCTCAATCAAACTACCGGAGCAGATGAGTGACTAAGAAGAGGCCAAAGCCTTTGCCTAATCCACCCATTAACCCCAAAAAGACAGCTACAGCAGCCGCTTTTAGTAGTTTTAGCACACGTTCCTTTTTCATTGCGTCAGAAGAAAGGGTGTACAGCCACCCACTTCTTGAAGCCCCGGTTGTGTCCAGCAATCGGGGCTTCGCTTTTCCCCCGGTTAGGGAAAATGCGACACCCGGTGTGGGACTACTCGTGTGATACATCAAAGATACCAAGCGAGTTTGGGGTGATTGCCCACGTGATTAGCTTTTTTATTCGCTCTTTTTTAGCTAGGCCTCTTCATTTATCCACATTATTGCTAAAATAATCGACTCACCAACACTGGATGATAACACGAATCGTCTTTATCCAAAACTTAAAAAGCGCTGGCCAGATGGTCAGCGCTTTTTTGTGCGTGGGCTGTGGTTGCGGAATGAATATTTCAACGCATCCGGCAGAGCAACTATTTGATAATTAGCGCAAAAAAAGCGCTGACCTTTCGGATAGCGCTTTTTAGGTTTTGGTCAAAGCCCCGGTTCATTGCTAAAACCGGGATGTTGCGCTGTAGAGAACAGCCAGTTCCTACAGCTGCTCGAAGATGCGGCGGAAACTCACCGCCTCGCCGATGTAGGCGCGCAGCTCCGAGATGGGCATGCGGGTTTGCTCGCGCGAGTCGCGGTGGCGCACGGTCACGGTGTCGTCTTCCAGGGTCTGACCATCGACCACGATGCAGAAGGGCGTGCCGATGAGGTCCTGGCGGGTGTAGCGCTTGCCGATGGCGTCGCGCTCTTCGAGCACGAGGCGGAAGTCGAACTTCAGCGCGTCGAAGATTTCCTGGGCTTTCTCGGGCATGCCGTCTTTGCGAACCAGCGGGAAAATGGCGGCTTTCACCGGGGCTACGGCGGGGTGCAGCTTCAGTACGGTGCGGGTTTTGGTGGTTTGGGCGTCGCCCTCCCCTTCCGTGATGGTTTCCTCCTGGTAGGCATTGCAGAGCGTGGCCAGGAACAGGCGGTCGGCGCCCACCGAGGTTTCGACCACGAAGGGCACGTAGTTGCCGTAGGCCTTGCCGGTGGCGGGGTCGAGGTCGGCGTCGAAATACTGCTGCTTTTTGCGGCTCAGGTTCTGGTGCTGGGTCAGGTCGAAGTCGCCGCGCGAGTGGATGCCCTCCATTTCCTTGAAGCCGAAGGGGAATTCGTACTCAATATCCACGGCCGCTTTGGCGTAGTGGGCCAGCTTGTCGTGGTCGTGGAAGCGCAGCTTGGCGGCCGGCAGCCCCAGCGCCTCGTGGAAGCGGCGGCGCGAGGCTTTCCAGGTGTCGTACCACTCGCCTTCGGTGCCGGGGCGCACGAAAAACTGCATTTCCATCTGCTCAAACTCGCGCATCCGGAAGATGAACTGCCGGGCCACAATCTCATTCCGAAACGCCTTACCAATCTGGGCAATGCCAAAGGGAACCTTCATGCGGGCCGATTTCTGCACGTTCAGGAAGTTCACGAAAATGCCTTGGGCCGTTTCGGGGCGCAGGTACACGGGCGGCGCGTCCGAGTCCACGGCCGAGCCCTGGGTCGAGAACATCAGGTTGAACTGGCGCACCTCGGTCCAGTTGCCGGTTTTGGAAACGGGGCAGAGAATTTTCTCATTGATGATGAGTTCGCGCACGCCGGCCAGGTCGTTGGCCGTGAGCAGGCGGCCCATCTCAGCGG
>JANNDE010000633.1:0-1015 GCA_031387395.1 Hymenobacter sp.
CTGGACATTTGGGCTGTTCTTCGCCGCCGTGCAGGCCGTGATGTTATGGGAGTTCTACCGCATGATGCGGGCGGGGGGGTATCAGCCAGCAGCTGGCTTGCTCGGTGCGCTGAGCTTAGTTTTTTTTGGGGCCTTACTTATTTTAAACAACGAGGCGGTAGCCGACACTTCGCTGCTGCCGCAAACCACCTCCGACCCCTACACCGTTCATGAAGCGGCCCGGCACGCCGTACTAGCCGCCGGCTTGCTGCTGCCTGTTGCGCTCATTTGCCGAGAAATGTACGCTTGGACTCAGGAAGGGCAAGAACCGGCCCCTTTTTCCAACGTAGGCGTGGCACTGTTAGGCCTGCTGTATGTGACCCTGCCGATGAGCACGTTGAATATGCTGGCCTTTGGTCCTGAAGGCTACGACCCGCGCCGCATCTTCGCCCTGCTCTTCCTCATCTGGGCTTCCGACATCGGCGCATACGCGGCCGGTAAAACATTTGGCAAGCACAAAATGGCCCCTAAAATCTCGCCCGGTAAAACCTGGGAAGGCTGGGCCGGCGGCTTCGTGCTCACGTTGGTGGTGGGTTGGGCCGTGGGCTTCATGCTGCCCGATATGCCGCTGGCGCACCGGCTGGTAGCGGCCGGCGTGGTGGCCGTGTTCGCGCCGCTCGGCGATTTGGCCGAGTCCATGCTCAAGCGCAGCGTGGGGGTGAAGGACTCGGGCAGCATCATGCCCGGCCACGGCGGCCTGCTCGACCGGTTCGACGCGTTTCTGCTGGTGCTGCCGGTGCTGGCGCTGCTGCAGCTGCTGGCGGGGTAACCCCACCCCCGGTCCCTTCCCGGTGGTGAGGGGAGTCTCTCAAAGCGTAGGAGCTAATAGGACGCTAATAAATAATTGGAGGGGGAAGAGTGGTATTTGCCGATGCAGCTGCTTGCTACGCACGTCGTTCGGCTCCCCACCCCACCGGGGAGGGGCCGGGGGTGGGGTTGCCTTCAACCCAAAACCAATACCTTTGCGGCCCTAAAC
>JANNDE010000681.1:0-3180 GCA_031387395.1 Hymenobacter sp.
TGACATCGGAGATATCGAAAAAGTAATTGTCGGCCGCTTCTACCATAATCCGGGCCGTGCTGGTCGGCGCGTTGGGCAGCTTCACACTGGACGTGCCGGAGTTCGGCACGCCGGTGGCCAGCGTGAGCGGATAGCTCAGCCCCCCGTCGAGGCTCAGGTGCAGGTTCACCTTGGCGCAGCTTACCGGGGCCGTGTTCGTGTTGGCCACGTTCCAGGTTACGGTTTGCGTGGAGCCGCCGGCCCAACTGATGCCGGCCGCGTTGGGGGCCGTCACCACGAACGGACCCGCCGCCGCGCTCACGCTCAGGTTCACCAGAGCGCTGTAATCGACCCCACTCACCGGGCCGGCCGTGCCATTATGCAGGTCGCGGGCGGTGCAGCGGAATTTGAGGGTGCGGGCCACCGTAGGCAGGCGCTCACCGGTGGCGGGGGTGGCCATATTGGTCGCCAGCTCGGCCAGGCGCGGGAAATAGCGCGTGCCGCTCGTCACTGGCAGGAAGGTGCGGAACAGGGGCGGGGTCTCGCCCGCCACCTGCGCCATGGTCAGGTTGCCGGCGGGGCCCAGGTCGAGCTGCTCCCAGGAATACGTCAGCGGGTCGTTATTAGCATCGGTGGCGGTAGCCACGAGCTTGAAGGGCGTGCTGAAGGGCAGCGTTTTGCCGCTGGCCGGCCCCGTCACCACCGGGGGCGTGTTGCCCGTGGCCGTGCGCGTGCCGCAGTTACAGGCGCTCGTCGTGGCCTGGATATCCTCGTAGCTACCCGTATGGAAGACAGGTTCCGCTCCGCTCTGTACTTCATCAGCAGGTCCAAAAACCCCGGCGTACGACATAATGGTCACGCCCGCGCCTGGTTCCCAGGCCCAGCTGCCCCGGCGGTTGCTGTTGTCGGTGTTGAACGTGTGATTGGCTCCCAGGATGTGCCCCACCTCGTGGGCGGAATAGCGAATAAGCTGATAATCAGCAGGCACGGGATGCCCGGCGATGTTGGTCGCTTTGCTACCCGACCGGCCCAAGCTGCCCACGAGCGCGCCGCCGCCGCCCCCACGAATCAGCAACAGACCCAGGTCGTAATTGGCATCGCCGATAAGCTGGTCCACGTTCTGCTGGTTCTGTCGGGTCAGGTCGCCGTTGTAGGGAAAAGGGGGCTGGGGACCTGTGCCGCTCAGGAAGATGAGCCGGTCGTTGTTGGCCACCAGCACGAAGCGCACGGCCAGCTCCCGCTCAAAAATACCGTTCATCCGGTTCATAAACATGGCCTGCACGGCCAACACGCTGGCCCTGGTGTTGCCGCAGACAGCCGAAAAATCGGGCGCGCTGGACAGGGCGAAGCGGTAGGTGCGCAACTGCGCCCCACTCAGCCGGGCCGCCGGGCCATTGCCGCCTGCCGCCCGCCAGGCCGCCACCCGCGCCGCGCTGGCCTGCTGCTCGGCTGGCGTGGTGGCGGTCTGGCACCTGTCTGGTTTGCTGGCGGAAGCGCGGACATCTTTTTGGTCAGAGCTCCGGTAGTGCCGCGTGTCGGTCGGGCTCACCGGGTCAATCAGAAAGCCCGGACCGGCGCTGCTCAGCACCTGGGCGTGGAAGCCCTGGGGCGTCAGGTCCAGGCGCACCGTGGCCGTGGCATCGTCGAGGCCCACGCCCGCGTAGGTCCTGATCTGCGGGTAGCGGGCGGCCAGCGCGGGCTCCATCACCGGGGCCTCGCGCAGAGCAAAGCGGCCGGTCGTGCCGTCGGGCTGGGGCAGGGCCAGCACCAACGGCGCAGCCCCAGCCCGGCCCTCCAGCGGGGCCGTGGCCAGGGCGGCGCGCAGGCCGGGCTCGTCGAGCGTTAGGGCTTGCGAATGGGTGAGCGTGGCGGCCAGCGGCGAGGTGGCGGCGGCCGTGCGGGCCGCCGCATCGGGTTGGAAGTAGCCGGCGGCGGGCTGTGGCTGCTGGGCGTAGGCGGGGCTGGTGGCCAGGCCCAGGACCAACAGCAGCGCGGCTCCGAAGCGGCGCAGGCCTGGCCGGGCGCCAGCGAGGGAAACCGGCTGCCGGGCAGCGGATTGGCTGTGGTACGACTGTCTCATTTCAAAAAAATTAGGAGGAGGAAAGAAACGCAACTGGCAGAATACGACGGGCCGTCGCTGCAAAAGCTGGGATGGCTCCCGCAACGACGACCCAGAGGGAGGAGAACGTTACTCGACCACAACACGCCGCACGGTGGGGGCTTGGTTATCCGCCTGCACACCCAGCAAGTACACCCCGCTGGCCAGCCCCGCCGTGGATAGCTCGGCCGCGCTGCCACCGAACGTGCGCACACGCACCAACTGCCCCAGGGCGTTGCGCAGGGTCAGGCTCGCCGAGGCCGCCGGCCCCGCCAGGCGCACGTGCAGGGTACTGCGGGTCCCCACCGGATTCGGCCATACGCTGAAAGCCGTCGCATTCGCCGCCGCCGTGGCCGTGGCCGTGGCGGGTAGCACCGTCACCACGGCCGGAGCCGTGCCGTTGTAGCCGCTGGCGTCGGTGACGGTCAGCACCACGGGCACGCCGTTGACGATGGCTGGCGCGTCGGTGCTCCAGCTCGCGCCGCCGGTGAGCGTGCCCAGGCTGGCCGCCGTGGCGGGCGTAGTGGCCGTGGTAGTGCCGCTGCCCTCGCTGAAGCGGTAGTAAGCCACCAGCCCCGCCGGGCTGCCCAGCAGGTTCGCGCCTCGCGCCGTGTTGAGCTGGGCCGCCGTACGGGCCACATTCCAGACGCGCACCTCATCGATGCTACCATTAAAGTATTCATCGCCGCTGTTGGTCGAGCCGATGCGCAGCGCCTGGGCATCGGACGCGGTGTGGGTGTAGATGGGCCGGTCGGAACCGATGGCCACGCCGTCGAGATAGAGGGTGCGGGTGGTGCCGTCGCAGGTGGCCGCCACGTGGTGCCAGGCCCCAATCAGGCTGGGCGTGGGCACTTCCAGGTCGTTGGACCACCAATAGTTTAGCAATCCTGTGGAAGTCAGGCACAGGGCGTTGCACGAATTGGGTACATTGTAGCTGCCCCAACCAATGATGCCATTTTTACCCGTGGCCGTGGGCTTCACCCAGGCCTCAATAGTGTAGGGGCTGTTGCCCTGCGGCATCGGGACGGTGCGGCCGATGGCCACGTACTGGCTGTTGCCATTGAGGCGCAGGGAGCGGGCCACCACGGGCGGCCCGAGGTCGG
>JANNDE010000692.1:0-10104 GCA_031387395.1 Hymenobacter sp.
GACCACCGCATTATCGACGGCCGCGAGTCGGTGTCGTTCCTGGTGCGCGTGAAGGAACTGCTCGAAGACCCGACCCGCATGATGTTCGGCGTGTAAGGCATTGCCCTTCGCTGTAATAAGTTGTCAGGCAGTGGTTGTCAGTTGTTCGCTTTTTATCAAACACTTGACGAATAACTGACAAGCCGTTTACATTTGCACGACTACTTAAAAAGCGCCAGTCCGGAAGGGCTGGCGCTTTTTGCGTTTGGTACGGATACTGAGTACGATGCTGCTTTTCAACTTTGCCGCGTGGAGCCCGTTAAGGCGGTTTTATATCCTTGCTTTATGAAACGAACCAAATTCAACCCCCGCCCGGCTAAATTCTGGCCCACCGTCGGCTTCGCGGCCATCGCCGGTATGCGCAGCATGAGCGCGCCGGCGCTGCTCAGCCACTACCTCACGCGCAATCCGTCGTGGTTTCTGCTCAGCTCGCCGCTGCGGGCGCTGCAGAAGCCGCTGGTGGCGCGGGGCTTCAAGCTGGCCGCCGCCGGCGAGATGGTGATGGATAAACTGCCCTGCACCCCCGACCGCATCGCGCCGCGGGTGCTACTGGGCCGGCTGCTATCGGGCGCGCTGGTGGGCGCGGCGGTGTACAAGTCGCGCGAGGGCAGCGGCGCCACCGGGGCCGTCGTGGGCGGCCTGGGGGCGGTGGTGGCCACATTCATCAGCTACGCGCTGCGCATGGGCATCAGCCAGCAGGCAGGCTGGCCCGTGGCGGCCGTGGGCGTGGGCGAAGATGCGCTGGTGCTCGGTGCCGGCGCGGCTCTGCTGCGGGCCCAGCCCGGCCGCCGGGGCCGGTAGCCAGGGGTAGTAAAGTAGAAGCGCCCCCGGGCGGCTCGTCAGATGGCGGCCGGCCCGGAGGCGTTTTCAGGTTAAAGGAATAGCGCGTATTAATCGACCGGCAGCGGCTGGTATTGCATCATGCCATTGACCAGGGCGGCGGCCACCTGGCGGGCCACCGATTTGGCACGGCCGGCGCACTGGCCGGTAAACCGCTCTTCCACGGCCGCATCGAAGAGCTGCACCCAGCGCGTCTGGTACTTTAAGGAGCGGGGCATGGCCAGGTGCGCGGGCACTGGCCGGGGGGCCGAAACGGGAAGAGTTGAGAGCAGCTCCAGCGACCAGAACTCGTAGAAGCTGGTGAGGTGGCGGGGCCAGTACACGTGCGCCGCCGCCCGAAAAGCGGGAGCCAGGAGCTCGTCGTGGTTGGCTTTGTGGTAAAAGGCATCTACCAACGCCTGCACATCGTGCGCGGACTGGATATCGGGCAAGCTGGGGGTGATATCGGACATGGCGTTGGTGGGAATGAGTGACCAAGATACGCCCATACGCAACGCTCGAGCAAACGGTTGCACAATTATTTTGGTGCAACTTTTTTGCCGCCTAGTACCACCAGGCCCACGGCCAGCACAATCAGGGCCGCCCCGCCCAGCATCTGCGGGTTCAGCACTTCGCCGGCAAAAGCCCAGCCCAGCAGCACGGCCACTACGGGGTTCACGAAGGCATAGGTACCGGCCAGGGCGGGCTGCACCACCCGCAACAGCCAGATGTAGGCCGAGAACGCTACGATGGACCCAAACGTGATGAGGTAGGCAAACGCCAGCCACGACTTGGTGGTGACCTGCGCCAGCGTGAACCCGTCGGCCTCACCGCGCAGCAGGCCCACCACCAGCATGGCCGCGCCGCCGCACAGCATCTGCATGCCGCCCGAGGTGAAGGGCGACACCGCCGGCTGGTGGTTTTTGGCATACAGCGAGCCAACAGACCAGACCAGCGAAGCCAGCAGCACCACGAAAATGCCCAGGCCCTGCTGGCCTGGCACCTTCACAGGGGCCGCCGTGGGGTGGGCCGCCAGCAGGTACATGCCCAGCATGCCGGCCGCCAGCCCCAGCCATACCCAGCGCGTAGGCCGGGCCGAAATTCCGCTCAGCCACCCCAGCACCGCCAGAAACATGGGTACCGTGGCTACCAGCAGCGCCGTAATGCTGCTGGGCAGATGCATGACACCCAGCGTGGTGCCGCCATTGCCGAACCCCAGCAGGCACACCCCGATAAACGCGCCGTAGGCCCAGCCGCGCGCGGTAGGGGCCGGCTCGCCCCGCCAGCGCATGAGGCCATAGAGGATGCCGCCGGCCAGCCCGTAGCGGGTGCCGGCCATGAGCAGCGGCGGCATGCTGGCCACGGCAAACTTCATCACCAGATAAGTAGAGCCCCAGATGAGGTAGACGAGGGCAAAAGCAGTGAACAGCGCGGTCCGCGAAGGCGCGGCCGGACGAGAATCGGGCATGGAAACGAAAAGAAACAGAAAACGAAGGCCGCCGCAGAAACTGCACCAGGCTGGCCCCCCCCGGCAGCTGTGGCGGTGAGGTGCCTTGCGGCCCTGCAAAGATGCTGCCCACCATCCGTCGGCCGATAGCGGCGGGTGGCTGGGCATCCGTCTGGTTGTTGCCGGAAACGGGCTGCACGGGCCCCCAAAACACGCTTTTGAGCTGAATGCCGCAACGTGGCGCCAATGCTTGCTCGCTCAATATCAGCCATATGCATTGACATGGTAACATAAATATAACATTGGTCAGCGCATGGTTTAGCACGGGAAGAACTTAAATTTGAAAAATGTATAAAAATCAAAAGTGATATGTTTTTGATAGGGGTAATCGCAATAATATCTATCATATAGCGAAATTGAGTTGTATAATGAATGGGTGGAGCTGATACATCAGAAATATTTTGAGATATTGACCTAAAAATTTGATGATAGGTCTGGAAGGACAAAGCTTTCAGGGATTTTCCGCAGAATAGGTCTGTTTGGTCATCTTTTTTCTGCACTCATGAAAAAAACTATACTCACGCTGCTACTCACTTCTCCGGGCTCCCTGGCTTTGGCTCAGACCGATTCGACCGATACCGGGAAGCTGTCCATTTCGGGCTACCTCGACTCGTATTACCTCATGGCGTTCAACTGGCCCAAGTCGGGCAACCTACTGGGCGTCGACCAGCCGGCCGGCCGGGCCTTCGACCGCCTCACCGACCAGTTTGCCCTGGGGCTGATGCAGGTGAAAGTGGGTTTCAGCAGCCGCAAGACCGATATGGTGGTCGACCTTACGGCTGCGGCAACTACACCCGCCAGCTCTTCGACCTGACGACCAACTACCAACTCACGCCCCGGTTTTACCTGGGCCTGAACGCCGCCTACGGCCGCTACAGCTTCCGGACCGAATCGGCGGCTGAAACCGAATTCTGCACCGGCAAGTACGGCAGCACCACACCCGACTGGGGCGGCGTAGCCCTCTATACCAATTACGCTTTCTGCGATGTGGTGGGGCTGGGCCTGCGCTACGAATATTTCGAGGACCAGCACGCCGTGCGCTACCTGCAAACCCGCAACCACTCGGTAACCCTTACGGCCCCCGTGACGCTGGGTGCCGGCAAGCTGCTGCTGAAACCCGAGCTACGCTACGACCTGGCCTCCAGCGCCTACTACGAGAACGCGCTGGGCCAGGGCGTGCACAGCCAGACCACGCTGGGGATGGCGTTTATCTATAAGTATTGAGCGGGGCGGGGCTTGCCCCGCTTGTGCGCTTGCACCGTTTCAATAATTCCGTGCAACGACGGGCGGGGGCAAGCCCCGCCCCTACACCTCACCCAACCCTTTGCCTGATGTCGCCCCTCGCTTTCTGCCTGCTTGCTGGCCTGCTGCTGGGGGCCTCCGTGGCCAGCGCACAGGCGCTGCCGCTCGATGAGGCCGGCCGGGTGGCTTTCGCCGAAGTGGTGCCCGCCGATTCGCTCCGAGCGGGGCTGCTCTACGGCCACGCCCGGGCCTGGCTGCGGCGGCGCGGCTACGAGCTGGCCGAGGCCGACTCGGCGGCCGGGCGGCTGGTGGCCAGCCACGCCTTCGGGGTATACGACCACGGTTACGTGACCAAGCACCTGCACGGCAAAGTGCGCTACCGCCTGACGGTGGAAGTGAAAAACGGCCGCTACCGTGCGCAGTTTACCGATTTCAGCTTCGCCTACTACCAGGACGACCGCAGTGCCCGCCCGCAGCCCACCGGCAAAACCAAGCCTTTGGAAGACGCCACCGCCCCCGGCTGGCAGAAGCTCTGGGAAACTCACCGCCGCGACACGGCCGCTACCGTGACCGCCCTGGCTGGGGAGCTGAAAACGGCCATGCTGGCCGTGCCCAGGCCGCTGCCGCTCCCCGTGTCGCGGTCGGCCGACTGGTAGCCGAACCTCTGCGAACCAGAACCTGATTATTCATCCAACTAACCTTAAACCCAATGCAAAAGCCTAACTACATTCCGCTGCTGCTGTTGCTGGCCCTGGGCCTGCTGGCTGCGCTGCGGCCGGCGCTGCCCGCCACTATCGTCACCGATGGCATCAACTCCGGCGATACGGCCTGGATGCTGTGCGCCACCGCCCTGGTACTGCTGATGACGCCCGGCCTGGCCTTCTTCTACGGCGGCATGGTGAACTCGAAAAACGTGATTTCGACCATGCTGCAAAGCTTCGTGGCCATGGGCATTATCAGCCTGCTGTGGGTGGTGGTGGGCTTTTCGCTGGCCTTCGGCGATTCTATTGGCGGGTTTATCGGCGACCCGCGCACGTTCTTCCTTTTCCGCAATGTGCTCGATGGCAAGCCGTGGTCGCTGGCCCCCACCATCCCGTTGATGCTGTTCGCGTTTTTCCAGATGAAGTTCGCCATCATCACCCCGGCGCTTATCACGGGCTCTATCGCCGAGCGCATCAACTTCAAGTCCTATATCTTGTTCATCGTGCTGTTCAGCCTGGTGGTGTATGCGCCGCTGGCGCACTGGGTGTGGCACCCGGAGGGCTTCCTGTTCAAGCTGGGCGTGTTGGATTTCGCGGGCGATACCGTCGTGCACATGTCGGCGGGCTGGGCCGCGCTGGCCTCGGCCCTGTACCTGAAGCCGCGCAAAACCCACGGCACCTCGGAGGTGCTGCCGCCGGCTAATATTCCGTTTGTGCTGCTGGGCACGGGGCTGCTGTGGTTTGGCTGGTTCGGCTTCAACGCGGGCTCGGCTACGGCGGCCAATGCTTTTGCCGTGAGTGCTTTCGCCACCACCAACGTGGCCGCCTCGGCCGCCGGCGTGGCCTGGGTGCTGTTTGACGTGGCGCGGGGCAAGAAGCTCTCGGCGCTGGGCTTCTGCATTGGCGCGGTGGTGGGCCTGGTAGCCGTGACGCCCGCTTCGGGCTACGTGACAGTGCCGGTGAGCATCTTCATCGGCGTGGTGGCCGGCATCACCAGCAACTTCTTCGCGCATATGCGCTCCAAGTCGCGTCTTGATGATACGCTCGACGTGTTCCCCTGCCACGGCATCGGCGGGATGGTGGGCCTGATTATGACGGGTATCTTCGCCAGCAAGGCCGTGAACCCGGCCGCCACCGACGGCCTGGCCTACGGCGGTACCGAACTGTTTCTGAAGCACCTGCTGTCGCTGGTGCTGGTGTCGGCTTTCGTGTTTGTGGCCTCCTTCGCGCTCCTGAAAATCACCGACCTGATTACCCCGCTGCGCGTGAGCGAGGAAGAGGAATTGCAGGGCCTCGACCTGAGCCAGCACGAAGAGCAGCTGCTGGCAGGGGCGTAGGTTGCTGGTAGCACATGCTTTAGCTTGTGCATCGGTGCGCGGTTCCGACCCCAACGGTGCACAAGCTGAAGCATGTGCTACAAGTGCATCAAAGGCCGGGGCATTCGCTCCGGCCTTTTGGCGTTTTAGCGAACGGCCGCGCAGCCAACGCCCGGCCGGCCCATCTTTGCCCCCGTGAAACTCCTGACTCTCGCGCTGCCCGCCCTGCTGCTGACCAGCCTCGCCCGCCCCGCCGCCGCCCAGTTGCTCCAGCCCAAGCCCGCCGCCTACTCCCGCGCCGACTCGCTGCGCGGCAGCCTCAGCACGCCGCTGCGCACCTGCTACGACCTCAACTACTATCACCTCGATGTGCGGCTGGACCCGGCCCGGCGCTTCATCAGCGGCTCCAACCTCTTCCGCTTCACGGCCACGCAGGATTTTACGCGGCTGCAATTCGACCTCTTCGCCAACCTGCAAGTCGATAAGGTGCTGTATAAGGGCCAGGAGGTACCCTTCGCCCGCGAGGCCAACGCGGTGTTCGTGACCTTCCCAAAAGCCATTGTCAAAGGCAGCCGCGATGAGTTTACCGTGCAGTATTCGGGCAACCCCACCGTGGCCAAAAAAGCGCCCTGGGATGGCGGCATGGTGTTTACGACCGATGCGGCAGGCCGGCCCTGGGTGGCTACCGCCTGCCAGGGCACGGGGGCCAGCATCTGGTGGCCCACCAAGGACCAGCAAGCCGATGAGGTCGACAGTATGCTCATCAGCATCAGTGTGCCCGCTGGCCTGAAGGACGTTTCGAACGGCCGCCTGCGCCGCACCACGAAGCTCAAGGACGGCTACACCCGCTTCGACTGGGCCGTGCGCAACCCCATCAACAACTACGACGTGGCCCTGAACGTGGGCGATTACCAGCATTTTTCCGACTCTTACCAGGGCGAAAAAGGGCCGTTGACACTCGATTACTGGGTATTGCCCGAAAACCTCACCAAAGCCAAGACCCAGTTTGCCGCCAACGTGAAACCCATGCTGAAAAGTATGGAAAGCTGGTTCGGGCCCTACCCGTGGTACCAGGATGGCTACAAGCTGGTAGACGCCCCGCACCTCGGCATGGAGCACCAGAGCGCCGTGGCCTACGGCAACCAGTACCAGAACGGCTACCTCGGCCGCGACCGCAGCAACTCCGGCTGGGGCCTGAAGTGGGATTTCATCATCATCCACGAAAGCGGCCACGAGTGGTTCGGCAACAACATCACCAGCCAGGACATTGCCGATATGTGGGTGCACGAAAGCTTCACCACCTACTCCGAAGCCCTGTTTGTAGAAAGCCAGTTCGGCAAGCAGGCCGGCCAGGAATACCTCCACGGCCAGCGCCGCAACATCTCCAACGACGGCCCCATCATCGGCCCCTACGGCGTGAACAAGGAAGGCTCGGGCGACATGTACGACAAAGGCAGCGCGCTGCTCAACACCCTTCGCACCGTGCTCAACGACGACGCGAAGTGGCGGCAGCTGCTACGCGGCCTCTCGGCCAAATTCTATCACCAGACCGTGACCGGCCAGCAGGTTATCGACTACTTCAACCGCGAAAGCGGCCGGGATTTCACCAAAGTTTTCGACCAGTACCTGCGCCACCGCAGCCTGCCCACGCTGGAAATCCGCTTCGAGGACGGCAAAACCCTGGCCCGCTGGGTGGCCGACGTGGACAAATTCGACCTGCCGGTGCGCGTGCGGCTGAAGGGCGGCGAGTACCGGTTCATCGCGCCCACCACGCGGTTTGCGCCCATTCCGGAGCTGGCCGGTGCTACCAAAGAGACGCTGGAAGTCGATACCTTCAACTTCTACATCGGCGTGCTGGTTGACTAATGTAGCGTGGACGCTGCGAGTCCGCGCCACGAGCGTAGCGAGTATCGCACGCTTAGAAATGCAGTAGAACTGAAGCAGGCAACTATACTACTCGCTACGCTCGTGGCGCGGACTCGCAGAGTCCACGCTACATACCCTTACCTTCGCGTTGCGAATAATCACCGAAAATCCGGTTCTATGAATCAATACGACGTCACCGTCATCGGCTCCGGCCCGGGCGGCTATGTAGCGGCCATCCGTTGCGCCCAGCTGGGTCTCAAAACAGCCCTCATCGAGAAATACCCCACCCTGGGCGGCACCTGCCTCAACGTGGGCTGCATCCCCAGCAAGGCCCTGCTCGACTCCAGCGAGCACTACCACAACGCCCATTCGGTATTTGCCGAGCACGGCATCGGGCTCGATAACCTGACCGTCGACATGAACCGCATGATTGACCGCAAGGCCGGCGTGGTGAAGGCCAACGTGGAAGGCATCGGCTACCTGATGAAGAAGAACAAAATCGACGTGCTGCAAGGCCTCGGCTCGTTCGTGGATAAAACCCACATCAGCATCGCGCCCACCGCGGGCGGCGAGGCCCAGACGATTGAAACCAAGAACGTCATCATCGCCACCGGCTCCAAGCCCACGGTGCTGCCGTTCATCGCCCAGGACAAGGAGCGCATCATCACCAGCACCGAGGCCCTGAATATCCGCGAAGTGCCCCGGCACATGGTCGTGATTGGCGGCGGCGTAATTGGCCTCGAAATGGCCTCCATCTACGCCCGTCTCGGGGCCAAAGTCTCGGTGGTGGAGTTCCTCGACTCACTCATTCCGACCATGGACCGCGGCCTGGGCAAGGAGCTGAAGCGCGTGCTGGGCAAAATCGGCATCGATTTTTTCCTGAGCCACAAAGTGACCGGCGCCACCCGCGCCGGCGACAGCGTGACCGTAACGGCCCTGAACCCGAAAGGGGAGGAGGTGACCTTTGAGGGCGACTACTGCCTGGTGGCCGTGGGCCGCGCGCCCTACACCGCCGGCCTCAACCTCGAAGCCGCCGGTATCGAGATGGAGGAACGCGGCCGCATCAAGGTCGATGCCCACCTGCAAACCAACGTGCCCGGCATCTACGCCATCGGCGACGTGATTCGCGGCGCCATGCTGGCCCACAAGGCCGAGGAAGAAGGCGTGTTCGTGGCCGAAACCATCGTGGGCCAGAAGCCGCACATCAACTACCTGCTCATCCCCGGCGTGGTGTACACCTGGCCCGAAGTGGCCGGCGTGGGCTACACCGAGGAGCAGCTTAAGGAGCAGGGCAAGGCCTACAAAATCGGCAGCTTCCCCTTCAAAGCCAGCGGCCGCGCCCGCGCCAGCGGCGACACCGACGGCTTCGTAAAAGTGCTGGCCGACAAAACCACCGACGAAATCCTGGGCGTCCACATGATTGGGCCGCGCATCGCCGACCTCATCGCCGAAGCCGTAACGGCCATGGAGTTCCGCGCCTCCGCCGAGGACGTGGCCCGCATGAGCCACTCGCACCCCACCTACGCCGAGGCCATGAAAGAAGCTTGCCTGGCGGCTACGGAGAACCGGGCGATTCACATGTAATGCCCCGCCCTGCGGCAGAAACGAAAAGAGGCTGAAGCTACGAGAGCTTCAGCCTCTTTTTTGTGTGCTGTATATTGAAGCCCGGACAAAGTTTCTCATCATGGCCGGTCCTTACAGCAGCGAAGTAGAATTTGCAGGCGAACTCCCATCAATTGGCGCAGTTCTACTCAAATTATTCGTTACTGGTTTGATGTTCAATTGCGAGCCTGTTGGGGATGAGGGAGGATTTTGGCATCTGATAAGTCCCATCACATCAATGGAAATCAACGTGATGCAATACTCAAATTCTTACGCCATATTTTCTTATCCGTCTGATGTATCTGTATGGAAATGGAATACTCGTCCTGACTGGAATACATACCTACACGAGTCGGCCTCATTTGCCCTGAAAGAACTTGGTGGCCAGCCTAATGAAGCCTTAGAAACGTGGGCCGGTGAATCTTGGGATATGGCTAAATGGCGATGGAATCCAAAGCATCTGGACAGACGCGGCAGAAACTGAAGCCAGCTGTTGCCCACCACTTCCCCAGCACTGCCAGCGGCTTCCGGATGCCCGCCAACCGCTTCCGGACTACAAACCTTTCCTTCCGGACCCTCGCCAACCGTTTCCGGACGCCCGCCAACCGCTTCCGGACCACAAACCTTGGCATCCGGAGTCGCGCCAACCGCTTCCGGATGCCCGCCAACCGTTTCGGGACGCTCGCCAACCGTTTCCGGACCACAAACCTTCGTTCAGGACAACAAACCTCTGGTCCGGACCACAAACCTTCGTCAGGACAACAAACCTCGGGGCCGGACAACAAACCTTCCGTCTGGAGCACAAACCTTCAATCAGTGGTCGTAGCTCACCACGCGGGTGATTTTCCAGGTGTCGGCCTGCTGCTGCCACACCATCACGAACTTGGAGTTGCCGCAGTCGTTGCGGCCGTTTTCGACGTGGCAGAAGCGCTGGGTGGCAATGTGCATGGCCCCGTATTCTTTCACGGGGTATATTTCCAGGGTGCCGGGCACGAGGGTGCGGGCGATGTCG
>JANNDE010000743.1:0-1382 GCA_031387395.1 Hymenobacter sp.
CGATGCCGTAGCCCACGAATACGGGCTGCACGGTGGTCGCCTGCTGAAACGGCGAGCTGCCCAGGGCATAGAAATCCACGAGCCACTTGTACGTCTGGGTGCCCGCCTTGAGGGTAGCAGTTTCTTCCCAGGTGCTGCGCTCCATCGTGAAGTGCTGCAGGTAGGGGTTGTCGGAGTTCGTGACGGGGCCGGCCAGGCCCAGCTTCTTGAACTCGGCGCTCAGGTAGTCGGCGGCCATTTTCTGGCCTTTCTCGCCGGTTTCGCGGCCCTCGTACGCATCCGAGGCCAGCACGGTCAGGTGCTGGCGCAGGTCGTCCTGCGTGATGGTGGCGGCGTAGGTGCCGGCTTGGTCGACGACGGTAGCGGCCACGGGCTGGGTGGCCGGCTGCGGCGCGGTATCGGGCGCGGGCGGCGCGGTGGCTTCGGTCTTGACTTTGCGCTTTTTCTTGACTTTGATTTTCTCGGGAGCCTGCTGGGCCACCACCGAGACGGAAAAACCTGCCAGCAGCAATCCGGTCAGAAAGGAAGACTTGAACATAGGGGCTTGGGTTCTTAGGGGCTTGGGTTCTTGGGGGCTTGGGAACTTAGGGGCTTGGGTTCTTGGGGCCTTGGGGCTTGGTTGATATCCTGGCAAACAGAGTTGCAGAAAATTATCCAAGACCACAAGACCCTAAATCCCTATTATCAACACCGAGGCATAGGCGGCCACGCCTTCGCGGCGGCCCACGAAGCCCAGCTTCTCGGTGGTGGTGGCTTTGATACTGATGTCATCGGTGGCTATGCCCAGCACCTCGGCCAGCACGCGCTGCATCTCCGGGATGTGCGGGTTGACTTTGGGCGCTTCCAGGCAAATAGTGGAGTCGATGTTGGAGATGGTGTAGCCGCGCTCCATGAGCAGGCGCGCCACTTCGGTCAGCAGCCGTTTGCTGTCGATGCCCTTGTACTGCGGGTCGGTATCGGGGAAGTGGAAGCCGATGTCGCGCAGGTTGGCCGCGCCCAGCAGCGCGTCGCAGATAACGTGAATGAGCACGTCGGCATCGGAGTGGCCGAGCGCGCCGTGGGTGTGCGGCACCACAATGCCGCCGAGCCAGAAGGGCAGCCCTTCTTTCAATTGGTGAACGTCGTAGCCGAAGCCGGTCCGGATTTTCATAAGCAGCGAATGCAAGCGGGCCACCGCGGCCCGGCGCAAAAGTACCCGCGCCCGGCACTTTAGCCGTATGGTAAGCTTGCTGTGGGTTCACAAATGAATAATAGGATGTGAGAATACTGTCGGGCCAATTTTATTGGCTTTGCATTGCCAGCCACATTAGTTAGTTATGCAAGAGTCTGAATACTTTTTTTCTGGTTGGGCTGACGTAAAAACGGGCCGTACGCGTCTGGCT
>JANNDE010000762.1:0-7505 GCA_031387395.1 Hymenobacter sp.
CCGCGCCCACCAAAGCCCCTTTGCCCCCGCAGAGGGACTTTGGTGGGCGCGGCGCTGCTCAACCTCTGCCCAGTCGCTGCGTATGCGGGGCATACCTTATCTCCTGAATTTCAGTCTTATGCTCAAATACCTCTCTTCCGCCGACCGCCATCACGCCGCTCCGGCCGCCTGGCTCAGCAGCTATTTTCTGTTTTCGTTCGCCGACTACTTCGACCGCGCCAACATGCACTTTGGGCCCTTGCGCGTCTTCAACGATGACAGCGTGGCGGCGCAGTCGGGGTTTCCGCAGCACCCGCATTCCGAAATGGAGATTGTGACGCTGGTGCTCGACGGCGAAATCACGCACCAGGACACGATGGGGAATAAAACGACCATTAAGGCCGGCGAGGTGCAGCGCATGACGGCCGGTACCGGCATGGCCCACTCCGAGTTCAACCGGCAGGATGAGCCCCTGCACCTCTACCAGCTGTGGTTTCTGCCCGGCCAGCGCGGTCTGGCCCCCAGCTACGAGCAGAAGGACCTCGGCTTCCTCAACGGCAACAAGAATGAGCTGGTGCCGCTGGTAACCGGCCAGAAAGTGCTCGAAGACGTGGTGTACATGAACTCGAATAGCACCGTGTACTGGTCGAATTTGAGCGCCGGGAAGGAAATTGAGTTCAAAACCTTCCCCATCCGCCTCACCTTCATTTACGTGAAGGAGGGCACTATCTTCGTGAACGGCACCGAGCTTGGCCCCAACGACCAGGCCCGCATGACCGACGACGACGTGGTGCAAATCCGCGCTTCAACGGATGCGCAGTTCATCCTGATTGACCTGCCGTCGTCGGAAGCCAACTACTAAGTAGTCAGTCATAAGTAATCAGACTTTGTTTAATGCGCTCATAACCAAATTTTTATTATCTGACTACTGACTACTCCATTCTGACTACCTACTTGAGTTCTAAGCCGCAAGCCGCAAGCGTCCATCCGATATTCCGGGTGGACGCTTGCAGCTTGCGGCTCAAACGAAGCTAGAAATTGTACGTGATGCCAGCCGAGCCGCCCGTCGATTTGCCGATGTTGCTGCCGGCCACGTAGGTGCTGATGCCCAGCGTGAGGCCGAAGCCGTTGGTGATGGGCCGGTAGCCGCTGGCCCCGATGCGAATAAAGTTGACGCGGGTAGCGGTGAAAGTGCCGTCGAAGCCGTTTTCGGTGATGTCGGTGCCGCCGTTCGATTCCTGGAAGGAGGCGTAGCCTTCAAAGTAATTTTTGGGGCCGGCGTAGCCAAGCTTGGCTTCGCCAACGAGGGCGTTGGGCACGTCGGTGGTGCGCAGGCTGTAGCCCACCTGGCCGGTAGCAAATATGCCGGAAGCTGTTTTGAGGTGGGCCACGCCGAGGGCGGTGGTTTTGGTAGCGTGGTTACCGATGGCGATGATGTAGCCCAGGCCAGTGTTCGTCTGGTAATCGCTCACGGGGGTGCTCACGCTTACCACGCCCAGCAGGTCGAGAATGCTGCTGCCGATTTCGCGGGAGTACGACTTGAACTTGAGTAGGGCCGTCAGGTCCTGCAAGCCTTGGCGGGTATTGGCAAATCCCTGGGCCGGATAGAGGTTGTTCAGGTCGTCGATGGTGGCGCCGTATGCCTGGCCTTTCGACTGAATGTAGGGCAGGCTCACAACGATGTCAATTTTATCGGTGATGCCGTAGGTGCCGTAGAGATTGACGGAATTAACGCGCACTTCCCGGAACACGGGCACACCCTGCACCTTGTCGGGGGCTAGGTAGACA
The DNA here is from genome assembly GCA_031387395.1 of Hymenobacter sp. GTDB lineage: Bacteria > Bacteroidota > Bacteroidia > Cytophagales > Hymenobacteraceae > Hymenobacter. The sequence goes on from JANNDE010000762.1 coordinate 1,768, forward strand.
CTGTTGTAATACTCGGTGGTGCCCGAAACTACGAACGAGCCGTGGCCCTTACCCGCCATAAAACCGCTGACGAGACTTTGTGCGCGCAACGCCGGAGTGGCTCCGGCCACGAGTAGAGTGCCCAGCAGAAGAGTGGAAAATTGTTTCATGTAGTGTGAGCTAGAGAAGATAAAAAAAGCGGAGCAGAGACGTGGGTGAAATGAGGCGGCGCGCAAATGAAGAGGGTACCAAAAAGCGGTTCACTGCGCAACTTACGCCGCCGTCTGAAATTTTGGATTTAGCTTCGTGCAATCCGGCGTCCTGATAAGGCCGTTTATCTTCATTGTATTGGGCTTGATGGCCCGAAATCTTCGACTAACACGTTCTTTTGCCTGATGAAAATTGCTACTCCTATTAAGGCCAGCGTATGGATGCTCGGCCTGGCCCTGGCCGGCAGCGGCTGCGCAAAAAATAAAGATGTTGCCTCGACGATTACCAACCTCGCCGTTACGAACCCCGATTTTCAGCTGCTTGAAGATGCCGCCATTCGCGGTGGGTTGGCCGCCACGCTGAGCAACAAAAACCCCAACGACCCGCAGGGCAACTACACCATTTTCGCGCCCACTAATGCGGCTTTCAACCGCCTTGGCATCCGCGAAGCCGTCGACCTGACGGCCCTGCAGCCCGGCTTCCTCACCAGCACGCTGCTCTACAACGTGTGCAACGGCCTGCTGGCGGGCAGCACGCTCACGGGGGGCAGCACGTCGGCCTCGGTTCTGGGGCCCACGCGCCGCATCATCGTTCGCGCCGACGGCAGCCGATACGTGAATGGCTCGAAGATTCTGGGTACCGACGTAAAGGCCGCCAATGGCCTGGTGCACCCCATTGATAAAGTGTTGATTGCCACCGGCGGCAACGTAGTGCAGTCGGCCGTGGCCCTGCAGTCGGCCCAGGTGTTCACCAAGCCCGAGCTGACGCTGCTGGTAGCCGCAGTGCTGAAATGTAACTTGCAGGGCCTGCTGGCGCAGCCCGGGCCATACACGTTTTTTGCCCCGACGGACCAGGCCTTCCGCGATGCCGGTATCGCCAGCGTCGACGCTATCAACAACATGACGCCGGCGCAGGTAGCGGTACTCACCAATATGGTGGCCAACCACTTGCTGGCCGGCACCCTGGGAAACAAGTTTACGCCTGAGCTGCCCGATGGCACCACGATTACTGCCTTCAGCGGCAACAAGCTCACGTTCGGCGCATTCAGCAATGGCACGCTGACCGTGAAGTACGGAGACGGCTCGACCAGCAACCGTGCCGTGCCGGCCAACATGTCGATTCCCGACGTGCAGTGCACCAATGGCGTGGTACACGTTATCGACCACGTGCTGCTGCCCTAGTAGGGGGTGGCCGTAGTATGCGCGGCTTTTTCTATTTTTACCCGCTGGCCCTGCGCCGGGCTTCGGCTAGTGCGGGAGCCGGCGGCCGGGCCAGCGGTATCACACCCAGATGAGCTATATAAAACTGCTGCCGCTGCTGCTGGCCTTTGCCGCGCCCGGAATATTGCCGCTTGGCGCTTTGGCCCAAACGCCGGCTTTGCCCGCCGTTGCCCCCGACGCGCCCGGCCTGGCCGGAGCGTGGCAGGGGCTCCTGCCCATTCCGGGCGGTAGCCTGCCGGTGGCGTTCGTGGTGCAACAGCCGGCCGCCAGCAAACTCATTGCTTCCCTCGATTTGCTGGCCCGCCGCATGAGCCGGCTACCCGTGTCGGTCACGTTGAAGGGGGATTCGGTGGTGTTTTTCGCCGCTCAAGCCAGCTGCCGCTACGCTTGTGTGCTGGCGGCTGGCGGCCAGGAGCTGCGGGGCACCTGGACGCAGCCGGGCTTGCGCGTACCGCTGCTGCTGCGCCGCGCGGCTGTGCCGCCGGCGGGTGGAACTGGGGACGGAGCGTCCGCCCCGGTGGCAACCCCATATCATATTGAAGCAGTGACGCTGAGCGGCCTGGCAGGGAATATAACCCTGGCTGGCACGCTGAGCATTCCGGACGGCCCCGGGCCTTTTCCGGCCGCCGTGCTGCTCTCTGATATGGGGCAGCAGGACCGCGATACCCGGCAGGGGGGCGGCTACCGCCTGTTTGCCGACCTGGCTGGCAGCCTGGCCCGGCAGGGCATTGCCGTGCTGCGCCTCGACGACCGGGGGGTGAATAAGAGCGGCGGCGACACGCGCCTGGCTACTACCGCCGACCTGGTGCGCGATGCCCAGGCCGCCCTGAGCTACCTGCGCGTGCGGCCCAGCATCAACCCCGCGCGCACGGGGGTAATCGGCCATGGCGAGGGGGGCAACGTGGCCTTGCTGGCAGCTGCCCAGCCCCAGCCACCCAGCTTCGTGGTGGGCCTGGCAACGGCCGGAATCAGTGGGCTGGAATTGCTGGCGGCCCAGGCCGAGCCCGCTACGGCCGCCGATACGGCCCTTGCCGGCACGGCCCGCCGACGGGTAATCGCCGACATTGCCGCCAAGGCCCAGGAGCTGCGCGCCAGCGGTTCGAACTCGGCCCAAATAGATACCTACGTGGCTCAGCAAACCCTGAAGCTACGCAGTACCGAGCGCAAGCAGGCCGAGGCGACGCTGAAGTTTCGGCGGGCCATGTTTGAGATTGTGCGCCAGACAGCCAACCGCGAGCAGGCCCAGGCCATTGTGGGCAACATGCTGCGCCAGCGCTACCCCAAGCAGGACGCCGCCCTCACCCGAGGCCGGGTGGAGGAGCTCACCACGCCCTGGTACCGCTACTATCTGGGTTTCGACCCCCAGCCCACGCTGGCCCAGGTGCGGTGCCCGGTATTGCTGCTCAACGGTACCGACGATGCGGAGGTGAATGCGGCTGCCAACCTCACGGCGCTCGAAAAAGGCCTCAAAGCCAACAAGCGCCTTACGGTGCGGCGCCTGCCCGGCGTGCGGCACTGGTTCCAGATGCCCGCTGCCGAGCGTATACCCAACGCCGATGGCAGCGTAGACCCGGTGGTTTCGCCCGTACTGCTCGATACGGTGCGCGACTGGGTATTGCAGCAACCCGGCCAGTAGCGCCAACCCCGGCGCTGAGCCGGGATGCTGGTGGCGCTGCCGATGCAGGTGGTCGGCAGGGCACCTGCCCGGGATTTTGCAGCCTGGGCTTCGTGCAGTGGTTCTTGTGGCTACGCAGCAGTGGCTGCATGCTACGCCAGGTGGCAGTCCTTATACTTGCGGCCGCTGCCGCAGGGGCAGCGCGAGTTACGGCCGAATTTGCGGCGGCTGCGCAGCGTTTTCAGCCACTGGCGCGGGTCGGTGGGCAGGCTCAGGAAGCGCTTTTTGGGGTTCTGGTGAAAGGCCTGGGTGAGCAGGTCGTAGAGTTCGGGGTGGTGCTCCTGCAGCTTCTCGGGCTTCTCGAAGAAGTATTCGGTGACGACGGCGAAAAACTCGGCATCGCTGGTGGCGGCGTAGAGGTTGATTTCGGACTTGCCCGCGCGGATGGCCGCAATTTCGCGGTGCATCAGCTCCGACCAGGGCTGCAGCAGCTCGGGCGGCAGGGCGGCTTGGGGCACACCATCAATCACGCCGTCGGCCTCATCGAGCAGGTGGGCAAACTCGTGAATGCCCACGTTTTGGCGGTCGGTGGCATCGCGGAAACCCTGCTCCAGCGAGGCCTTCGACAGGCGCATATAATGCTGGTTCTGGAAACCCTGCACCGAGCCCAGCAGCGTGCCCTGCAAGGGTTTTACTTCCCGGTCGGGCGCATCGGGCAGCGTCCAGGCATCGGGCACGATGAGCACCTCGGCCAGGTTCGCGTATTGCCAGGCGGGGAAGCCCCATACCGGAATCAGGGCCGAGGCGGCTACCAGCAGGCGGGTAGTATCGTCCACTTCCGTTTGCACGCCGGTAATGCGCGTACGGGCCAGAAATACCTGCGTTTGTTGTTCGAACCGGGCTTTTTCAGCCTCAGCCAACGCTAGGTAGAAAGCCACGCGCTCGTTCAGAATCGCGCGCCACTCCGGCGGGAGTGGTTGGGCTAAAGCAGTGTTGATGCGGCGCGAGTCGGCTGTTATGTACTGGTAAAATGCGTACAAAACGGCCAAAAGCACGGCCAGCGACAGGATGTAGGGCATGGCCTGGTAGTACGGCCCGGGGCTGGCGGGGTTGGGCTAGCGCCGGATAGCGGCTGGGGGTGTCACATCTGGGTTGCGGCCCAGGCGGTAGGTGATGCTGGCCCGCGCAACGAAGTTGCTGCCCACCAGGCGAGCGAGCACGTTTTCGGCCTCGCGGTTGATGTAGAGCTGCCCATCCAGGCTCAGCGTGCAGCGCCGGGCCCGCCAGCCGAGGCCAAGATTGGGCAGGAGCGATGGCAAGCCATAACCGAGCTGGTCGGCAGATAGCGTTACGGGGTCACTGGTGCTGGAGGTAATAGTCGGCCCAAACGACTTATTCAGCTCGTAGGCTGCGCTGAACACCCACTGACGCTCGTGCGGCAGCGGGAAGAAAAACCGCAGTCCCAGCCGGGCCGATACCAGCCAGGCCTCATAATTGACGGCATAGTAGGAAATGTACGAGTTCAGCTGATAATACTCCCATTGCTGGTTAGTGAATCTGCTGAGGCTCAGCTCGCCGTAAAGGGCCTTGGTGCGGCCGGGCTGCAGTAGGTCGGCATACAGCCCGGCGAAAGGCCGGGGCTGGCAGTCGGTGCAGGGCATAGTCTCGGGGATACGCTCGTAGCCATTCCGAAAATGGCTGTAGCGCAGCCCCGCCAGCAGCCCGCCCTGCAGGGCCAGCCGTCGCCGGGGGGTGGCATGGGCCAGCCAGCTACGGCTCGGTAGGGCGTCGGGCGCGCATGCGCTGTTGTAGGCCTGCACCACCGCCGCTATTCCCGGCATCGTGAAGGGCGCCTTAACCGCCGCCGTACGGGCCGCCGGGCAGTCGCCAAAATACAGCTCCAGCTGGCTGCGGTAGTTGTTGGCGTTGGCTACTTCCTGGCTACCGGTGGGGGTAGTGCGCAGGTATTTCTGCTCGCTGAGTTCCAGGTAAGGCTGGCCGGTCCGGCGAATAAGGTAGTGCGCAATACCCTCGTAGGAGGTGCGCAGCAGCGCGGCGGGGCCCTCCAGCAGCACTTCCGCCAGCAGCGAATCGGAGCGCACGTCGGTGATATAACCGCGGGGCAGCCGACCAAGCTGCACTTCGGCGGCGTGGTTAATTGGCAGCACCTCGTACCGGAAATATCGCCCACCCGTGAAGCTCACTGCCCGCAGCTGCCGCGGCTGGAAAATTTGGCTGGCACTCTCCGGTGTGGCCCGGAACCGAATAAATGCCGGGGGCTCCACCCAAAAGCCGTTTTCAATCTCGCCGCGCAGCGTGTCGCCAGTGCTGCGCACCAGCAGGCCAGGCTCGTAAGTTTGGGCGTGCGATAGCGAAGATGCCAGCAGCAGAGCCGGCAAGGCGAAAAGTAGCCGAAGCCTCATATAGCGGAATTGAGTAGAAATTCGCCCCTAAAGTAAGGGCAAATGCGCCGCCAGCTTCTCGCGCAGTAAGGCAATCAGTCGCGCATCGCCGAACGGGTACTTGTCGGGAATGCGCAGCGTGACCACAGTTTTGCCCCGCAGGTCGTCGGCGAATTTTTCGCGCAGGCGGTCGGCGTGGCGGCGCTCCATCACGAAAATGGTTTCGGCCCAGCCCAGGTGGCCGGCCGCCACGCGCACCCGGGCCCCCGGCTCGGTGCCGGCCGAGCGCGCCTCATAGTGCGGATGGTCGTC
>JANNDE010000786.1:0-14587 GCA_031387395.1 Hymenobacter sp.
TCCCCACCGGGGAGGGGTCGGGGGTGGGGTCCGCGCATGGTGAATTCGTGGACCACTGAATACCTATTAATTGCACAAACCCGGCCCTGCGGTGCCAGCTAAAGCTTCCCGCACTAGTATGCTGAAAAAACGAATTTATCAATGCCTCACCGCGGCCAGCCTGGCCCTCGCCGTGGGGGCCTGCAAAACGCCCGAGCTGGTGGTGAAAAACGAAAGCCGCAACGTGCCGGCCAACTATTCGACCGCCACCGCCACCCCGGCGGCCACCCTTGATACCGCCAACACGGCCCGCCTGCAGTGGAAGCAGTTTTTCACCGACTCCAACCTGCAAGGCCTGATTGAAACCGCCCTGCAAAACAACCAGGAGCTGAACATCACGCTCCAGGAAATCGAGATTGCCCGCAACGAAATCCGCGCCCGGCAGGGCGAGTACCTGCCCTTCGTGCGCCTCGGCGCGCGGGCCGACGTGGAGAAAGTGGGCAAATACACGCTGCAAGGCGCGACTGAGGAGAATATTGACATCAAGGAAGGCCGCCGCACGCCCGACCCACTCACCAATTTCCAGCTGGGCGCGTTTGCCACCTGGGAGGTCGATATCTGGCACAAGCTGCGCAATGCCAAGAAGGCCGCCGCCAACCGCTACCTGGCCACCGTGGAGGGCAAAAACTTCATGGTGACCAACCTGATTGCCGAAATCGCCAACTCCTACTACGAGCTGCTGGCCTACGACAACCAGTTGGCCATCGTGCGGCAGAACATTGGCATCCAGAGCAATGCGCTGGAGCTGGTGAAGCTCCAGAAGGAATCGGCCCGCGCCACCGAGTTGGCCGTGAAGCGCTTCGAGGCCCAGGTGCAGCACACCCGCGCCCTGCAATTCAAGCTCCAGCAAAGCATCGTCGAAACCGAGAACCGGCTGAATTACCTGGCCGGCCGCTACCCGCAGCCGGTGGCCCGCAACGCGCAGTCGTTCAACGACCGACTGCCAGTGGCCATCCAGTCGGGCTCGCCCGCGCAGCTGCTGGCCAACCGCCCCGATATCCGCCAGGCCGAGCAGCAACTCACGGCCGCCAAAATCGATGTGCAGGTGGCCCGCGCCAATTTCTACCCCTCGCTGGGCCTCACGGGCGGCGTCGGACTGGCAGCCTTCACGCCCGGCCTGCTGGTGTCCACGCCCCAATCGATGCTCTATGCGCTAGGTGCTGATTTAGCCGGCCCGCTGCTCAACCGCAACGGCATCACGGCGGCCTACTACAACGCCAACGCCCTGCAAACCCAGGCCGTGTACCGCTACGAAAAGGCCGTGCTGAACGCCTACGTGGAGGTATCGAACCAGGTATCGGGCATCAGCAACCTGGCCCAGAGCTACGACGCGAAAGCCAAGGAAGTAGCAGCCCTAAACCAGTCGGTGGAAATTTCCAACAGCCTCTTCCGCTACGCCCGCGCCGACTACACGGAAGTTCTCTTCACTCAGCGCGAAGCCCTGGAATCGAAATTCGACCTCATCGAAACCCGCATGCAGCAGCTCAACGCCTCGGTGAACGTGTACCGCGCCCTGGGCGGCGGCTGGAAGTAATTAGGCCCCGCGAGTAGCTGAAGCAGCTTTTGCCGCATAGAGAAACGCCCCGCAACTGGTTGGTTGCGAAGCGTTTTTAGTTTTTGGGGCTTGCGAATGCGCTCTATATTCAATTCCTCTACTAGAAAGGTAAACCTACATTCTTCTTAAATATTAAACAGAATGCTTCACCGGCTTGTCCATACAGCTTCTCATAACCTTCCAAGTTATCTATGTACTCGTTAAGTTGGCAGTTTGTTAATGTCGTTGTCAGCTGTAAGTCCGAAACCTTAAATGTAAACCGACTATTAGTCGGATTTGGAGTGTGAAAAAACAATGCGTCACTTGAACTATGAAAGTCAAGCAAAATGGTATACAATTGGAAATCTGATTTCCATTTTTTAGTCCTATCAACGAGTATATCGAAGTGTCTGAACAGCTTATCTAGGTGCGGCTTCCTCCTTTTGAAACTACTGTTGCCATAGCCATACCAATCCAAGTGCAGATGCCAATCCTCTTTCAAAGTATTGGGATTGTCGAAGTCTAACCACTTTATTTTATCAAAGTCATTTTCAATCGCAATATTTTTATAATACCGTTTGAGGCCTCTGTGTTTTTTTAATCCGTTCATGTACTTACTCAAATTGCATGTAAAGGTCCATTCATTAATTTTATTTCATTTTTTCAGTCAGATAAATTCTGTAGCGCCTGTCATTTGTCAATGGGAAGTACGCACGCATTGCACCATTCTCGCCTTTTGTCCTAACAACTATGAGGCTAGCCTTCTGCTTATCCGAGAACTTTTCCATTTTTGAAGCTTCCGCAGTTCCGGTATAGGTGAGACTAATTTTATTTTGCTTTCCTGACACTTGATATACAGTCACCACCTTTCCCGATATTGAATTGATTTCCTGTAATCTTTGACTGATGTCATAATCCTTTTTCACAACGAATAGCTCCGCGTCTTTATATTTTTCTGCATCTAACATATTCTGACAATACGCCGAATTAGCCGATGATAATACTATAAGTACAGTGGCAATTTGCTTGCTAAACATTTGTGTTTGTTTTAAATTTTTTGCAGTAATTGATAAACGGTTGCCCATAACAAGAGAATCTATGTACTGAGAGCGAATTATTGGCGGTAATCTACTGATTTTCTGCTGCGCGAACTTCGTTAATCCTCAATCACCTCAATCCCAAGTTGCTTCAGTCGCTCAAGGTGCTCCTTCATGGCGTTGAGTTGCTCGGGGGCGTGTCCCTGCCAGTCGGGGACTTCCCCGGTTACCCGGAGAGGGCTTTTGGAACGGTAGGACTTGGTGGGATTGCCAGAAAGCTCCTAATGCTGGTTCGTCTCGTGGTCGCCTGATGGTTGAGGCGGCAATTTATTCAACTATAGCCGAACATCTCGTCTGACAGTTCGGAAACCCGGGGCTGCTGGAGACCGCCACAAAACCACGCCCACCGGCACCGGGTTATCACAACCCCGCCCCGCTCCCGGGCGTATTTCCGTCAGCCAACGCCTGCCCCATGACCGAACTGCAACGCCTGCTCCTCGCCTACGACCGCCACCGCGCCGAGGCCCGCCCCTGCGCCCTGGCCACGGTGGTCGAGGTGCTGGGCTCGGCCTACCGCCGCCCCGGGGCCCGCATGCTCGTGACCGGAGACGGCGAGCTGACCGGCGCCATTAGCGGGGGCTGCCTGGAGGGCGATGCCCGCCAGCGCGCCCGCCAGGCCATTTTCCGGGGCCAGCCGGCCTTGGTCACCTACGATACCCGCGACGAAGACGACCCGCGCCACGGCCTCGGCCCCGGCTGCCAGGGCGTGGTCCGCATCCTGCTGGAGCCGCTGGATTTTGCCGCCGCCGACAACCCCGTGGAGCTGCTGCGCGGCTTTGCCCAGCACCCCGAGCCGGCCGTGCTGGCCACCGTGTTCGAAACCGATGCTTCGGGCCTGAAAGCCGCCGTAGGGCAGCGGGTGCTGCTTTCGGCCACCGGCGCGCTGCGGGGCACTCCCCTACTCGCCGGCCCGCTGGCTGAAGCTGCCCGCGCCACGCTGGCGCAGGGCCTTTCGCAGGTACTCGATATTGAAACGGATGCCGGCCCGGTGCGGGCGCTGCTGGAGGTGCTGGTGCCCCCGCTGCGCCTGGTGGTGTACGGCGCGGGCAACGACGCCCAGCCGCTGGTGCACCTGGCCGCCTCGCTCGGCTGGCACATTACCGTGATGGATGGCCGGCCCAATCTGGCCACGGCCGCCCGCTTCCCGGAGGCCGCCGAAGTCCGCATCGTGCCGGTGCGCGAGCTGGAAACGCAGGTGCCCGATGCGGGCGCGTACCACGTGCTGCTCAGCCACAACTATGCCTACGACCTGGCCGCGCTGCAAACGCTGCTGCCCACGGCCGCGCCCTACATCGGCCTGCTCGGCCCCCGCGCCAAAGCCGGGCGGCTGCTGAGCGAGAAGCTGGAACTCACCGAAAGCGAAACGGCTGAAGTGCTGCAAAACCGCCTGCACAGCCCCATCGGCCTCGATTTGGGCAGCGAAACGCCCGAAGAGATTGCGCTGGCCATCGTGGCCGAGATTCAGGCCCGACGGCACCAGCGCAACGGCCGGCCCCTGCGCGAGCGGCCCGGCACGGTGCACGCGCCGACGCTGGCGATGCCGGTAGCAAACGGATAACGCCCAACTAGAGCAGTTTCCAGGTCAATGTAAGTGCGATGTAGAGACGCATCTTTGCGTCTCATCGCTGAACGCTGAACATATTGATAATGAATGCACTAAGCAACAACGAGATACAAAGATGCGTGTCTACATCGTTTAAAGGCCCGTATACCAACCTGCAAACCGCGCTACTTGCCGCACTCAAAAAAGGGGGCCCGCATCGGATGACGCGGGCCCCCTTTTGGATTGAAAGGCGGGCGAATTACTTCACGTTCACCAGCAGCCCCAGGTAAATCAGGCGGCCAATCTGCGGGCCACCGATAATCTGGATATTGGTTTCGTTGAAGATATTCGAGCCGCCTACCTGCAGCGTCGAGCCCAGCTTGGGGACGGTGTAGCCCACGTAGGCATCGGTGGTGTGGTAGGTCTGGATGTCGCCGGCGGCGAAGGGCATCTCCTGGTAGTGGCCCTGAATCCAACGGTAATTCACCGTGTAGGTCAGGTTCTTCAGCACCGTGCCGTTGGCACCCAGGTTATACTTGTGCTTGGGCGTGTTGAAAAAGGTGCGGAAATTGTCGGGCAGGCCGCTGCGGTCGAGCACGTTCAGCGAATAGTTGCCGGTCAGGTTCAGGGCCTTGTTCAGGTAATAGGTGAGGGCAAACGTGGCCCCCTGCGTACGCACCAGCTGGCGGTTGTTCTGCGAAGCAAAGATGATGCGGGCGGGGTTGGTGGGGTCCTGATACGCCGACAGGTAACCGGTGGCCACCTGCGTCGACGTGGGCCGGGTGCCATCGACGTTGCCAATAAACGGCGTGCCGCCAATGAAATCGTTGTAGCGGCTGCTGAAGTAGCTGGCATCCACGTACACGTTGGGCAGAATCGCCCCCTTGTAGCCTACCTCAATGGTATTCACGCGCTCCAGGCGCAGCTTTTCCAGGGTCAGCTCGAAGCCGGCGAGCGACATGCCCGGCACGTAGGCCTGGCCCTGCGCGTTGGTGAAGCTATAGCCTTGGAAGCCATTGCCCACGTTGCCCAGCACGATGAACGAGCCCACGTCGGAATGCAGGTACTGGTCGGTTTGCGAGGGGCTGCGGAATGCCTGGCCGTAGCTGGCGCGGAAGTTATGCTGGTTGCGCTCGCCCAGCGAGTACACCGCCGCCACCCGGGGCGAAAACGCGGGGTTGAAGTTTTTAAAGAAGTCTAAGCGGCCGGCCGCGGCCAGCTTCAGCTTCTCATCGAGCAACGAATGCGTGAGCTGGGCATAGGTACCGTACTCGTAGTTGCGGATGCGCCGGCCATCAGTATCGGCAAACAGCTGGCCGCCCGAGCCCAGGCGGTACTCGCGGTAGGCTCCCCCCACAATCAGGCCGGTCTGGCTGCCGAGGCTGAAGCTGTGCTGGGCACTCGCATCGTTCAGAAACGAGTTGAAGTGCTGGCCCGCGCCGCGGCCGGGCTGGTTGTCGTTGGCTACGCGGTCGCGCAGGCTGTTATAGGTGCTGCTGCCGGCTGCCGGCTGGGTGGCATCGGCCGTGGTTTGGGCAAAGGCTTGGGCGGCACTTGGGCTCATGCCCTGCGCCCGCGCCCCCGAGTATGCCTGGTTATATACATAAAAATATTGCTGCCTGTAGGTGAAAGGGTTGGCCCCACCCACCGGCGACTGCAAAATCTGGGCACTCAGCTGCGTCAGCTCGTAGGTGCTGCCCGTGAAATCTTCCGTGCTGTACGCCCGGATAAAGCCTTTCGAGCTCTTTAGCTCTAACCGATATTGATTGGTGCCCAGGTCTTTCATCCGGAATCGGCTCAGGTTCTGGTAGGTCGAAGTGCCTACGCTGCGCTTTGCTTCCGCCGTCAGCTTCAGGTCGCTGTTAATCAGATACGACAAGGCACCCTGCACGCGGTACGACCGCGTGGTGGTGTCGCCGGCCACCAATTCCCGCTCCGTGTACCCGCGCATGTACACGTTCTTACCGTACAGCTCCGGGTTCACCGTAAAGCCGGGCGAATTCAGGTACGGGCCATACACGGTGTTGAACTCGCCGTAGCGGTTCACCGCCTCGTAGCCCAGGCTGGAGCCCGTGGGGTTGGTCGACGTGGGCTGGGCGTTGTAGTTGTTCGCAATCCAGTCGTCGGCCCTGAACAAACTTCCGTTGATTTTGAAAGCGAACTTCTCCCCCAGCTTCTTGGCGTAGCGCAGCTGCCCATCGAGCAGGTTGCGCTGGCCGCCGCGCAGGCGCACGCTCAGGCCGTCGTACACGAATGGGTCTTTCGAGTTGAAGAGCACCACCCCGCTCAGGGCGTTCGAGCCATACAGTGCCGAGGCCGGACCATGCACAATCTCAATACTTTCCATATCGAGCTCCAGAACCCCCACCAGGTTACCGGGGCTCAGGTTGAGCGACGGCAGGGCCGTGTCCATGTAATCCACGAGCTGAATCACGCGCTCCGACTTGGCCGTGTTGAAGCCCCGCGTGCTGATGCTGGTAAACAGCATCGAGGCCGAGTTCACGTCGACGCCGGCCAGGTTGCCCAAGCCCGCCAGCACTTCCGGCGTGCTGATGCGCTCGACCTGCTTGGCCGACACCTTATCAATCGTAACCGGGGCCCGCATGATGTTTTCCTCCATGCGCGACGCCGAAACCACGGTTTCGCTCAGCATGGTGGCACTTGGCACCAACGACACACTCAGCTGGTCTTCCGGCTTTTGCAGCACGATAGTTTGGGTTTCGTAGCCGACGAACGACACCACCAGCTCTACCGGGCCGTTGGCAAACGAACGAATAAGGTCGAAATGCCCCTCCTGATTGGTGCTGGTTCCGACGTATGTGCCTTTAATAAAAATAGTTGCACCCGGCAACGGCTCACCCGCATCGGTAAGCACCGCTCCACCAATGTGGCTTCCACCAGGGTCGGGGAGCCGACGCAGGCTGGTAGCTTTGGTTTTGGCCGCTGGGCCGGAAGGATAAGGACCTGCTACTGGGGCTGCCACAAGGTGCGCAGCCGGGGCCAAGGCCGCCACCAGTAATGTAGCGTAAAGTTTGTGCATGTGATTAATAGAACAGATATATTAGAAAAATCTAAATTACAGCGCTTCCGCCAATTAGCCCAATCCTTCTCGGCAAAGGAGTAATTATACTGGTTGAACGCCTCTCAAATGAGGACTAATATTTCCAGTCCTTCATGCGCATTTTTCTGAAAAACACTATTCACCCGCTTTTAAAGCAGGTATTCTGGATGCATGCCGCTTGTGCCCGCTGCCATGGAACCGCGCTAATCAATTCCAAAATCCGGAAATAGCGAGTACCCCGCAACTCAGCCAGGAGAATATAGCACACGCGAAAATCTTTATATAACATAAAAACTATGTAACTATTAAACGCCGGATTCTACCTCTTATTGCATGCACTGCCGGCGCTTACTTACCGGCTATCCGGTAGCTGAGTGCTAGTTTCAGCGCGGGCCCTTTTGTGAGTGGTGGGCTGCTGGGTAGTGGGGCAGCGCCCAAGCCAATGTAGTCGATTGTGGCGGGCCATTGCTGGTCGCGGGCATACACCCCGATGCGCCGGGTCACGGCGTAGGCTACGGTGCCACGCAGTACCCAATGCGTACGCAAACCGGCCTCGACAAACAGCCCATAATGCCCTTGCTGGTATTGCAGGTACTGGTCCTGCAGCTGCAGCCGATAGGCCGTATTGATGCCGCTCAGGTTGAAGCCCGCGTTCAGACGCGGCGTGGCCCCGTAACTCACCGTCAGGGAGGTAGGCAGGTCACCAAATACGCGCCAGCGGGCTGCGGGCCGCCAATCGAGCCCCAGCAATAGCACATACTGCGGCCCGTAGAACTGCTGCCGGTAGCCCAGCGTAAGGCGGGTGGCAAGCCGGGGCGAATGCCGGTAGACGAGGCGCCCTACCCCACCCCACGTAACATCGACGAAGCGTACGTCGCGCAGGTCCGAGTTCAGGGCTGGCAGGGCCAGGGCCGTCAGCTCAGCGTTGGCCGACAATCGCCGGCGGTAGCCCAGAATGGGCGAAAACCCGAACACATTACCGGCACCGAAGCCCGGGCGCTCGCCACTGAAGCGCAGCGTTTCCATGCTTGCACCAACCAGCAGGCTGCGGCTGCTATCAGCGGCCATGGCGATGGGACTGATGAGGCTGGCGCGATAAATAGCGGCGCGGAAATGGGCTTCGTTGCCGGTACCGAGCCGCAGCGGGAGTGCTTCGTAACTCAGGCTGATGCCTTCGGCGTAGCCCTGCGCATGGCCGCCCTAGGGCTGCAGCAGGGCTAAACCCAACAAGATGGCCGAGCACAGCGTGGTTGCTGATGGAAGCGAAGCGGTAGATAAATGGGCCATAATGAGTTGGGCGATTGACAAAGAAAGCATCGGACGGCCCCAAAACCGCTTTACTTTTATCCAATCGCTGGTTGGCGTGCGGCTCCTGCCCCTTGTATCTGGCGCAGCTGCTCCTCATTCATTGCCCCGACGAACCGGGCATCACCTGCCGCATCACCAAAATTCTTTTTGGGCATGGTCTCAACATTGTGCGCAACGGCGAATTTGTGGAGCGCAACGGCAACCATTTTTTCATGCGTACCGAAGTAGCCGGCGAGTGCAGCCACTGGGCGAAGAAAGCCCCAGCAGCAGGGCGGAAGTGCGGAATTTCGTGTCCATGGTCAGGGTGCTGATGCCCGTTGAATTGCCGATAACCGGCCTTGCTGCCACAGCAATTACAGGCCGGAATGATGTATTCCGGGCTATGATTCGGTGGGAGCCACCGTTTCGCCCGAATAGAGGCGGGCTTTGCCGGGCAGGGTTTTGTGGCGCTCCTTGCCGAGGGCGGCGCTGGGCTCGGGCACCCAGTGGTGGCGGCCGCCGGCCTTTTCGTCCTCGAATTCGGTGGGGACGGTGCCGGCAGCGGTGCGTTCCTTCCAGGTGAGGTGCTGGGTACCGTCGTCGGTGCGGTCCATCGTAATGCAATCCTCTACGGGGCAAACGAGCGAGCACAGGTTGCAGCCCACGCAGTTTTCCTCGATGATTTCGGGGACGCGGGTACCGGCGTTGAGCCGGATGGCCTGGTGGGCACCGTCTTCGCAGGCCGTGTAGCATAGCTGGCAGCCAATGCATTTTTCGGCGTGGATATTGGCCGTCACCTTGTACTTCATATTCAGGTCTTCCCAGGGCAGCACGTTGGGCAGGGCCTTGCCCACCATGTCGTAGATGGTGTGGAAGCCTTTGTCGACCATGTACTGCTCCAGGCCCGAGGTCATCTCGCGAATGATGCCGAAGCCGTAGTGCATGGCCGCCGTGCACACCTGCACGCTGCTCGCGCCCAGCAGTATATGCTCCACCGCGTCGCGCCAGTTTTCGATGCCGCCGATACCCGAGATGGGCAAGTTGATGTCGGGGTGCTGGGCGCAGTTTTTCACCATATTCAGGGCAATGGGCTTCACGGCCGGGCCGCAGTAGCCGCCGTTGGTGCCTTTGCCATCCACAATCGGATACGGGGCAAACTGGTCCAAATCAACCCCCACGATGCTCTGAATGGTATTGATGAGCGAGATGGCATTGGCCCCGCCGCGCCGCGCCGCCAGAGCCGGCTCCGTGATGTCGGAGATGTTGGGCGTGAGCTTCACGATGACGGGCCTGGTGGCCACTTCCATCACCCATTCCACGATGGTTTGCAGCACCTTGGGCTCCTGCCCCACCGCCGAGCCCATGCCGCGCTCGCACATGCCGTGCGGGCAGCCAAAATTCAGCTCGAAGCCGTCGGCCCCCGCGTCCTGGCACTGGCGCACGATGTCGTGCCACTCCTGGCGGGTCTGCACCATGAGCGAGGCAATGACGGCGTGGTGGGGGAAGCGCTTTTTCACCTCCTCCATCTCGCGCAGGTTGTGCGAGAGCGGCCGGTCCGAAATCAGCTCGATGTTGTTGAAGCCCACGAGACGTTTGTCGCGGTAGTTCACGCCGCCGTAGCGGCTCGACACGTTGACGACGGGCACGCCCAGCGTTTTCCATACCGCCCCGCCCCAGCCGGCATCGAAGGCCTTCATAATCTGGTAGCCGGAATTGGTGGGCGGGGCCGAAGCCAGCCAGAATGGGTTCGGCGATTTAATGCCGGCGAAATTGATGGAGAGGTCGGGCATTGTAGGGACGCGCCACGGCGCGTTCAATCGTTGAGTCCAATGAAAAATTTTACCGGGCATTTTGCGCGGCCCCGGAACGCGCCATGGCGCACCCCTACGAGAGATAAGCGTGGATGCCGCGGGCCGTGAGCTTGGCTTCGGCCGCCGCGTTCACCACTTCCGCGCCGCCATTCCAGGCATCACCGGAGGCGAAATACTTCGGGTTGGAAGTCTGGCCAGTGTGCGCGTTGGCCACGATACGGCCCTTACCATCCAGTTCCAACCCCGGAATCAGGCCCAGGAATTCGGTTTGCCTGGCCTGGCCAGTGGCTTTAATGACCATGTCGCAGCTTTCGACAAACTCGGTGCCGGCAATTTCCTGCACCCGGCCGTCTTTAGTTTCGGTGCGAATGAATTTTACGCCCGCCACGTAGCCGTTGCCGGTAATTTCCAGCGGGGCCACGTTAAATAAGCCTTTCACGCCCACCCCTTTGGCCAGGTCGTACTCGAAATCGTAAGCGCCCATTTCCTCCCTGGCCCGGCGGTAGGCCAGCAGCACGGTTTCGGCCCCGAGGCGGGAAGCTTCGGAAGCCGCATCCATGGCCGTGTTGCCGCCACCCAACACGATTACTTTACGGCCCACGGCCACTTCGTGGTGATACTGGCGCAATTCGGCAATAAATTCTACCGCGCCGGTGCAGTTTATTTTATCCTCGCCCGGTAAACCCAGGACGTTAGTTTTGCCAAGCCCAATTCCCAGAAAAATAGCATCGTACTGGTCTTCCATTTTAGCTAATTCCTCACGCGAGGAAATAGGCGAATTAAACTGCACGTTATAACCGAACTGCGCCTGTAAATACGCCATTTCAGCCAGCGTTTCTTCGTTGGTGATTTTATAGGGTGCCACGCCATAAAATGTCAGGCCCGAGGGCTGGGCTTTGGCTTCAAAAACATCGACTCCGTAACCCAACGAACGCAACTCGCAGGCCGCCGAAATACCGGCCGGACCGGCACCAATTACGGCCACTTTTTTCCCGTTATCCGCACCGGGACCGAACAACTTTTCACCGCTCTCAATCACCTTGGTGGTGGCGTAGCTCTGCAGGCGGCCAATCTCAATTGGCTTCACCTCCTGCAGGTTATACACGCAGACTCCTTCGCAGAGCACTTCCGTCGGGCACACTTTGCCGCAGGCGTTGCCGAAGTAGTTGGCTTCGTAAATGGTGCGCGCCGCGCCGGTGTCGTTGCCTGAATTTATCTGCCGAATAAATTGCGGGATATCAATCCCCGACGGGCACGCTTTTATACACGGCGCGTCGAAGCAGAAGAGGCAGCGGGAGCTTTCGTACAGCGCCTCGGTGCGGTTCATCACCGGCTTCAATTGCGCGAAATTTTCCGCGAACTCCTGCTCGGTGGTGGGGGTAGAAAATTCAGCCATGAATGGGCGGGATTATTCGGAGTGATTGAAAAAATCAGAACGTCATACCGAGCGTAGCCGAGGTATCTCGCGTGCCACCACTAGTTCTCGTTTCTAACGATTAAATTATTAGTGGTGGCATGCGAGATGCTTCGACTTCGCTGCGCTGCGCTCAGCATGACGTTCTAAAATGCCGGTGGGGCCTACAATTCCACCAGTTTCCCGTAGGTTTCGGGGCGGCGGTCACGGAAGAACTGCCAGGTATTGCGCACTTCCTCAATCATATCGAGGTCGAATTCCGCAATCAATAATTCGTCCTTGTATTCGTCGGCTTGCGCGATAATCTGGCCGCGCGGGTCTACGAAATAACTGGTGCCATAAAAGCGGCCCAGGTTCCAGGGCTTTTCTTCGCCCACACGGTTGATGCAGCCCATGAAATAGCCATTGGCAGCGGCGTGGGCGGGCTGCTCCAGCTTCCAGAGGTACTGCGAGAGGCCGGCCACGGTGGCCGAGGGGTTGTACACGATTTCGGCCCCGTTCAAGCCCAGCACGCGGGCCCCATCGGGGAAGTGACGGTCGTAACAGATGTACACGCCGATTTTGGCATATCGGGTCTGAAACACCGGGTAGCCCAGGTTGCCGGGCCGGAAAAAGAACTTTTCCCAGAAGCCGGTGGTGTGCGGAATGTGGTTTTTGCGGTACTTGCCGAGGTAGGTGCCATCGGCATCAATCACAGCGGCGGTGTTGTAGAGGAAACCGGCGGCTTCGCGCTCGTAGACCGGCACAATCATCACCATATTATACTTCTTGGCGTATTCGGCCATGCGCTCGGTGGTGGGGCCGGGCACGGCTTCAGCCGAGGCGTACCAGTTTTTATCCTGGCCGGGACAGAAATACGGGGTGTTGAAAATTTCCTGCAAACAGAGAATCTGCACGCCCTGGCGGCCGGCTTCCTCAATCAGCGGAATGTGCTTGGCTTCCATCGCCTGCATGATTTCGGCAATCGTGCCTTCGCCTTCGGTCATCGGCAGGCTCATCTGGATGAGACCGGATTTGATTATTCTGGGCATTGAATTTGGGGATGTAGGGGCGGGTTGCACCCGCCCGAATCGTTGAAAATTATGATTTGGGGTATTACTCAGGTAAGTAAGTAGCAAGTATTAAGACTTTAATAATTTAATAGTCAATTACTTGCATAAAATCTTACTACTTGTTACTTCTGCCCTGCTACTCAGTGCAGCTATTTTTTGAATCGCGGCAACTGGTGCCGTTCAACGATTCGGGCGGGCGTAATCCGAGGTGTGCTATTTAAGCGCGCGTGCGCTTCGGCTGGTGCCGCTCAACGATTCGGGCGGGTGCAACCCGCCCCTACATTGTTTTACCGCGCCGAATAAACTGCCCGTAGCCTTTCGAAACCTTTGTTTCGCCGGCATCTACCGCTACTTTGCCGCGCAGTAGTACCGTGTCGATTTTGCCGGTTAGCTCCCAGCCTTCGTAGGCCGAATAATCGACATTCATGTGGTGTGTGTCCGCTGAAATAACATGCTTTTTATTCGGGTCGAAAATTACTAAATCAGCATCAGCGCCGATGCTGATGGTGCCTTTGCGCGGAAACATACCGAAGATTTTGGCGGCGTTGGTCGAGGTTACTTCAACGAACTTTTGCAGCGTAATCCGGCCTTTATTCACGCCCTCCGAAAACAGCAATTCCAGGCGGTGCTCAATGGCCGGGTGGCCATTCGGAATTTTCGAGAAGTCATCTTTGCCCATCAATTTCTGCGCCCACATAAAGGGGCAGTGGTCGGTGCCCACCACGTTCACTAGGCCTTGGTTGATACCGGCCCAGAGCGTGGCCTGGTCCTTCTTTTCCCGCAGCGGGGGCGACATCACCCACTTGGCCCCGTTGGCCGCATCCTCATACAAAGAAGCATCGAGCAGCAGGTACTGAATGCAGGTTTCGACCAGTACGCGCTGGTTGCGCTCGGTGGCGCGGCGCACCTGGTTGAGGGCGCCCTCGCAGGTGAGGTGCACGATGTAGGCCTGCACGCCCGTATAGTTGGCGATGTCGGCGAAGCGGCCCGAGGCTTCGGCTTCGGTCACTTCGGGCTGCGAAAGGTAGTGGTAGAGGGGCGTGAGCTTGCCAGCCGCGCGGTGCTGGGCGATGAGCGTGTCAATCATGTCGCCGTTGGTGGCGTGGGCCGTCACGAGGCCGCCGTGCTGTTGAACCTCCTGCATCAGGCCCACCATCTGCGCGTCGTCAATCATGAGCGCGCCCTTGTAAGCCATAAAGGTTTTGAAAGAGGTGATGCCTTCGGCAATCATGTCCTTGATTTCCTCCTTGGTGCCGGGGTTGAAATCGGTCACGGCCATATGGAAGCCGTAATCGCCCACGGCATTGCCGGTGGCCCGGCCGCTCCATTCCTCGAAGGCCGAGCGCAGCGAATTGCCCTGCTTTTGCAGGATGAAGTCGATGACGGTGGTGGTGCCGCCGTGCAGGGCGGCGCGGGTACCGGTTTCGTAGGTATCGGACGAAAACGTGCCCATAAAGGGCATTTCGAGGTGCACGTGCGGGTCGATGCCGCCGGGCATGACGAGCTTGCCGGTGCAGTCGATGACCTCCGCGCCTTCGGCCGTCAGGTTGCGGCCGAGGGATACGATGGTTTCGCCTTCAATCAGAATATCGCAGACGGCATCGGAATCGGCGGTGACGACGCGGCCGTGTTTGAGGAGGATGGACATGTTCTGGCGGGTCACCTCACCCCCGGCCCCTCTCCCTAGGAGAGGGGAGCCACGGCGGCGTGGGAGTCAGTTTTTTGATTTTTTATGGTCTGAAGAAGACA
>JANNDE010000013.1:0-8131 GCA_031387395.1 Hymenobacter sp.
CGCCCCTGCCGGGGACGCCCCTGCCGGGGACGCCCCTGCCGGGGACGCCCCTGCCGGGGACGCCCCTGCCGGGGACGCCCCTGCCGGGGACGCCCCTGCCGGGGACGCCCCTGCCGGGGACGCCCCTGCGCCAGCTCGTCCTGGGTGCGTAACAGCAGTTACTTATCAGCCACCAACCCGCCTGACAGCTGGCCACATGCAGAACGCTTCCCCACAAACGGCCAATACCCAATGCTTAACCAAGCTGTCATTTTGCTCGCCCCGTGAGAAGGCGGCTTGTACGCAACAAGCCTGATGCACAAAAGAAAAAGCCACCCGTTGGAGGTGGCTTTCTTGTAGTCCGTAGGGGAATCGAACCCCTGTTGGTAGAATGAAAATCTACTGTCCTAACCCCTAGACGAACGGACCGTTTTTCGTTTTGATGATGCAAAGGTACGGCGCGCTTTTTGCCGTGCAAGTACTGGGTTGAAAAAAAGTGCCGAACGAAGCAAAGGGTGCTGTTTTTCAGGGAAAAAGATTTTGCCGGGCTGGCCAAACTGACGAGTTGCGGCGAAGGCGAAGGGGAAATGGAGGCGATTTGTTTGCCATTCGTAGTCCGTAGGGGAATCGAACCGGGCGCGTTGCCGGGCCATGCGGCCAACCCGCGCCGGGCTGTTATCTTCGCCCCGCGTTTCAATGGCTGCCAGTGTGGGAGCCTGCCACCTATCTTTCTCTGTTTTACTAATGGCAAAAATCAAAGTCGCCATCAACGGCTTCGGCCGCATTGGCCGTCTCACTTTCAAGTCGCTGCTGAGCCGCGACAACGTGGAAATCGTTGCTATCAACGACCTGACCGATAACAAAACGTTGGCCCACCTGCTGAAGTATGACTCCGTGCACGGCCGTTTCGACGGTACCGTGAGCTACGACGAGGAAAGCCTCACCGTGAACGGCGTGAAAATTGCCGCCCTCGCCGAGCGCGACCCCAAGCTGCTGCCCTGGGGCAAGATGGGCGTTGACGTGGTGCTGGAATCGACCGGCCGCTTCGTGGACGAGGCCGGCGCGGGCCAGCACATCACGGCCGGTTGCAAGAAAGTCGTGATTTCGGCACCCGCTACCGGCAACATCCCCACCGTGGTGCTGGGCGTGAACGAGGAAATCCTCACCGGCTCGGAAACCATCATCTCGAACGCTAGCTGCACCACCAACTGCTTGGCCCCAATGGCCAAGGTGCTCGACGACGCGTTCGGCATCGAGAAGGGCTACATCACCACGGTGCACGCCTACACCTCGGACCAGAACCTGCAGGATGCCCCCCACAAGGACCTGCGCCGCGCCCGCGCCGCCGCCTACAGCATCATCCCCACTAGCACCGGCGCCGCCAAGGCCGTGGGCCTGGTGCTGCCCACGCTGAAGGGCAAGCTCGACGGCCTCGCCATGCGCGTGCCCGTGCCGGATGGCTCGATGACCGACCTGACCGTTATCCTGAAAAAGGAAGTGACCCGGGACGAAATCAACGCCGCTATCAAAGCCGCCGCCGATGGCCCGCTGAAGGGCATCCTGGAGTACACCACCGACCCGATTGTGAGCATCGACATCGTGGGTAACCCCCACAGCTGCATTTTCGACTCGGAGCTGACTTCGGCCAACGGCACGCTGGCCAAAGTAATTGGCTGGTACGACAACGAAACCGGCTATTCGACCCGCACCGCTGATTTGATTCAGAAGCTGGGTGAGAAGATGAACGGCTAGTTTTTCAATGTGAAAGGGTGCTGCATGTGAAAATGTGCGTAACCGCGGATTTTCGGCAACTCAACAAAAAAGCCTGCCACATAGCAGGCTTTTTTGCTTCATAGGCGTAGCGGCTTTACTTGTGCTTCATTCCCCCACATTTCCGCATTCAGCACCTTTTTACAGTAATTAAGAAATTGCCTAAAACCTGCTTTATTCTGAACCCGAAAGCTGGCCCCAGCCAGCGCCACGACCTGCCGGCGCTGATTGCGCGCTACTTCGGCACGCGGGAAGCCGACTATGAAATCCGGCCCACCGGGTACGCCGGGCATGCCGTGGAGCTGGCCCGCGCCGCCGCTGCCGAAGGCTTTGCCGTGGTGGCCGCCGTGGGCGGCGATGGCACCGTGAACGAAGTGGGCCGCGGCCTGCTGGGCACCGGGGCGGCCCTGGGCATCATTCCGCAGGGCTCGGGCAATGGCCTGGCCCGCCACCTGAAGGTGCCGCTGGGGCTGCCGGCCGCATTGCGCCGGCTGGCGACCCCGGATTTCAGCCGGATGGATGTGGGCGTTATCAACGGCCACGCGTTTTTCTGCACGGCCGGGCTGGGGTTTGATGCGCACGTGAGCCAGCACTTTGCGCAGGCCGGCTCGCGGGGCCTCAGCACCTACCTGCAGGTGACGCTGCGCGAGTACCGCCGCTACTGCCCGGTGCCCGTGCGCGCCACCCTCGACGGCCAGGAAATCAGCACCAGCTGCTACGTGCTGGCTTTCGCCAATGCTTCGCAGTACGGCAACAACGCCTACATCGCGCCCCGGGCCGACCTGCGCGACGGCCTGCTCGACGTGTGTCTGATTGACGACCTGCCGCCCCTGCGCGCCTTCCGCGTAAGCCTGGCCATGGCGCTGGGCAACCTGCCCCAGAGTAAGGCGGCCGAGTATTTTCGGGTGCCGCGCGGGCGGGTGGTGGCCGCAGCGCCCATCGGCTTCCACGTCGATGGCGACTATCTGGGCCACGCCACCGAGTTTGAAGTTAGTTTGCTGCCGCTGGCGTTGGCCGTGGCGGTTTAATCTTTAGTTGTCAGTTGCTCGTTGTCCGTTGTTAGCAATTTGATGAATCTGGAACGAACTAGCAACGGACAACGAGCAACTGACAACTAACTCATATGAAAAACCGCACCGGAGTCGTGTATTCCACCAACCCCGATTTTACTTACCAGGGCAACGAGCCGACGGAGGCCACCACGCTGCCACCGCAGCAGCAGCAGCTGCGCGTGCAGCTTGATAAGAAGCAGCGCGGCGGCAAGCAGGTGACGCTCGTGACCGGCTTCGTGGGCACCGAGGCCGACCTGCAAACCCTGGGCAAGCTGCTGAAAACCAAGTGTGGCGTGGGCGGCAGCGCCAAGAACGGCGAAGTAGTGGTGCAGGGCGACTTCCGCGACAAGGTGCTGGAAGTACTGCTGAAGGAAGGCTACAAGGCGAAAAAAGCCGGCGGCTAGCCTGCGGCAGCATCTTATATTTACCACCTGCCGGTTGTTGCGTGCCCATGCTTCCGCTCCTTGAATCTGTACTTATCGCCCTGCCCGAAACAGCCCGCGACGTGACCTCCGTGCACGGCCGGGCCGAAAGCGCCGTGATTGCAGGCGTGCTCTGGCTGAAACTGGGTGTGGAAACCGTGGGAGCCACGATTATCGCGCTGGGCATTCTCAGCGCGGGCTGGCTGCTGCTGAAGGCGCTGCGGCGGCGGCAGACGGCCGATTTTACGGCCATTCGGCTGGCCTTGGCGCGCTACCTGGCCCTGGCGCTGGAGTTTCAGCTCGGGGCCGATATTCTGAGTACGGCCATCGCGCCAAGCTGGGAGCAGATTGGCAAGCTCGGGGCCGTTGCCGTGATTCGCACGGCCCTCAACTATTTCCTCTCGCGGGAGATGAAGGAGGAGCGGAGTGAAACGCACAGCGCTGAGAAGCCGGTGGTGGAGCGGGCCGATTAGCTGTAGCGTGGCCGCTGCGAGTCCGCGCCTTGCAGGTATCGTTGAACGGTGCGCCCGGTGCGCGGACTCGCAAAGTCCATGCTACACTCCCAGCCGCGCCCGTGCTTTCGCCACATCTTCCGGCGTGTCGATGCCGAACGCATCCAGCGCCGTTTCGGCGCAGCGAATGGCGTACCCGGCTTCGAGCCAGCGCAACTGCTCCAGGCTCTCGGCGGCTTCGAGGGGCGACACGGGGAGTTGCGTGAGCTGGCCCAGCACGGCCGGCTGGTAAGCGTACAGGCCCAGGTGGCGCAGGTAGCGGTGGTGCGCCAGCCACTCGGTTTCGGGGCGGTTGCGCTGGTAGGGCAGGGGATGGCGGCTGAAGTACAGGGCGTGGCCCCGGGCATCGAGCACGACTTTGGGCAGGTGCGGGCTGAACAATTCCTCGGCTGAAACCACGGGCTTGACGAGCGTGGCGATGGCGGGCGCGGTGGCCGGGTCGGCGAACAAATCGGCCAGGGCGTTGATTTGGGCGGGGTGAATAAAGGGCTCGTCGCCTTGGATGTTGACGATGCAATGCACGTCGGTGGGCGCGCCGAGCTGCTGGAAAGCTTCCCAGAGGCGGTCGGTGCCGCTGGGGTGGTCGGGGCGGGTGAGGACGGCCTCGCCGCCGAACTCCCGCACGTGCCGCAGAATGCGCTCATCGTCGGTGGCCACCACCACGCGGGCCAGGTTGGCCTGTTGGGCCTGGCGCACCACGCGCGCAATCATGCTCTGGCCGCCGAGGTCGACGAGGGGCTTGCCGGGCAGACGGGTGGAGGCGTAGCGGGCGGGAATAAGGCCAAGAACCATAGGCGGGCGGAGAGTAGCACATGCTTCAGCTTGTGCCGGAAGGGAACGGATGCGCGCTGCTAAAAGCGCCTTGTGGGCGCAAAGAAAGCCGGCCGGCCCGGCCCTTTCGTCACCGCTGGCCAATTCCCCGCCGGTTTTTGCGTTATTTTGCCTTTTCGGGCGGTATGTCCGGCCTTCCCGGGCGTGGGAAAACGTGAATTTTGCAAGGCTACAACCATGACTGTATTTCTTTCGCTGCTAATGGTGCTGGCCCTGAACAGCCCCGGCCCCGGCAAACCTGCCGCCGCCAAAGCCGCGCCTACCGATTCTGTTGGCCAGGAAATGCGTGGCGGCCAGCGCTTCGTGAAGCACCGCGTGGGGGCCGGCGAAACCCTCACCGCCCTTACCCGCCGCTACGGCGTGACGCTGGCCCAGCTCATGGCCGCCAACCCGCAGGTTAAAAACGGCCTCGGCATCGGCCAGATTGTGTACGTGCCCCGCCCCGCCGCCGGCAGAGCTGCCGCCGCGTCCGCCAAAACCCCCGCCGCCAGCGCCGCGCCCGGCCCCGTGCCCGCCCGCTACACCGTGCGCAAGGGCGAAACCCTGTTCGGTATCGCCAACCGCTACAAGCTCTCGCCCGAGGAGCTCATTAAGCTGAACAAGCTGCCCGCCGCCGGCACCGTGCGCGCCGGCCAGCTGCTGCTGCTGGCGGCGGCCGAAGAAGCGACGGCCCCGGCCAAAGCCGTGCGCCCGCCCGAAACCGAAGCCGTGCCAACTGGTAAAACGCCCGCCGCCCCCGATAAGCCCGCCCAGGTAGCCACCGTGACACCCGCCACCCCCGCCGACCGCGAGGAGAAGAAGGACGAGCGTGAGGAGAAGCCCGAGCGCACGCCCACCCGGGCCGTCGAACTGCTGGGCCGCGTGGTGGAATCGGGCCTGGGCGCATCCATCGAAAACAGCACGACCGAAAAGTACCTGGCCCTGCACAAAACGGCCCCCGTGGGCACCATCATGCAGGTGAAAAACGCCATGAATGGCCTGTACGTGTACGTGCGCGTTATCGGCAAGCTGCCCAACACCGGCGAGAATAACAATATTCTGGTGCGCCTCTCGCCCCGCGCCGTGCAGAAGCTCGGCACCAGCGACGCGCGCTTCCGCGTCGAGACGAACTACATTCCAGAGTAACAAAGTAGCGTGTACGCGGCGAGTCGGTGAGTCGAGGCAGCGGCGCAAAGCCATGCGTTGCCGCCGTTGCATGCGCGGACTCGCCGCGTCCACGCTACATTTCTACCATGAATATTCCCCAGCTCCACCGCCAGCTCGATGCGCAATACCTGCGCTATAACCGCCCGGAATTTATTCAAAACGACCCCATTCAAATCCCGCACCGCTTCACCCAGCGGCAGGATATTGAGATTGCGGCGCTGTTTGCGGCACTGCTGGCCTGGGGGCAGCGGCCCACCATCATCGACAAGTGCCACGACCTGCTGCGGCGCATGGATGACGCGCCCCACCAGTTCATCACCCAGCACGAGGACGAAGATTTGAAGCGCCTGCTGGGCTTCTGCCACCGTACGTTTTGCGATACCGACCTGCTGTATTTCGTGCATTTCCTGCGCGACTGGTACCGGCAGCACGACTCGCTCGAAACCGCGTTTCTGGTGGGGCACTCGCAGCGCGAGCGGCTCATCAATTTCCACCAGCGGTTTTTCAGCCTGCCCGATGCGCCCCAGCGCACCCGCAAGCACGTGGCCACGCCGGCCCGCAAATCGGCCTGCAAGCGCCTGAACATGTACCTGCGCTGGCTGGTGCGCCGCGACGACCACGGCGTGGATTTCGGCCTCTGGACCCGCCTCTCGCCCGCCGACCTCATCATGCCCATCGACGTACACGTCGAGCGCCAGGCCCGCCCGCTGGGCCTGCTCACCCGCAAGTTGGTAGACTGGCAGGCCGCCGAGGAACTCACCGCCAACCTGCGGCTATTGGACCCATCAGACCCGGTGAAATACGACTTCGCGCTGTTCGGGGCGGGGGTGGACAAGTAGAACTTGTCGCAGCTTAGTAGAATTATCGGCTAACGGTTTACTCCGCCATATCAGGTTCCGTTAGGCTATTACTCAGCTTTATTGTCTGATGACTTTGACTTGAAAAGGTCAAGTTTTGTTCCCAGGAAAGCGCCTAGAATTGCTATGATAGTTGTTGTGCTTACTGCAATCCCAGCAGTTTCGTGGCCGTGCATGGTAAGGTCGTGCGATTCGTAAAAGGCAGTCAAAACCAAGCCAAGTGCCGCAAATTGAGCAAAGCCGCTACGCCAGTTATGGCCTACGACTAGTTTTTTGTCTAATCTTAAACGCTCCTTGTTCTCTGCCAAACGCTCCTTCTGCTCTAATTCAGCCATTGACAAGATTCTGTCAGCTGAACCAGATAATGTTTGTTCGTAGCGAGCAAACTCACCCAATGGAGGTAGCGGACCCGACATAGACATGGATGCTTTAGCCGTCATGATGCGCGCAGCTAACGGGTCAAGCCCGACTTCATCACCTTGCATTATCTTAAAACCAGAAGAGCCAGCTCCTTTCTTGGGAGGCTGGCTCTGCTTAGCGGGTTTGTTGCTACTAGCTGCCATAAAAGGCACTTATTTGCATCTGCGCAAAACCGAATTACGTTCCAGAATTTTATTCATTGAACCGTTGATGTCACTCCCAACCCGTTTCCAATCAGAAGCCATAGAACGGCCATCACGGTCTTGACGAGCCATTGGGCTATGCGCGAATTCCGCGCCTGATTTCCCCGATAAATTAATGATGCTCCCTGCTCCAGTGAGCAACGACTTAGCAGCAGACGAAACGGAAATCCCTTTTGTGTTGCGTGCCATAATATGAGAATTTAAGAAGTGGTTTCCGCTCCTGTTCTATAAGTCTTCAGAACAAAAACGTGCATGTGCGATGCATATCAGGATGGCGAATCTACTACTAAAAACGTAGCGTGTGGAAGACTTGTTCAAATTTATTGTGGAAAGTCAGCGAGAGATTTCGTAGTATTCGACCATGATGCAACGTCAGTAGCTACCCGCTCGCCACCCTCTGTGGCCCCGCCACCACTAGCAGCAGCGCATTCTCTAGCGGCGCGGGTGAGGCGGTGGTAGAAGAACCGGCCCCGCCGCTCGCGCACGGTGAGGCCGCGCTTCAGCAGCTCCAGCGCCATGCGGCAGCCGGCGCGCCAGCCCAGGCCGGCGGCGGCTTGTAGTTGCTCGGTGTTCAGTTCGGGCTGCTTCATGAGGGACCCCGGCATGCGGGCCAGGCGCAAGTGGGTGCGGGCATCGCGCACGCCCTGGGGTGGAATCATCCGGGCGCGTCACCTCACCCCCCGGCCCCCGCTCCTTGGGGTGAGGGGGAGCCTGATGGAAACGGCCGTAAGCATTCGTCGGGAGTCGATTGGCTCCCCCTCTCCCCAAGGAGAGGGGGTCGGGGGGTGAGGTGGCACGCCCGGGTACATACTTCTTTGCCCGCGAATCATCCCGCCCGCTTCGCTGTTTACCTTCGTACCCCATTACTGAAAGCGTACCCACTTGCTGTTACCCCAACACTTCGAACAAAAAATCGGCTTCAGCACCCTGCGCGAGCAG
>JANNDE010000035.1:0-2369 GCA_031387395.1 Hymenobacter sp.
CTTCACCAATCACGAAGTACTCCAGCACCCCAATTACGTTCTCAACTTAATTTCTACCCACCTAACCAAACACTTACCCCGCCCAAAGTCGTCAGGCTCCCCCTCTCCCCAAGGAGAGGGGGCCGGGGGGTGAGGTGAACCACATGAACGACCTTCTCTACCACGAGCTCGCCCTCACCCTCCTTCCCGGCATCGGCCCGCAGCTCACGCGGCAGCTGATGAGCTATGGCGGCTCGGCCAAAAACGTGCTGATGATGCCGCCCGGCAAGCTGCGCCGCATCCCCGGCGTGGGCGCGGCGACCGTGGCCATCCTCACCGGCAAGGACCGCGAAACTGCCTTCCGCAAGGCCGAAGCTGATTTAAAGAAAGCCGAAAAGGAAGGGGTTGAAATTATTTTCTACACCAACAAGCGCTTCCCCAGCCGCCTCAAGCTGATTCCCGACGCGCCGGCCATCCTCTACTACCAGGGCACGGCCGACCTCAACGCCCCCAAAACCGTGGCCCTCGTGGGCACCCGCCAGGCCACCGACTACGGCCGCGAGCAAACCGAGCGCATCATCACGGGCCTGCTGCCGCACCGGCCGCTGGTGGTGAGCGGCCTGGCCTATGGCATCGACATCATGGCGCACCGCGCGGCCCTGCAGGAAGGCCTGGAAACCGTGGGCGTAATGGCCACCGGGCTGGATATCATCTACCCCGCCGCGCACCGCAAAACTGCCGAGAAAATGCGCGAGCAGGGCGGCCTGCTCACCGAATTCCCCTTCAGCACGCCGCCCGACCGCTACAACTTCCCGGCCCGCAACCGCATCATCGCCGGCCTGGCCGACGGCACCGTGGTAGTGGAGGCGGCCATAAAAGGCGGGGCACTGATAACCGCCGAGCTGGCCCTGAGCTACGACCGCGACGTGCTGGCCGTGCCCGGCAACCTGGGCTCATCGGTGTCGGCCGGCTGCAACGCCCTGATTCGCGACAACAAAGCGGCCCTCTACGCCGAGCCCCGCGACCTGGAGCAGCTGCTGAACTGGGACGCCGCCCTGCACCAGTCGGGCAAGTTCAAGCCGGCTCCCTCCTACTCGGCCGACGATTTTACGACCGATGAATTCACCCTCATCACCGTGCTGGCCGGCGCGCCCAGCCGCGAGCTGCAGATGGACGAGTTGGCCTGGAAAGCCCAATTGGCTATCCATACCGTGGCCTCGCAGCTGCTGGGGCTGGAGTTTCGGGGCGTGGTGCGGGCCATGCCAGGCAAGAAGTTCGCCCTCCTCTAGACCACGGATTAGCACGGATTTTAGCGGATTTCACGGATTTTGTGGACGGTACGAGATGAATAAGCTGCTTTTTTTCAATGAGGACTTGCACGAGGCCGAATCTTTTTCCCTCGCCCTGCCCAACCGCGGCCTGACCTTCGGCGACGGCTTCTTTGAAACCCTGATTTTCGCGGCCGGCCACCTGCGCCTCGCCTCCGACCACCACGCCCGGATGCGGCAGGCCGCCGCCGCGCTCTACCTCACGCTGCCCGCTGCCCTGGCCACGCCCGAAGCGCTGGAAACCACCCTGACCCGGCTCGCGATGGCCAACAACCTGCCCGCCGCCCGCCTACGCCTGCAGCTCTGGCGAGCCGGCGGCGGCCGCTACACGCCCACCACCGATACCGCCGAGTGGCTAGCCACCGCCGAAGCTTTTGCCGCCGATGACTCGCCGATTGCCAGGGCCGATTTTGCCCTCGAAACACACTCCATTCACTCTCCGCTTAGTTTTTGCAAGGGACCGCAGGCGTGGCTCTACGTGCGGGCGGCCCACGAGCGGCAGCGGCGCGGGCTCGATGAAATCATTCTCTGCGATGCCGCCGGGCACGTGGCCGAGGCGGGGGCAGCAGCCATTTTCTGGGTGAAAGATGAAGTGCTGTTTACGCCCGCGCTCGCCAGCGGCTGCGTGGCGGGCGTGCGCCAGACGCAGGTGCTGCGGGCGGCCCGGGCGGCGGGCGTAGAATGCCGCGAAGGGCTATTTGGACGGGCAGACCTGCTGGTAGCGGATGCCGTATTTACGGCTAATGTGGCATCTATCAGAATTATCCGCGGCATTCAAACCACAGTGTTTGCGGAGTTGACGGGGAAATTGCTCCCGCTCCTACGCAGCTTACAGGAGCCACAGCTTCCCTAGCGAATACAGCACCAACGTAACTCCGCTGCCCGCCAGCACAATCAGGCCGGCCGAAATGGCGGACTCCACGTCCAGCACCGCTTCGCCCCAGCCGAACCGATGCAGACCTGCGCGGCCGTGCTGCTGCCAAATCTCCCCAAAGCTGCGAAGGCCCCGCTCTCGCAGCCACAGCCGCACCCAGCCGCTGAGCAGCAATAGCGGGTACAGCA
>JANNDE010000006.1:0-4233 GCA_031387395.1 Hymenobacter sp.
CCACGTTTCCATCAGCTACGCCCAACTTTTCTTCGCCCAAAATTTCAAACATTTCATGCCCTGAAGCAGAACTTATCAACTCTGCCCCCTAGCCCCCTCTCCTGCGGAGAGGGGGACTAGTTTTTAGTCTTTTAGCCTACATCTAGAACTAGAGCTAGTCCCTCCTCTCCGCAGGAGAGGGGGCTAGGGGGTGAGGTGAACGCCTAAACGACCACCAAAACATGACACTCTATAACCTCAACCACTTCCCCAAACCCGCTCGCGCCGAAGCCCTGCGAACCTGCTGTGGCTCCAGCGCCTGGGTTGCCAGCATGCTCGCCATCTTTCCCGTGGCCGATGCCGCCACCCTACTGCGCGAAGCCACCACCCGCTGGAACCAGCTGCGCGAAGCCGACTGGCGCGAAGCCTTCACGCACCACCCCAAAATCGGGAGCGACGTGGAGGCCCTGCGCGCCAGATTCGCCAGCACCAGCACCTGGGCCGAGGGTGAGCAGGCCGCGGTGAAACAGGCGTCGCAGGCTACTTTAGAGGCTTTAGCGACGGGCAACGAGGACTACGAGCGCCGCTTCGGTTATATCTTCATCGTGTGCGCCACCGGCAAAACGGCTGCCGAAATGCTGGCCCTGCTGCAAACCCGCCTGCCCAACCCGCCCGAAACTGAAATTCTGATTGCTGCCGGCGAGCAGGATAAAATTACCCGCCTTCGCCTCGAAAAACTCCTCGCCGCATGAGCCAGATTACCACCCATATACTCGATACCACTAAGGGCAAGCCGGCGGCAAATGTCAACATCGCGCTGCTGCAACAGGTAGGGCAGGACTGGCAGGAAATCGCGCGCGGCAAAACAAATGCCGACGGCCGTATTCCGGATTTATTGCCGAAAGAAATGCAGGTGGAATTGGGCGTGTATAAAATGAAGTTTTACACCCAGGAGTATTTCGCGCAGGACGGCACGGTCAATTTTTACCCCTTCGTGGAAATCGTGTTTATCGTGGCCGGCAACGAGCATTACCACGTGCCGCTGCTGCTAAACCCGTTCGGTTATTCCACCTACCGCGGGTCGTGATAGAACGTCATGCAGAGCGCAGCGAAGCATCTTTACCGCAGTCCCTAATTCTTTCGATTGAATTGCGTTGCGCGGGCAAGATGCTTCGCTGCGCTCTGTATGACATTCTTAACTGACAATTGACAACTGACAACGAATAACCAGATTCCCACCAATGAAACTCAGCTTACCCGAATCCGACAAAGCCGCCCTGCTCGACCAGCTCGGCACGGCCAATATCAAGTTCCAGCACACCTACCCCGGCGACCGGCCCGACCGTCAGCCCGTGCATACCGTGTACGGCGGGGCCAACCTTTTCAAAGCCGATACCTGCGTGAAGATGGGCGAAATCGCCCTCAACAACCTGCTCACCTACGCCCCCAATTTCGTGGAGCTGGCCCGCGTGCTGCAACTCAAAAACCACGAGCACCTGCCGCACCTCGAAGCCGACGTGGCCGCCCTTACCGCCAGGCTTGATGCGATGAGCCCGGAGGCCCGCAAGCAGGAGCCTGCCTGGCTGGCCTACTCGGTGTACAACAAAATCGTGGCGAAGCTAAAGCGCGAGGCCGTGGAAGACTTCCGCATCGATTTCGAAGACGGTTTCGGCAACCGGCCCGATGCCGAGGAAGATGCCACCGCCGTGCGCGCCGCCCAGGAAGTGGCCAAGGGCATGCAGCAGGGTACACTCTCGCCCTTTATCGGCATCCGCATCAAGCCCTTCACCGAAGACATGAAGGCGCGCGGCGTGCGCACGCTCGACATTTTCCTGACCGCCCTGCTGGCCGAAACCGGCGGCCAGCTGCCCGCCAACTTCGTGGTGATGCTGCCCAAAGTGACTATTTCGGAGCAGATGGCCACCCTGGTGCGCCTGTTCGAGCTGCTGGAAAGCGCCAATGGCCTGGCCCCCGGCACCCTCCAGATGGAAACGATGGTGGAGGCCACCCAAATTATCATGGACGAGGAGGGGCGCAACCCGCTCCTGCGCATCATCCGGGCCAGCGAGGGGCGCTGCGTGGCGGCCCACTTCGGCACCTACGACTACACGGCCAGCTGCGGTATCACGGCCCGGTACCAGACCATGGGCCACCCCGTGAACGACTTCGCCCACCACATGACCAAAGTGGCGCTCGGCGGCACCGGCATCTTCCTCTCGGATGGGGCCACCAACGTAATGCCCATCGGCCCGCACCGGGGCGACAACCTGAGCTTTGCCCAGTTGCGCGAAAACCGCGAGTCGGTGCATAATGCGTGGCGGCAAGCGTACCACCACAGCACCCACTCGCTCATCAACGGCTTCTACCAGGGCTGGGACCTGAACCCCGCGCAGCTGCCGATGCGCTACGCCGCTACCTACAACTTTTTCCTGAGCAGCTACGACGATGCCGTGAACCGCCTGCGCACGTTCGTGGAGCGCGCCGCCATCTCCACCCTCACCGGCGACATCTTCGACGACGCCGCCACCGGCCAGGGCCTGCTCAACTTCTTCCTCAAAGCCCTGAACTGCGGTGCGATTTCGGAAGCGGAGATTCTGGCGACGGGTTTGACGCTGGAAGAGGTGCAGACCAGGTCGTTTTTTCGGATTTTGGAGGGGCGGCGCGGACGCTAAACCTCACGGGACCCCTCCGGGGCGGCCCCTCTCCTTAGGGAGAGGGGAGCCTGACGATTTTTAACAAAAAGAGTCCACTGTATTCAGTAATGGACTCTTTTTGTTGGTTTCTGCATCGGCAGCAAATGCCAGCTGGGGCCAGCAAACGGTGTATCCGCGCTACAGCCAGGCGGCGCTGAGGGCATACGACACGGCCATGAACCCCGAGAATATGGCGCTGGCCATGAAGCGCCGGTCGGTGGCTACGCAGTTCTGAATGTAGTAGTTGGCCGCCAGCGAAACCGGGGCATTCAGCAGGAAGGAGCGGCCGGCTACGGGCAGCAGCGCCAGCGAAAGCGACCCGGCAGTGCCCCCAAATATGGCTATAAACACGTAGTGCCGGGCAATCCAGAGCGGGTTGAAGTAGAGGAGCGTGAGAGCCGCGCGGCTGATTTTACGCAGCTGGTTGCCGTCGGGGCGGGCCGGCACCCGCGCATCGAGCCACCGGAAAAAGGCCGGCACCTCCGTGGAGTAGAGCAGGCCGCCCACCAGGGCCATGCCCAGCAGCCGCAGCCAGCTAAACTGATGCAGCAGCAGCGCGGCGGCGGTGTCGCCGGCGGCATAAATCAGGAAGCCCTGGACGTGGATACCGAGTTGGAGGGAGCGGGCAGGTTGCAAGTAGGGGAGGGGGTTCGTAAAATCGGGGTGCAAAAGTACGAGAACCTTTTCCGGCGTCATAGGAGCGGCGAAAGAAATCGGCGGGTGGCGTTGGGAAGGCCGCTCCGGCTATCCTCTGCGCCGCCACTGCTACCGGTCAGCACCTGCCCAACTCCTTCCCCAAAGCCCTGAGCTGCGGCAGAAACGAAAAGAGGCTGAAGCTACGGGCGCTTCAGCCTCTTCTGCGTTAACTTGCGGCGTGACGAAAGCCGACCACATCGCCTACTGGATGAATGCCGCAGCTCAGAACTGGCAGGAAGTCGGGTCCATGTTCACGGCCGGTACGTATGTACCGTGTCTGTTCTGGGCCCACCTCACCATCGAGAAGCTGGCTAAGGCGCTATGGGTGCAGGACAACTCCGGCGACACGCCACCCTTTACGCACAACATCGCCCGGCTGCTGGCCGATACGAATTTGGTGCTCACGCTGGCCCAAGCCACGTTTGTGCAGCAGTTGAACACCTTTCAGTTGGAAGGACGTTATGAAAGCTACACGGCCAACCTACGCCAGCAAGCCACCCAGGCCTTCACCCAAGCGGTGTTGCACGATGTAACCGACCTCCGCCAATGCTTACTCAATCAGTTGCCTTAGAACGGGTTAAAGCCTTCGCCGAAAGCATTCGCAGCCAGCATCTTTCGTTGCGGAAAGTCATTCTGTTCGGTTCCTACGCCCGCAACGAGCAGCGGGCGTTTTCGGATATCGACGTGGCGCTGGTCGCCGATGAATTCACCGGTTTCGGGTTTCAGGACGTGGGCCTCATCAGCAACGCCATTATTCAAAAGCAGTTTATTGATATAGAGCCGCACACCTTCTCGCCCGAACAGTTCACCGACTGGAACCCCTTCGTGCAGGAAATCAAGCGCACCGGCATCGTCATCGGCGAGT
>JANNDE010000061.1:0-3794 GCA_031387395.1 Hymenobacter sp.
TGCCCCTCACGGGTGGTTTCGTGGGCGAGTTTCTGCTGCTCGAGGGCGTGTTCCAGTACAATGCCTGGGTGGGCGCGGTGGCTTCGGTGTAGGTGTCGGGCTGCCAGGTGTGGAAGGGGAAGATGGGCATCTTCACGGCGAAGGCGGCGAAAATCAGCCAGAACAGCCACGACTGTTCCGAGGCGCTCAGCTTCAGGTTGTAGAAGGCGGTGAGCTCGGAGGAGTGCTGGGCCAGCGAGCCGGCGGCGGGGCCGGTTTGCAGGTAGAGGTATACGAAGCCGGCCAGCATCAGCAGCGAGCCGATGACGGTGTAGAGGAAAAACTTGAGGGTGACGGCCACGCGGCGCTCGCCGCCCCAGGCACCCGCCAGAAAGTAAATCGGAATCAGGGCCACCTCCCAGAAGAAGTAGAACAGGAAGGCATCGAGCGAGGTGAACACGCCGAGCAGGCCCGTCTGCATGAACAGGATGAGGGCGTAGAACGTGGACGGGTTGTCGTAGTCGCGCTTGAAGGCGCTGAGCAGAATCAGCGGAACCAGGAAGGTGGTGAGCAGCACCAGCAGCAGGCTCAGGCCATCGAGGCCGAGGTGGAAGTTGATGCCGGCCGACGGAATCCAGCTATAGTTGAGGTTGTAGGCGGTGGAGCCGTGGGCTTTGAAGTCGAACGCGACGAAGGCCGCGAGGGCGAATTCGAGGAGCGAGGCCCCAAAAGCGAGGGCGCGGGCGGCGGCTCCCTTAACGAATAGCAGCAGCAGGGCGGCGGCCAAAGGGAGAAAAAGCAGTACAGCAGTCAGCATCAGCAGGCGGATTGGGCGCGTTGCGACACGGGGGAACCCGCGCGCAAATTGACCGCAAACTTACGCACGGACCCGCAAGGCACCACCGTTTTTGTGGAACTTCTCCCGGCTGGCTGCTTCGAGGCCCGGTTGGGCTGCTGCTGGGCTTCCGGCCCCGGGGCTGCCACCGAAGCTGGTGGTTTCGGCGGTAACAGCCACCAACCGGCCGCCGCCACGTATTTTGCCGCTTTCGGCGGCTGCTATGACTGTTCCCATCCTGCGCGTGGCCCGGCCCACCGACGACCTGCCGGCGCTGTTGCGGTTCTACCGCGACGGCCTGGGCCTGACGCTGCTCACGTCCTTCACCGCCCACAATGGCTTCGATGGCGTGATGCTGGGCCATCCGCACGCGCCCTACCACCTCGAATTCACCCACCAGCCCGGCCACGCGGTGGGCCGCGCCCCCACTTCCGATAATCTGCTCGTCTTTTATTTGCCCGATGCGGACGAGTGGCAGGCCGCCGTAGCGCGCATGGCGGCGGCGGGCTTCGCGGCGGTGCCGTCGTATAACCCGTATTGGGATGCGCAGGGGCGCACGTTTGAAGACCCCGACGGCTACCGCGTGGTATTGCAGGGGGCCGCCTGGGAGCTGTAATGCCGACTCCCCAGATGCTGCCGTTGCCAATGACTTCCGCCAAAATCCCGTCCGTTGTTTCGCGCCTCGCGCCCACGCCCAGCGGCTACCTGCACCTCGGCAATGCCGTGAACTTCGTGCTCACCTGGCTGCTCACGCGGCAGGTGGGAGGTGCGCTGCACCTGCGCATCGACGACCTCGACCGCGCGCGCCTGCGCCCGGCTTATCTGGATAATATCTTCCGCGTCATCGACTGGCTGGGGATTGATTACGACCACGGCCCCAGCGGCCCCGACGACTTCCTGCGCCATCATTCGCAGCTGCTGCACCTGCCCGAATACAACCGCGTGCTGCGCCGCCTGGCCCTGCCGGGTACGACCCAGCAGCCGGGCCTCGTGCGAGCCAGCCAGCGCACCCGCACCGGCGGCGATGAAACTGCCGTGCCGCTCGAAACGCCGGGCGCGGCCTGGCGGGCGCAGGTGCCGGCCGGCACCGAAGTCCTGTTTTCGGATGGCTGGCAGGGCGAAACTCGGGTGCTGCTCGGGGCGCTTATGCCGGACTTCGTGATTCGTAAAAAAGACGGCGTGGTAGCCTACCAAGTGGCGTCGGTGGTGGATGATTTACGCCTCGGCACCAACCTGATTGTGCGCGGGCTCGACCTGCAGCCTAGTACCGCCGCGCAGCTGTGGCTAGCCGGCCAGCTGTCGGAAACGGCCGCGTTTAATGCGGCGCATATTCAATTCTACCATCATTCGCTGCTGCTGAACGAGGCCGGGCAGAAGCTCTCTAAATCGCAGCAGCTGCCGGTTGATGCCGGCATTCTGGCGCAGCAGCAAGGCAAGCAAGCGGTGTTTCAGGCCGTGGCGGGGTTGCTGAAGCTGCCATCCGACGCGGCGGAATCGTTGGAGACGCTTGCCAGTCTGCTTCACCGCACCTCTCTCTTGAACTCCTCCGCCCAATAATCGGCCAGCCGCGTGGGTTCGGGTAATTTATAGCCTTTCAAACACGCCAGTGTGAGGCGCGTGGCGGTGGCCTGGTCGCAGCGGTGGCCGGGGCTCACAAACAGCGGAAGCACCTTGTTTTTGCTGCGAATAACTTCGCCGATGAGCTCGTCGGACTTGGCATCGAGCAACGGCTCGATGCTGCCGCGCTCCATGCCGGGCTCCTGGAAAACGCCCGTCAGCTTTTGCTTGGCCACGCCGAAGGTGGGCATGTCGAGCAGCACGCCTAGGTGCGCGGCAATGCCCATGCGGCGCGGGTGCGCAATGCCGTGGCCGTCGACCATAATCACATCGGGCTTATTTTCGAGCTTGGCGAAGGCGTGAATCACGTTCGGGGCTTCGCGGAAGGAGAGGAAGCCGGGCACGTAGGGCATATCGACGGGGCCGTAGTTGTACACCTTTTCCACCAGCTCCAGCGACGGGAATTTCAGCACCACGAAAACCGATAGAATGGTATCGGGGGTGGGAAACGACGAGTCGCAGCCGGCAATGAGGCGCGGCTCCTGGGCCAGCGGCTCGTGGCGCACGCGCTGGCGCATGTCGTGCTGCTGCTGGGTGAGGCTGCGCACGAGGGCGGGGTCGGGGGGCGGGCCGGGCGGGCGGTAGTAGGCCATTGGGGAAGTGTTGAGGGGTGAATGTTGAGGGTTGAGTTCAGAAAAGGTCCGCGATTAGCTCAACCGTGGCATCTTGCGGCGACGTGGGGCGTATGAGAGCCATACGTTTCTTCATTGGTCATGTCTGATTCCGCTTCCTCCAAACCCGAACAACCCGCTGCCACCGGCTCCGGCCCGCTGCTGGAGCGCCGCTATTTCATTGATGTGGCGCGCGCCCGAAAAACGCCGGCCCAGCTCATGGCCGAGGTGCAGGCCGACGTGCCCCGCTTCTCGCCCGAGGCGCTGGCCAACTTCAAAAAAAAAGACGGCGACGATGGTCCCATTAAGGTGGACGACGAGTTCCATATCACCATCCTGGGCCCCTGGAACGGCAGCGTGCGCGTCACCGACGTCGGCAGCACTTCCTTTGAGTTCATCACCCTAGAGGGCCACCCCGAGGCCGGCCGTATTCGCTTCGAAGCGCACTACCTCGACGAGTCGTTCGATGTGCTGCGGTTTGAAATCCGCTCTGCCGCCCGCTCGCGCGATGGGCTGGTGGCCTTTGCCTACGACACCCTGGGCGGCGGCAAGCTGATGCAGGAAGCTACCTGGGTCGAATTCTGCCGGCGGGTGGCGGCCGCCAGCGGGGGCCAGGCGCTGGGCAATGTAATGGTCGAAACGTTCCGGCACGACGAAGCCGGCCACGTGCAGCACACCCGCCATGAGTAGCCAAGTTGCCGCCGTGCCCACCGCCAAGCCGCCCGCCTGGGAGCAGTACCGCGCCCGCCTCG
>JANNDE010000068.1:0-21111 GCA_031387395.1 Hymenobacter sp.
GTGGAATCCACGCTCTTATCGCCGGGGTTGCGGAAGGGCGACATGATTTGTTCTGAAAAGATAGCGCCCTCAGCGTAGCGGTTCATGCCGTGCGTAATCTGCACTGGTCCGTGAATGGAGATGTTGGTTTCGCCCGCAAACGTGGCCCCGAACAAGCGAATGTCCAGGCATTTGAGCAAGTTGCCCAGGATTGCCAGTCGCACTACGCTGTCCTTGTTTTTGCCTTTCTCCTGCGGATAGGGACCGAATAAGTTGTTATACGTTTCGTCCAGCGTGCGGGGCGACATCCCTTCGTTGAAGGTCTTGAAATAGAAAATTTTGTCCTCGCCATAGTTGCGGACGAAGTAATTTTTGATGGAGTATTTTAGCACTTTGTCGGTGGCGTACACCGTGCCATCGGGCAAGGTGCGCGGCTGGTGCGTGAAGTCGGCGTTGTAGTTGGAATTAACGCTTTTGATGACGGCGCAGCCGTAGGCGCGGCGGTTGTAGGCTTGGGGCATGGGACAAAAAATGAAAGGAGGAGAAAAATTAAGCTTCGGTTTCGTCAGTTTCGGGGGCACCAACAGCCGCCGGGGTTTCAGCCTTTTTGCCAAACAGGCCCGACGGGCTGAAATAGCCGCATAGAATAAATGGCATCAGGTCTTTGGGCGTTTTTTGGGCTTCGTAGCCCAATACCTCTTCGGCCAGCTTGCGAAAGCGGCGGTTGCCGAACGAGATGGCGTGCTTGTAGCGCCGGATGGTTTGCGCCAATGCCTCCTTAAAAAGTGCCGCGTTGGTCTTTTGCAAAAAGGGTTCGAGCAACTCGTTGGTCTTGTCCTCTGTTTTACTCTGATACAGCAAGTAGTAGATGAGCTGGCCGGCGGCGAAGGCAAAGTCCTCGTCGGTGGTCAGGTGCTGGTCGGCGGCATCGTCGGCCAGGAGGCGGCCCAGAGAGTCGCGTAATTCGGGCAGGTAAGTAGGCATGGAATGTCCGTTGAAGTTGGAATTGGAAGAATCAAACAGGTGGTTCAGGCTCAGGTAGATGTTGAGCTTGCGTCGAACGCGAAAGGGAGCACCATCGTCAGTCGAACACAAGTCAGCGAGAATTCCGGTCTGGAGTATGTCGCGCCACGCTACATGCGTTATTCCCTGTCGCCGAGATTTGTACACGAAGTCGTACCAAGCTTTGCGGTATTGCATAGCCAGTTGGCGGGAAGTATTAGCAACGCCATCTGATACTTGGGCATACTTCTTAATTCGTTGTACTTCAATATCTTCAAAATAGGAATTTGGATTGCCTCCTATCGCCTTATTAAAAATTTCCGGCAGAAGCAATCCTTGAAGGACAAATACGCTGTCAAGTTTGGGCGAAAACGAGTTTTTCCCTAATGGGAACAAGTCTTGAACTTGCCAGAAGTCAGTATTTGCCATCGGGTCACGCAAGCGAGTATCAAACTGGCTCACGTAATCGAAATCCTTAACCTCGCCGCGCTGGTAAAACAGCAGGTAGTAGTTACTCAAGTCATGCCCGCCCAGTATGAGTCGCTCCATGATTTCGCGGTAGCCGGGTACCAGGGCCGGGTCCTCGTTAAAAATGGCCACCACCTGCCGATTCAATTCATCGGCATCCACGAATACGGGCAGCGGATTGGGCAAAACGCGCTGGCTGCGGTCGGCCAACAGTCGGAAATCGTTGAGCCAGCGAGCATCCGCGTCCGAAATGCGGCTGCTTATGCCCGAAGCCGCCGGGCTGCGGGCCGCGTTAGTGCCAAAAGGTGCGGTCTGGTGCACCAAAAAAGGCTTTTTATCGCCGTAGCCGTTGAAAAAATTGCTGGTACCGTAGATGCGGCCCTGTGCGTCGGGCAAGGTATTTTGTTCCTCCGTGTTAAAAAGCTTGTCGCGGAGGTAGCGGTTGTTCACCTTTTCGTAGTCGGGCAAAGTCGCCTGCGGTTCCCCCAGGTACACCGCTATGTAGTCGGTTTCCTTGAGTTTTCCGTATTCGGGCAGACTGGTAAGCGTTCCAGCTAAATCATTCTGACAAAAGTGCTTGAATTGTAATGCAACCTGTTTTTCGCGCTCATCGGTTGGTTCCAGTAGCGTGATAGCCCGGTCGAAATACCGGCCGATGCGCTGGTCTAGCGGCTGCTTCTTGGGGTCGGCTACCTTTTCCTGATATTTTTCGCCGCCTACCCACGCCGCCCGCTTGAATGCGAGGCAAAAGGGGGAGGCCGAGTGGATTTCCTTGTCCGGCGCATCCAGACATTTCCAAGTGTCAATCATCCAAGCCCGCTGTTCGAGCCGAGCGCAGTTCAGCAAAAACTCCGAAATCGTGGTATCGGTGCGCCGGTAAAATTCGGCTTCCTGCATTATCGCATTGCCCACCTCATCGAAGCCGATGAGCACATGCAGGCCATCCTTGGGCCGTAGTCCGTGCTCACGGAAGGCAGACAGCACTTTTTCGGTATAGGTAACGAGTTCGTGAATCATTTTGCGAAGAAGTTATTAGCATCGGCTCTAATGCATCTGAAATCAGATAAATAGCTGATTTATATGAGGCACTGTCACTGAAGTTTCAATCTTGAGGACGTGATTTTATGCGAAGCGAACATGTGTGCATTTACTAGAATATGGTGCTTAGCGTAGAAAAGTTTTATTCGCCTGATGAGGAACCATCGTGTCCAAATAAAACGAAACCAAGAAAAACGGGGTATTGCGACTACGCTTCAGGTACGGGCAAACCTGTCTTCAACTACGGTCCGGCTACGGAAGAGGGCCGATTGAACAATGCGGGGAAGGGCAAAAGGGTGGGCTCAGGTCCGGACTCGGAGAAATGCAAAAGTCAGAACTGAGGTAGCAAGAACCACTCAGCCGCCACCAGCGGCTTTCTTCATGCCCTTACCTCACACCAGCGCCCCGCAGCCAATCCCCGTGGAGTGGCCCACGCCCACTTCCCAGGCAAACTGAATCTGCTCGCTCGACCCGCTCACCAGCACCGGGCAGATGCTGCCTTTGCATTGCACTTGCTTGTAGCGGAAGAGCTTGGTCTTGGCGGTGGCAATGTGGGCGGGGTCGAAGCGCACGGCCGCGCCCGTGTCGTCGAGGCCGGCCTGGCAGAGCTTGCGGCGCAGGGTGGCCATGAGCAGCTCATCGGCCAAGGGGTGGCCGGGGAGGAGGTGGTCGGCGGGCGTGCCGAGCTTGGCCTCGGGGGGTAGGTGCTTGATGAAGACGGGGCTGGCCACGCGAAACGCCTGCTCGCCGGCCGCGAAGTCGGGGGCGGCCTGCATCCGCACGTCGGCCACCCGCAGGCCCAGGCCGATTTCGGGGGCGCGCACCACGCCGCTCACCAGCTGGTGAATAAGCTCGGTGTCGGGCGCGCTGATGAACCACTGCGCGCCGTCCGGAAAACGGATGCCGCCGTGCCCGGCCCGGCCGCCGCGCAGCCAGGAGAGTGAATAGAGTGAGAGGCCGTCGTGCAAGGCTTCATCGTGGCCCAGCCAGCGGTGAAAAGCGCCCTTGAGGGTTGATTGGTAGTCGAAGGAAACGGGACCTTCGGCACTGAGGTAGAGGTTCAGGCGCATTAGAAAGGAGTAGCTGACGAGTGAGCCGCGCGAGGGGGTAGGAGCGGTGCACAAAGGTGCATAATCAGGACTTCAATAACAAAAAATTGGTACTATTATTTTTTGCAAAAAACCACTAATCATATTAGTCAATATTTCATGATGCCGGAGCCTATGCTGAACAGGATGTTGATTATCAGTTGATGAAATACCGCGTGTCTGTTTGTCGAAAACCTTTTGCTGGCGGGGCTATGCCAGGTAGTTGGCTACCGCGCCCACCGCAGCCCCTACGAAAGGCAGCAGCTGGGCCATTCTGGCCAGGTCGATATAGTCGCGGTACTCCTGCCAAAATATACGCCAGTCGGTCTTGTGTTAATTCCGTAGAACGTTTGTAGTCTGGGGTATGGTTGTGAGTAGCGGGACAGAAGCGCCAAGTAGCAAGATTTTGTTCCAGCAACTGACTGCTTAGAAGCTGTTTAAGTTGGTCGAAAACGGTTCAACCTCTCACGCTGCTGCCCCGCCCGTGGTCTTAGAAGCTGTTTAAGTTGGTCGAAAACCCTTTTGAAACGGTTATGCTTCATCTGGCATTCGCTTGTCGAAGCATGATGATTTTTATCATCTTAGGACTTACGCAAAGGTTTGTTTTTTTAGCCCCAGCGGGGTCCTACCCAGCGGGCGACATTCGTCAGATGGATGCCAACGAGTGTCGCCCTCCGGGTATGACCCTGCTGGGGCTTTGCTCTTGTTTATCAATTATTTACTACCGGTATGTCGCCCCGCTGGGACTTAAATTGCATAAGTCCTATTAACTTAAAACAGCTTCTTAGAAGTATCCTGTTTGATGCGCGTCCTGCCAGCAGTCGGACGCGGTTTACCGCCACGGACGGACCCACGACGGCCGCCAACGCTATCGGTGTACGGCCTGCCGGCGCACGTTCCAACTGCCCTACCGGCACAACGTGCGCGCGGCCGGTACGCGGGCCCGGCCGTTACTTTGCCCGCACATGAAACCACAGGCTATTTTCAATTGGAGCGGCGGCAAAGACTCGG
The DNA here is from genome assembly GCA_031387395.1 of Hymenobacter sp. Taxonomy (GTDB): domain Bacteria; phylum Bacteroidota; class Bacteroidia; order Cytophagales; family Hymenobacteraceae; genus Hymenobacter. The sequence goes on from JANNDE010000068.1 coordinate 4,587, forward strand.
CCCTGGCGCTCTATAAAGTGCGGCAGGCCGGCCGCTACGACATCCAGACGCTGCTCACCACCGTGAGCACGCCCTACCAGCGTATTTCGATGCATGGCGTGCGCACCGCGCTGCTCGAGCAGCAGGCCGCCGTCCTCGGGCTGCCCTGCTACCAGCTGCTGCTGCCCGAAATGCCCTCCATGGCCACCTACGAGCAGCTAATGGGCGACACCATGCGCGAGTTGCAGGCGGCCGGGGCCACGGTTTCCATCTTCGGCGACATTTTTCTTGAAGACCTGCGCCGGTACCGCGAAGCCCGGCTGGCCGAAGCGGGCCTGGAAGCCGTGTTTCCGCTCTGGGGCGCGCCCACGGCCGAGCTCATCCGCGAGTTTATCGGGTTGGGCTTCAAAACCATCACTACCTGCGTGAATGAGCAGTACCTCGACCGCAGCTTCGTGGGCCGGGTGATTGACGAGGACTTTCTGCGCGACCTGCCCGCTCACGTCGACCCCTGCGGTGAAAACGGCGAGTTCCACACCTTCGTGTTCGACGGGCCGCTGTTCAGCCAGCCCATTGTCTTCGAAAAGGGCGAAATCGTGTACCGCGAATATGCGGCACCCGCGCCCGTCGCGGCCGATTCGGACGACTACGACTGCGCCCCCGCGCCGGGCGCCGGCCCGGCCCCGCTGGCTACCGGCTTCTGGTACTGCGACCTCGTGTAGGGCCTCGCGGGCAACTGTAGCGGCCGGGCCCGGGCCGTTGGCCGCCGGGCCGCCGCGTCCGTATAGCGTCCCGGCTACGGCCTCTTTTCTTCTTTTTCGATGTCCACACCACTGCAAAAAGCAGCCCGCATCGGGGGCTATGGCCTTCTTTCCTTCATGGGGTTTATCGCCCTCTACGCTGGGGCGGCGCTTGTCATCCCGCGCATTCCGGTGCCCAAAGCCGACCCCAACGCCCCGGCCGACGTGGTCGTGTACCTGCACACCAACGGCGTGCACACCGACATTGTGCTGCCCGTCGTCAGCCCCGAGTTCGACTGGCGGCCGCTGCTGCCCTTCGCCAACATCCCGTCGCAGGACCGCAGCCTGCCCTACGTCGGCTTCGGCTGGGGCGATAAGGGCTTCTACCTCGACACGCCCACCTGGGCCGACCTCAAGTTCAGCACCGCCTTCGTGGCCGCGTTCTGGCTGGGCTCGGCGGTCATGCACACCACCTATTTCCGCACGATGACGCCCGGTCCCGAAACCATCGAGCTGAAATTGAGCCGGGCCGAATACGCCCGTCTGGTCGACTACATCCGCACCAGTTTTCGACCGGATGCGCAGGGCCATTTCGAGCCCATCAAAGGCCACAGCTACGCCGAGAACGATGCTTTCTATGAAGCCCCCCGCGTGTACAGCTTCCTCTATACCTGCAACACCTGGACCAACAACGCCCTGAAAGCCAGCGGCCAGCGCGCCTGCCTCTGGACGCCCACCGACAAGGGCATCTTCCACATCTACGGCCACTAAAAGGGGCGCCACATGGCCGGTCAGCTTCGGCAAACTTCTTTAGTAGGACTGATGCACCAAAATCCATCAGTTGTATTTGCCCGGCCCTTTAGGGCCGGGATGCTGGGTTGGCCCCTTTTTTGGGGGCTTTAGCCCCTGCTCGTTCGGCGTCGCGCATGGGCTAAAGCCCTGCCAGCCTAATCGAGGACCCGCATCCCGGCGCTAAAGCGCCGGGCAAAACGCGGGAGCCGGTTCGGTGCGTAAGTCCTATTTATGTTGGCGGTGGTAGCCAATGCGGGCCGGCCCCGGTGTAATTTTGCGTATCGTTGAGAGAATATTTGCCAATTTTTTATGTCTTCTGTGAATAAAAATCAGTTTTTGCGTGCAATGGCTTCGCCGGCGGGGCGCCTGGCGCGGGTAGCTTTAGGAGCAGGACTGATTGGGCTGGGCCTGGGCCGGGGGCAAAAAGGCTGGCCGCTGGCCGCCCTGGGCCTGCTACCACTCTCGATGGGTGCGTTCGACCTGTGCGCGCTGGCCCCGCTGGCCGGCTTGCCCGTGCAGGGCGAGCTGCTGCGCGATGCCCTGCACGACGACACCGACTACTACGCCACGCGCATCGGCACGCTATAGCGGATGAGCCGGGAAAAAGCTGCTGGAGTGGCTACCTCAGCCGGTTGGCTATTTTTCGACTTGCCAAGCAGCTGCGTTGTTTCGCGCCGTGTCAAACCGCCGTGTGTCGCCGTGTTTTCACTGCACGGTGTTGCGGCACACCGTGGTTGAACACGGCGCGATACGGCGTGCAAGCTTCATCGTCGCCCCTGAAAAAGTTTTGGGTCAGGACAAGCCCCAAAGGCTGAATTATTTGCTGCAAGACAGGTAGATACCATTGGCCTGGCCTATGGTAGGCCCTGGGCCGGCAGGGGAAAGCATGCGCGGCTGAAATTTTATTTGGAATGATTCTAAATAGCCTGCACCTTTGTGGTCTATTTTGAATCATTCTAAATAAGCTTATGCGCCACCTCGTCCTTCCCAGCCTGCTCTTTAGCGTTTGCCTGCCCAGTGTTGTGCTGGCCCAGAGCAATCAGCCCCAACCCCGCAACGAGCAGCACCGCGAGGCCATGGGTACCGTTGCGGGGCGCGTGCTACTGGCTGATGGGCAGCCCGCCGGGCAGGTTTCGGTGCGCGTCAAAGGCAGCGAACGGGGTACGGCAACGGATGCCGAAGGCCGCTTCACCCTCAAGGCGCCCGCCGGCTGGCAGGTCATCGCGGTGAGCTGTCTGGGCTGCGTGGGCCAGGAAATGGCCGTGGAAGTGCGTGCTGCCCAAACGGCTGAGGTGCCGCCCTTCGTGCTGGCCCGTGGCGAGCAGCAGCTGGCCGAGGTAACCGTGACGGGCACCAAAAGCCTGAACCAGCGCGCGCCCAGCGTGGGCAAGATGCCCATCGCCCCGCTCGACAACCCGCAGGCCACGCTCACCATCGAGCGGCCGGTGCTCGAGCAGCAACAGGCCCTGCGCCTGAGCGACGTGCTGGCCAACGTGGCCGGCGTGTACGTGATGGGGGCCACCGGCGGCACGCAGGAGGAAATTGCCAGCCGCGGCTTCGCTTACACCAGCGCCAATACCTTCAAAAATGGCGTGCGCTACAACAACGGCATCATGCCCGAGGTGAGCTCGCTGGAACGCATGGAGGTGCTGAAGGGCAGCGCGGCCATCCTCTACGGCAACGTGGCGGCGGGCGGCATTCTGAACCTGGTGACGAAGAAGCCGCAGTTCGAGCGCGGCGGCTCGGTGGGGCTGCGGGTGGGCAGCTACGGCTTCGTGAAGCCGCAGTTTGACGTGTATGGTGCCGTGGGGGCGAGCCAGCAGGTGGCCTTCCGCCTGAACGGCACCTGGGAGCGCGCCGACAGCTACCGCGCCGGCGTGCGGAGCAACCGCGTGTACGTGAACTCCTCGCTGCTGTTCCGCCTCAGTTCCCAAACCGATTTGGTGATTGAAGGTGATTACCTGCGCGACAACCGCACCCCCGATTTTGGCATCGGCACCGTCGATTACCAGATTTCGGACTCGCGCAGCCGCTTCCTGAACACGGCCGCCGCCACCAACGCCACCAACCAGACCAGCGCCACGGCTACGCTCACTACGCGGCTCAGCAACAGCTGGCAGCTGCGGGCGGTGGGCGCGTTCCAGCGCTATGCCAACGAGCTGAAAAGCGCCAGCCGGCCCACGGCCAACGTCATCAGGCCGGGCCGCAACTACGGCAACTGGCTCCGCAACCTGCAGCGCACCGAAACCGGCGAAAACTACTACCTCGCCCAGCTCGACCTCACGGGCAGCTTCCGCACCGGCGGCATTGGGCACACGCTGCTGGTGGGGGCCGATGCCGACCAGTACCATACTACCACGCTGGCCTACGCTACCCAGGCCTTTGACTCGGTGAATATTCTGAGCCCCGGCCGCCAGCTGGGCCGGCCCAAAGGCACCGCCAGCGGCTACGATGCCCTGCGCTACAACACCCGCACGCTGGGCAACACCCGCCGCGCCGGCTTCTACGCCCAGGACCTCATCAGCCTGAGCAGCAGCGTGAAGCTGCTGGCCGGCCTGCGCTGGAGCTACCAGGAAACGCCCAGCGACGTGTACACCTACCCCGCCGCGCCCGCTGCGGCCAATGGCCCCGCTACCGTACGCGAAAACCGCCGCTACGACAACGCCTTTTCGCCCCGCGTAGGCCTGGTGTACCAGCCCGTGAAAACCACGGCGCTGTTCGCTTCCTACTCCAGCTCCTTCGCGCCCCAGGCCAATACCGTAACCGATAACCAGGGCGGCAGCCTGCCCCCGTCGCTGATTGACCAGTTGGAGGTCGGCATCAAGAACGACCTGTTCAGGGGGGCGCTGTCGGCCAACGTCACGGCCTACCACATCGTGAACAACAATCAGGCCCAGGTGATTCAGCAGTACCTCGGCAACGGCCTTAATCCCAGCTATAACGTCAGCTTTCCCAGCGCCCAGGAGCTGGCCGGCCAGGTAACCAGCAAGGGCGTGGAAGTAGACGTGCAGAGCCGCCCCATGAACGGCATCTCGCTCATTGCCGGCTACAGCTACAACAATACCGCCTACACCCGCAGCACGCTTTATGCCGACGGCAGCCGCCTGCGCTACAACCCCGCCCACACGGCCAACCTCAGCCTGTACTACTCCTTCGCCAGCCTGTTTGCCGGCAATGGCCTGCTGCGCGGCCTGAGCGCCGGGGCTACCGGCTACTACGTGGGCGACCGCCTGGCGGGCCGCAACCCACGCCTCATCTACGATGTGAAAGGCAACCCCGTGGCCGACATCAACAAGTACCTCCGCATTCCCAACTACGTGCTCTTCGATGCCTCGGTGGGCTACGCGACCGAACGGTTTTCGCTGCGCCTGAAAATGGCCAACCTGCTCAACGAGCTGAGCTACAACGTGCACGACGACAACAGCGTGAACCCCGTCGCGCCCCGCACCTTCGCCGCTACCCTCAGCTACAAGCTGTAAGGCCCGCCATGAGCCCGACCAGGTCGCTTTTTCGTGCCATTCACCTGTGGCTGGGCCTGGGTACGGGGCTGATTATCGTGTTCGTGTGCCTCACGGGTAGCGTGCTGGCCTTCGGGCAGGAGCTGGAGCAGGCCTGGCACCCGGCGCGCTACTTTGTGGCCCCCGCCACTACGCCCCGCCTGCCGCTGGCGCAGCTGGCCGCAGCGGTGAAAACCTATAAGCCCCAGGCCAGCATCAGCGGCTTCAGGCTCTACGCCGACCCCGCCCGCACCGTCGAAGTGAGCCTGGCCGGCGGCGACAAACCCGGCCCGGCCGCGGCCCGCGCGCCCGGCAAAGGCGGCCCGGAAAAAAGTGGCCAAAAAAAGGGTGAAGGCGGCGGCCCGCGCATCTTTCTGAACCCCTACACCGCCGCCATCACGGGCGAGCTGAACCCGCGCGACAACTTCTTCAAAACGGTGGAGCTGCTGCACCGGGGCTTGGTGGCAGGGCCCGTGGGCAAGCTGGTGATGGGCGTGAGCGCCAGCATTTTTCTGCTTATTCTCGGCACCGGGCTGGTGCTGTGGTGGCCCACGGTCCGCCAGGCCCTCCGGCCGCGCCTGCTGCTGAAGTGGGGCAGCGGCTGGAAGCGCCTGAACCACGATTTGCACGTCTCGCTGGGCTTTTATGCGTCCGTGTTTCTGTTCATTATGGCCCTCACGGGCGTGGGCATGTCTTTCGAATGGGTAGGGGAGGGCATCAGCAAGCTCACCCATTCGCTCCTGAAGCGGCCGGAGCCGCCCACCTCGCGTATACCCGCTGCCGGGGCCGCGCCCCTCGCGCCCGATGCCGTGCTGGCCCTAGCCCGCCAGCAGGCCCCCGAGGCCGAAACCTACACCGTGCAACTGCCCAAAGCGCCCACCGGCAGCATCCGGGTGGCCGTGCTGCCGCCCGGGGCCATCACCGAAAATGCGACCGACGAAGTGTACCTCGACCAGTACTCGGGGGCGGTGCTGAGCTCGCAGTCCTACGCGCAGCGCCCGGTGGGGCAGCGCATCCGGGGGCTGTTCAAACCGGTGCATACGGGGGCCATTGGCGGAAAAATCACCAAGCTGCTGGCGCTGGTGCTTGGCCTGCTGGGGGCTACCTTCCCCGTCACCGGCACCATTATGTGGTGGAACCGGACGCGTCGGCCGCGCAAAAAGCAGCCCCAGCTGCAAGCCGTATAAGCCGGTCGCGCATGCTTCAGCTTGCGCCCGTCAGAACAGGCGCGGAATGAGGCATGCGCGACCGGCTCAGGCCAGCGTTTCCCAGCCCAGCTTTAAAATGAACGCGCTGACCACTGCCAGAAACAGCACCCGCACGAAGCCCGTACCCTGCCGCATGGCCACCCGCGCCCCCAGCACGGAGCCCAGCACGTTGCACACCGCCATGGGCAGCGCCACCCGGTACAGCACCTGCCCGGTCGAGACGAAGTAGGCCAGGCCAGCCAGGTTGGTGGCTACGTTCACCACTTTGGCCGAAGCCGAGGCCGCCAGAAAATCGTAGCCAAACAGCCCCACGAACGCAAACAGCAGCAGGCTGCCCGTGCCCGGCCCAAAAAAGCCGTCGTAGAACCCGATGCTGGCCCCCAGCGCCACGCCCGTCCACAGCTCTGCCCGGCCGTGCAGGCGCGGGGCGTGCAGGCTGCCAAAATCCTTGCGCCAGAAGGTGTAGGCGGCCATCAGCACCAGCAGGGCCAGCACCAGCGGCTTCACCAGCTCCTTATTGAGGCCACTCACGGCGCGGGCCCCCAGCAGCGCGAAGCAGCCCGCCACCACCGCCGCCACGGCCACCGTGCGCCAGCGGATGGGCACGTCGGCAAGGCCCTTGAGGTAGCGAAATGCCGAGGCCGAGGTGCCTGCCAGGCTGGCCACCTTGCCCGTGCCCAGCACCGTGGGAATAGGCGTGCCTTGGGGCAGCAGCAGCAGCAGCGCCGGTAGCTGAATGAGCCCGCCGCCGCCCACCATCGAGTCGATAAACCCGGCCAGGAAGGCGAAAAAGGAGAGTAATGGCAGCGTAGCACTCATGCAGCGAAGGTACGGCCCGGCCGGGGGCAAAAACCTGCCCTGGTCCGGCAATACGGCCGGAGTTTTGGCGTTGGTGGGGCATCATTCATTCACGAACGTTCATGCCTAAATACTTATTTTTTGCTGGATTATGCTTCCTGAGCGCCTGCCAGGTTGGTGGGCCGGCCCAGCCCCCGCGCCAGGTGCGCAGCGTGGGCTACGGCAGCGTCGCGGTGTATCCCGACTACGTTGAGCTCACGGTCGATACCGAGTTCACGCGCCCCCGGCTCAAGGATGCGGTGGCCGAGGTAGAAACCGTGGTCGACCAGGTGCTGGCCTTGTCCAAACGCTACGCGCCCGGTTCCAACGACGTGCGCGTGAGCAGCACTTCCTCCAACAAAGAGTTTGATTACGTGAAGGGCAAAGAGGTTTTCACCGGCTTCAACTCGTCGCAGTCGGTCACGGTGCGCCTCAACGACCTGCGCCGCCTCGCGCCCTACCTCGAAGTGCTGCTGGCCACCCGCATCAGTCGCATCAAGGACCTGGAGTACGGCCACAGCCGCGCCGACAGCCTGCGCCGCGAAGCCGACGCCCTGGCTTTGGGCGATGCCGCCCGCACCGCCGATAAAATGTGCGCCGCCCTACATGTGAAGCGCGGGGCCGTGCTCGAAGCCAGCGACGCTTCCAGCCCCGAAAGCAGCGACCGCAACGGCTGGGGCCGCCCCCGCGCCAACATCGAGCTCTACAGCAAGGGCTTCGGCGGGCGCGGCTTCAAAACCAGCCCCGAGCTGCTGCGCTTCGAAAGCACCTGTAGCCTCACTTCGGCGCTGGAGTAAATGCCGCCCGCCATTGCCCGGATTAATAGGCGAAGTGTCCGTCCCCTGTTTGGTCCATTCCAATAACTAGCAAATAAATAAAAGCGGCAATCAGCGGAATGAAGATGACCAGACAAATGAGCAGGGGGTTTCGGATGCTCTTGGCTGGATGGCTGTCGCGGTTCGACAAAAACCTGCCGGCGTAGTTTTCCAACCCCATCGCGCCAACGTAGCCCATGAGCAGTGGCAGCCAGGTGCCACCCACTTTATCCGGCAAAAACGAGGTTAGCCACAGCAGCAGCACCGTGTAGCCGACACTGCCCCACAGGGCCGTACGAGCGGCAGCCGGCTGGCCTTCGTCGCGCAGGTTCTGCGCCATCATCAGTCCACCTGCAATAGCCGTGAACAATACCGAAAACCCCAGAACGGCCCGTTTCGAATAAAGCGGCGGGCCGGGCGTGAGGTTGGGAGACAGGTCATCGGGCGGGAGCATTGCGGAACGGGACTTGCACCAGAAATGTGTGAAGGTAGCTACGTGCCTGGTAAAGCCCTTAGAACGGTGGTTCCTCGCCGAAGCTGTTGCTCTTCGGGAAGGGCACCGGCGACTCGTTGATTTTCGAGCCCAGCCGGATGGTCGTCGGGGCAAAGCCGGCGTTGGGTTCGCTATCGAAGTTGCTGGCGGGCAGGGCCATGGGCTGGTAGCCGCTGTCGAAGCCGCCGCCCACGCCGTCGAGGTCGGCAAACTTGGTGAACTTGCCGATGAACTTGAGCTGCACGGTTTCGAGCGAGCCGTTCCGGTGCTTGGCGATGATGACCTCGCCCACGCCCTGGGTCGAGTTGCCCTCGGCATCCTGGTCGAGGCCGTAGTATTCGGGGCGGTAGAGGAAGATAACCATGTCGGCATCCTGCTCGATGGAGCCCGATTCGCGCAGGTCACTCAGCTGGGGCTTCTTATCGCCGCCCCGGGTTTCGACCGAGCGCGAGAGCTGCGACAGGGCCAGCACGGGGATGTTCAGCTCCTTGGCAATGCCCTTGAGGGCCCGCGAGATGCTGGCGATTTCCTGCTCGCGGTTGCCGCCCCGGCCGTCGGTGTTGCCGCTCATCAGCTGCAGGTAGTCGACGATAATCATCTGCACGTCCTTCTGCGAGCGCAGGCGGCGGCACTTGGTGCGCAGCTCGCGGATGCTCAGGCCCGGCGTGTCGTCAATGTAGATAGGCGCGGCCGAGAGGGCCGTGATTTTGTGGTTGAGCTGCTGCCACTCGTGGTCGGCGAGGCTGCCCTTCTTGATTTTCTCCGAATCGAGCTCCGCCTCGGCCGAAATCAGACGATTGACGAGCTGCAGCGACGACATTTCGAGCGAGAAAATGGCCACTGCTTTCTTGAAATCGACGGCCGCGTTGCGCATGGCCGACACCACGAACGCCGTATTGTGCGTCACGGTCATATCCTGGAGCAGGAACAGGCGGTTGCCGTCAATCTCGAAGCCGTAGTAATCATCGACGTTGTCGAACTCCACGGTGATGCCCGTTTGCCGCCAGTCGACGGGCGAGGCCCAGGGCTGGGCCTTTTTGCGGGCCACGCGCACCGGCACCCGGTTGAGGTCGCCGTAGAGGCGCACGCGCCACACTTCGCTCTCGTAGCCGATGCTGGAAATGGTGGCGCGCTCCTTAATCAGTGAGGTACGGAAGCCCAGCGAGTCGCCCAGAAACTTGATTTGCCGGGCCAGGCGGTAGCTTTTCCGGGTGATTTCATAGCCATTGGAAACCGGGTCGAGGTGGCCGTCGCTGTCAATCAGACCAGCCAGCAGGCGCAGGCGGTTTTCGGTCGAGTTGATGGCGTAGGCGCGCGGAATGTGCTTGTTACCCAGCACGCCCAGCTGGCGCAGCTCGTCCTGCAAGGAGTATTCGGCAATGTTGCCGCCCTGCCGGCCCCTAGTGATACCATAGCTGTCGCAGCGGTTTTCGGCCACGCCCACCGTCACCTGCACATGCAGGGCGGCCGCGTACTCGTGCAGATAGTCGATGATTTCGGAGTCCTGCCCGGTGATGCGGCAATCATTGGACGAGCCGTCGCCCAGCCACAAGCCCAGAAAATACGGGTCCACGGGCAGCTCCTGTGCCTCGAACTCCACCGGCACTTTGTAGCCCTTGTAGTTCGAGCGGAATTTCGGGCCTTTGGCCAGATAGTCCTTCACCGTGATGTTGAGCACGTCGCCGTGGCGGTGCGGGCCTTCACTGCGCGAGCGTTTCAGCGAGAGAATGTGGCTCTCGTTCACGCGGTAGTCGTCGCCCTTATTCTGGCGCACCCAGTACATGTTTTCGCGGCCGCGTGCTATGCTCAGCACCCGGCGCGGGGTCGAGTCGTCGCCCATCAGCAGGTCGCCGGGCAGCACGTCTTCCACGTTGCGTAGGTCGCCATCGAACATCAGCACCTTGGTTCCTTTGCCCAAGCACTTGCCCATGCCCGGTCGGGCCGCAATAATCACCAAATCAGATGGTTGCCAGCCGCTCGTGACGCGGTCCAGGGCCGTGAAGCCGGTGGGTACGCCCGTCAGGCCATCGGCCTGGTTCTTCTTTTCCTCCAGCTCCTTGATGGCCTTGCCCATCAGGCTGCGCATGTCGTCGAAGTTCTTACGGATGTTCGATTCCGACACTTCGAACAGGGCCGATTCGGTGTCGTCGAGCAGCTTGAATACGTCGGTGGTGTCCTCGTAGGCATCGCGCTGGATTTCGCTTGAAATCCGAATCAGCTCACGCTTAATGGCGGTTTCGGTGATGATGCGGGCGTGGTATTCGACGTTGGCGGCCGAGTTCACCTTGAGGGTGAGGTTGGCCACGTAGAAGGGGCCGCCGGCAGCTTCGAGCTCGCCCATCTCGCGCAGCTCTTGCACCACGGTGAGCTGGTCGATGGGCTCCGACTTATCGAACAGCCGGATAACGGCTTTGTAGATGCGCTGGTGCTGGTCCTTATAAAAGCTCTCGGGCTTGAGCAGGTCAATCACCGAGGTCAGGGCGTCTTTTTCCAGCATCAGGGCCCCAAGCACCGCCATTTCAAGCTCAGGAGCCTGGGGTGGCAGCTTGCCGGCCGCGCTGGCATTTTGGGGAACCACCATGCTGCCCCGATTGGTCCAGGCCGCCTTGGCGCGGGCAGCGGATTGTTTCAGGCGGTCGTCCATCTGGTCGGGCATAGGGGAAGCGGGATAACTAAGGTATATAGAATAGCGGGAACAACGCGCCCGGCCCCGGAAATGAAACCGGACCGGCCGCGCCATACGCAAAGCTAACCCCGGCAGCGGAGAAAAGATTGGGCGGAAAATTCGATTCTTTTGGCTATGGAACGGCTGCGGCAATCTGGCCTTTGTACTTTCGCGGTCCTGCTTTTTAGTTGTCAGGTGCCTGGTGGCAGTTGTCGGGGCGTGCACCTGCCGCGGCGGTTACCAGGCGTTTTGCGACGACACGCTCTGCCTGACAACTGATAACGAACAACTAACGACTACCCGAATTGGAATCCGCCCCCCGCCCCGCCCCGCACCCCGAAGCCATCCACCTGATTGCGGTGGGCGGTAGCATCATGCACAACCTGGCGCTGGCCCTGCACCGCCGCGGAGCCCGCGTGACGGGCTCCGACGACGAAATTTTCGAGCCCGCCAAAGGCCGCCTCGCCGCCGCCGGCCTGCTGCCGGCCCACGAAGGCTGGGACCCGGCCCGCATCACATCCGGCCTGTCGGCCGTGATTGTGGGCATGCATGCCCGGCCCGACAACCCCGAGCTGCTGCGCGCCCAGGAGCTGGGCCTGAAGATTTATTCCTTCCCCGAATACATCTACGAGGCTAGCCGCGACAAGCAGCGCATCGTCATCGGCGGCTCGCACGGCAAAACCAGCATCACGGCCTGCATTCTGCACGTGCTGCGCTACCACGGGCGCAAGTTCGACTACGCGGTGGGGGCGCAGCTGACGGGCTTCGATTTGATGGTGCAGCTGACGGACGATGCGCCCATCATCATCATCGAGGGGGATGAATACCTGTCGTCGCCCGTGGACCGCCGGCCCAAGTTCCACCTCTACCAGCACCATATTGGCGTTATTTCCGGCATCAGCTGGGACCACATCAACGTGTTTCCGACAGAGGAAATCTACCGCGAGCAGTTCCGCATCTTCGCCGACATGACACCCAAGGCCGGCGTGCTCATCTACGACCGCGACGACGAGCAGGTGCAGCTCATTGCCGTGCCCACCAACCCCGATGTCACCTACATCGGCTATGGCCCGCACGAAAACGTTATCCGCGACGGGCGCACGTACCTGCTGAACAAGAAGGAGGAGGAAGTGCCGGTGCAGGTGTTTGGCGAGCACAACCTGCGCAATATTTCGGCGGCCAAGGAGGTGTGCAAGCAGCTGGGCATCAAGGGCAAGGATTTCTTTCGGGCCGTGGCCACGTTCCCCGGCGCGGCGCGGCGCCTCGAGCTGGTGCGCGCGAGCACCAGCTCGGTGGTGTACAAGGACTTTGCCCACGCGCCCAGCAAGCTGAAAGCCACGGCCACGGCCCTGAAGAAGCAATTCCCCCAGCGCCGCCTGGTGGCCTGCCTGGAGCTGCACACCTTCAGCAGCCTCAACCCCGACTTTCTGCCGCAGTACGCGCACTGCTTCGATGCGCCCGACGTGGCGGTGGTGTACTTCAACCCCCACGTGCTGACGCACAAGCGCCTGCCGCCGCTGGCCGCCGCCACCGTGGCCGCCGCCTTTCAGCGCCCCGATATCGAGGTTATCACCGACAGCACCGCGCTGGCGGCCTTCCTGCGCGGGCAGGACTGGCGCAACGCCAACCTGCTGCTCATGTCGTCGGGCACGTTCGACGGGCTGGATTTGGCCGGGTTGGCGGCGGAAATCGTGCGGTAAGCCAGCGCTGGCCGCCCCCCCAAATCCCGCTACTCGGCGGGCTTTGGAGAGTCGGCCGGTAAAGGCGGCCGCTTTCTATCGGTGGTGATGAGCAGGGCCAGGGCCGTGAGCGCGGCCCGCAGCAGCCATTTGGTACGCGTTTTCATCGGGCCCGGGAAAAGAGGGTATTGTTGCTTTCTACTTTTAAATCGCAGGTGGCCCCGCTGATGCGCTCGCCGCAGGTGGTGCCCACGATGCGGCCGTTTTCGAAGTTGAAAAAGCACATGGGGCAATTGCTACCCGTGATGGTGTAGCGCGCGGCGTTGGGCCGCAGGTAGTACGTATTGTCGCCGCCGGTATTCAGCGGCAGGGCCATGGCCCGAAACTGGCCATTGCGCAGGCCCATGCCGATGACGTAGTAGCTGGGAGCCTGGCCAGACCCGCCGGGGGCCTTGCGCACCTGAATCCTGTCGATAACGGTACCGTCGTTGAACTGCCGGATGAAGGCCCGGGCCAACTCGCTACGGGGCGTCACGTACTCGGTGCTGCTGTCGGTCAGGTGCACAATCCGGCGGCTTTCGGGGGCCTCGATGGTCGCGCCTTTCGTCATGCGGTTGGGGCTGCCAAACTCATTGGCCGAAGGCTTCATCGATTCGCACGATATGGCCAGCAGCAGCACCAGCAGGCTCAACAAACCCAGGCCCAGTAATCGGGGTAGAACCTTCATTTTTAATGGTTAATTACAGAGGACTGGTATGAAAAGCAAATAGTTAACCACTAATCAATAAATTTTACCGGGCGGTGTAGTACTTACGGGCTTCGGGCAATTCACGCTGGATGTCGGCGATGCGCGTGCCGTTGCTGGGGTGCGTAGAGAGGAATTCGGGCGGTGACGCCTGGTTTTCGCGGGCATCCATACGCTGCCAGAACGTGATGGCCCTGTCGGGGTTGTAGCCCGCCATCGCCATAAAAAGCAGGCCCAGGTGGTCGGCTTCTGATTCCTGATTGCGGCCGTAGCGCAGCAGGCCCAGCTGCGAGCCCACGCCGAAGGCCTGCAGCGCCAGCTCCTGCGTGGCCGGCGCGTTGGTGGAGAGCGCCGCCGACAGCGCCTGCCCTCCCAGCTGCTGCACGAGGCCCTGGCTCATGCGCTCGGAGCCGTGCTTGGCCACGGCGTGGGCAATTTCGTGCGACATCACCACGGCCAGGCCGTTTTCGTCCTGCGTGATGGGCAGAATGCCGGTGTACACCGCCACCTTGCCGCCGGGCATGCACCAGGCATTTTGCTGCTTGTCGTCCTGAATCACGTTGAACTCCCACTGGTAGCCTGCCAGCTGGTCGGCGGCGTTTTGCTGCCTGAAGTACCGCTCGACCGCCGCCTGAATGCGCTGGCCCACGGTGCGCACCATGGCCACCTGCTGCGAGTTGCCCGAAAGCGGGCCTTTGGTGATAACATCGTGGTACTGCTTGGCCGCCAGCGTGTTGATTTCGCCGTCGCTCACGAGGCTGAGCTGGCGACGGCCCGTGATGGGTACCGTGGTGCAGGCGCCCAGCAGGGCCAGACTGGCAACAAGGGTGAGTTTCCTGAGCATGGGAATGGAAGAGAAAAGTGGGGCAAGGTACCAAAGACGTACCAGGCAGCCCGGCCCCGGCGTGGGCCGCCGGTGCTGCCTATACGGCAGCAGGGCGGAAAAATGTTTGGCCGACTGCACCCGAAACCGCGAAAAAATGTTGCCGCACCCGGCCGCGAGCCGCCGCCGGGCCGTAGTTTTGTTTTCACTGCCGGGCCGCTGCTGGTCCGTTCCTGCCCTATGAAAATTATTTGCATCGGCCGCAACTACGCCGACCACATTGCCGAGCTGCACAACGAGGTGCCCAGCGCCCCCGTTATTTTTATGAAGCCCGAAACCGCGCTGCTGCAGCGCGGCCAGCCGTTTTTCATCCCCGAGTTCTCGCAGGATATTCATCACGAGCTGGAACTGGTGCTGCGCGTGAGCAAAAACGGCCGCCACATCGAGCCCGGGTTCGCCCACGCCTACTTCGACGCTATCGGCCTGGGCATCGACTTCACGGCCCGCGACCTGCAGTCGGAGCTGAAGAAAAAAGGGCTGCCCTGGGAGCTGGCTAAGGCTTTCGACGGCTCGGCCCCGATTTCGCCCACGTTCAGGCCCGTGGCCGATTTCGCCGACCTTGCCAACATCAACTTCCACCTCGAAGTGAACGGCGAAACCCGCCAGACCGGCAACTCCGGCCTGATGCTGCACCCGTTTGCTAACATCATCAGCTTCGTGTCGAAATACATTTCGCTGAAAATGGGCGACCTGATTTTCACTGGCACGCCCGCCGGCGTGGGCCCGGTGCAGGTGGGCGACCAGCTGACGGGCTACCTGGAAGGGGAGAAGCTGCTGGAGCTGGCGGTGCGGTAGGAGCGGAATATTTATAAGTCATGCTCATCTGGCGTCCGCGCAGCCGAGGCAGGCATCTCGCTTGTAGCAGTAATTCAACCGTAGAAACGGATTAGTGAACTACGCGAGATGCTTCGGCTGCGCGGACGCCAGATGAGCATGACGGGCATTTGATAGTTGATATTTTGAAGAATAAAGCGAAGTTGATTATCGGACTGGTGCTGACGCTGTTGGCGGCCCTGCCGAGTGTAGTTGGCGGCCAGGAGGCCGACTCATCCGACCACGACCACCGCCCGAGCGACCTGCTGAACGGTGGCCGGCCGGCGGTGGCCCCGGGCTACTTCCTGTTTCCGGTTGCGCCGGGCACGCCCAACTTCCTGGCGGGCAGCATGGGCGAGCTGCGCCCCAACCACTTCCACGGCGGCCTCGACATCAAGACCGGCGGCGGGGTGAACCAGCCCGTGTACGCCGCCGCCGACGGCTACGTGTCGCGCCTCAAGCAGTCGTCGTTTGGCTACGGCAACGTGCTCTACATCACCCATCCCAATGGGCTGACGACGGTGTACGGCCACCTCAACGATTTCAAAGGCGCGTTTGCGGCCGAGCTGCGGCGGCGGCAGTACGAGAAGCAGAGCTACGAGCTGGAAGCCTTTTTTGAGAAGGACCGGTTTCCGGTGAAGCGCGGCGAACTGGTAGCCCTGAGCGGCAACACCGGCGGCTCGGCCGGCCCCCACCTGCACTGGGAAGTGCGCGATGCCCAGGACCGGCAGTACAACCCGCTGCAATGGGGCGGCTTTCCTGAAATTCAGGACCACACCGCGCCCACGCTGCAGGCCTTCGCGCTGGAGCCGCTGGCCATCGAGTCGCGGGTGAAGCGGGTGTTTGCCAAGGCGCTGTTCGCGCCGAAAGTGCAGCCCGGGCCGGGCGTGACGACCACCTGGGCCGATACCATCAGCGCCTTCGGGCCGGTGGGGCTGCTGGTGCAGGGCTTCGATAGATTCGACAACGCCTGGAACCGCAACGGCATCCAGCGCGTGAGCATCGCCGTGAATGGCAAGCCGTTCTACCAGCACGCCATCGACGCGATACCGTTTCCGACGGGTACGCGGCAGGTGGCCAACTTCGTCGATTTCCTGTATCAGCACACCCAGGGGCGCACCCTGCAAAAGCTGTGGGTGGACGAGGGCAACGACCTGCAGATGTACGCCACCGGCCCCACCAAAGGCCGCCTGACCGTGGAGGCCGGCAAAGTCTACAACGTGGACGTGACCCTGGCCGACTCCTACAACAACCAGACGGCCCTGCACCTGGTGCTGCGCGGCGAGCAGCCGGCCTACTTCCGCAGCGGCCCGGCGGGGGGGCGCAAGCCGGCGCTGCGCTACGAAATCGTGCGCAACCTGCTGAAGGCCGTGGCCACG
>JANNDE010000122.1:0-1685 GCA_031387395.1 Hymenobacter sp.
CCGGAGGACTGTAACGCTTCGCTTAATGAGGAATGAGGAATGAGGAATGAGGAATGAGGAATGAGGAATGAGGAATGAGGAATGAGGAATGAGGAATGAGGAATGAGGAATGAGGAATGAGGAATGAGGAATGAGGAATGAGGAAGTTCGGACCCATTCTTCAGATTCCAATTCTTCATTCCTCATTCTTCATTAAGAGAAGCGTATATTTAGCTTTCGATATGAAGCTGTTGCTGCGCCCCTCATTCCCCACCCTGCTGCTGGCTACCATCGGCCTGCTGCTCGTGGTGACGGCCTGCAACCCATTCGCGCCAGCCCTCGACGATTTCCCCGCCGACCAGAACGAGCTGCTGGGCAACCCGCTCTACGTGCGCGGTTTCTTCGACCGTTTCCGGGCCAGCTACCAGCTGCGCGATTCCACGCTCTACGGCCAGCTGCTTACGCCCAATTTTCGCTTCACCTACCGCGACTTCGCCGCCAACCTCGACCGCTCCTGGACGCGCGACGTGGACGCCAACACCACCTCCCGCCTCTTCAAAGCCGCCCGCTCCACCAACCTGCAGTGGACGCAGTACCTGCCCAGCTCCGACACCCTAACCTCCGACACCCTGGCCACCGTAGAACGCTCCTTCCTGCTCACCATCGAGCAGCGCGACAACGAGCGGTTCTCCGGCGCGGGCACGGCCCGGCTGGTGCTCGTGCGGAAGAACCGCACCGACCCCTGGCGCATGCGCAACTGGTACGACCGCAGCGAGTTTTAGCCCGGCGACCCAGTCATCGCCGGATGGACATGCGTACCGTATTGCTTTTCAGTTGTATGGTAGGTACTCGGGCAATCAGCGCATGCACCTTACGCTGCCTTTCAGTAGCTGGCGGCTCGTCGGATAAGTCGCCCGCGCCATGCCAGCCGATATTCCCAACCGGCTGGGTTGAATAGGTAAAAAACACTTCGTACTCGCCAGGTTTCAGGTTGGTGTAGGGAAACCAGCGCGACATGCTCGCGTACCGCGATTTTTCACAGGGGTCGAACGCGGCGCCGGGCAACAGGCGTACAAAATCACCTTCCACCATGCCGTCCGTATTTCCGCAACGAATTCGCAGGTCGGGTTTCACGAGCTTCTGCGAAGCGTGGCGGCCCAGCCGGTACACCGTAAATGCAACGGCTGGGCACCGCATGCTATCAGCCGAGCCGTCTACGGCAACGGCCAGCAGTTGAGGCTGCGACGTATTGTTCCGCACGCTGACCTTAAACGTGATTTCCGTCGTCGGCATGTAAACGTTGCTGGCCGGCTGAATAAAGCAGCTGAACCGGGCGGTATCAGTTGGCGCCACGGTTTGCGCCATGGCCCCACTGGGCAATATTGCCAGCAGGCTTAACAAATACGGCGGTCGCATCAGGCAGCGAATAATGGTGCACAATAACCGGGTGGACGCAAGACCAACGCCGGGCTGCGAAGATACATTGAATAAGGATGCGGGCTTTCCAGCTTTCTTTGGGGGGAATTCCAATTCCGTGTTTTTAATTATATGACGCCAACTCAACCCGACCAGCCGCATTTTAAGCGCGCTATTAATCTTTTCGACGCCATTATGCTCGTCACCGGCAGCATGATTGGCTCGGGCATCTTCATTGTATCAGCCGACATTGCCCGGCAGGTGGGCAGCGCCGGCTGGCTGCTGGTGGT
>JANNDE010000190.1:0-13620 GCA_031387395.1 Hymenobacter sp.
GTTAAGGTTAAAAAAAGAACGTCATGCTGAGCGAAGTCGAAGTATCTCTTCCGCGTAAGTAATTAGTTACTGTCGCGGTAGAGATGCTTCGACTTCGCTCAGCATGACGTTCCAAGGTTCATTCCCGTAAAGTAGCCCTTACAGGAAGTACTTCATCCGAATCACTTCCTGCTCGCTCAGGAAGCGCCACTTACCGCGCGGCAGGTCCTTCTTGGTGAGGCCAGCGTACTGCACGCGGTCCAGGGCCACCACTTCGTAGCCGAGGTGTTCGAAGATGCGGCGCACGATGCGGTTGCGCCCGATGTGAATTTCAATGCCCACGAAATGCGCGTTGCCGGCCACTACAGCCACGTCATCCACCTCGGCTTTGCCGTCTTCCAGCTCCAGGCCCGCAGCAATCTTACGCAGGTCTTCTTCGGCCAGGGGCTGGCTCAGCTCCACCTGATAGATTTTCTTGTTCTTGTGCGAGGGGTGCGAGAGCTTCTGGGCCACTTCGCCATCGTTGGTGAAAAGCAGCAGGCCCGTGGTATTGCGGTCGAGGCGGCCCACCGGAAAGATGCGCTCCTTCGAGGCCCCGGCCACCAAGTCCATCACCGTGCGGCGACCCTCCGGGTCTTCGGTGGTCGTGATGAAGTCCTTGGGCTTGTTCAGCAGCACGTACACCGACTTCTCGCGGTTGAGGTTGGTTTTACCGTACTGCACCGTGTCTTCGGGCTGCACTTTGTAGCCCATCTCGGTCACCACTTCGCCGTTCACCTTGATTTCACCGGCGGCAATCAGCGCATCGGCCTCACGGCGCGAGCAGATGCCGGCATTGGCGATGTAGCGGTTCAGGCGAGTTTCGTCGGCCCCAAACTCTTCGAGCTCGTCGCGGCGGCGCTTGTTGCCGCGGGTTTTGTCCTGCTCGTAGTGCTTCAGGTTTTTGTAATCGGGCGCTTCGCCGGGCTTCTCGCCGTACTTGGGCTTGTCGGCGCGGTTATCGAGCACCGGGCGGGCCGGGCGCGGCTTGTCGGGCGTCGCGCCGTAGCCGGTGCCCGAGCGGCGCACGCTGCGCTCCTGGGTTTTCAGGGCCTCGCGGCGCTCGGCAAAGCTGCCGGGCGCGGGCGTCCAGCGCTCGGTGCTGCGTTTTTCGTAGGTGCCAGGGCGCTCGCCGGTGCTACGGCTGGCGGGCGCGCCATCGCGGCGGCCAAACGCACCGGGCGTGAACTTGCGGCCAAACGAGGCCTGGTCGGCGCGGTAGTCGGCATTGCCAGCTTCGGCGCGCTCGTTGTTGAAGTTTCGGCGCTCGTCGCGCTCGGGCCGCTCGCTGCGCTCCTCTCGGGGCTGCGGCGGGTTGGCTTCAAACGGCCGGGCCGCCCGGATGGGCCGGTTCGGGCCGCGCTCGTCCCCACGGTCGGCACCGCGCTCGAAGCTTTCGGTTTCGCGGGGTGTGCTGCGGCCGAAGCTGCCGCCGCTCGTGCGCGGGGCGCGGTCTTCAGCCGTCTCGTTGGGGTTGTCTTTTTGAAACTTGCGGTTGCGTTCGCCGGGCAGGCCCCGGGGCACGGCCTTTTCGCCGTCGCGGCGGTAGGGCTGGCCATTCCAGTTTTCCTTGGGCTGGTACTCGCGGATGGGTCGGGCATCGCCCGACTGCCCCCGCTGCTCACCCCGGTCATTGTCGACGCGGCGGCGCTCGGGGCGGGGCTCGGCGGTGCGGCCGTAGCTAGTGCCGGTGCGCTGCTCCTTGCCCGCAAAGCGCGGCTTACTGTCGTCGCGGCGCTCAAAGGGCCGGTCGCCGCCGGGACGGAAGCTGCCGCCGCCCGGGCGCGAGCCGCCGAAGCTGCCGCCGCCATCGCGCTGGCCGCCGCCGTAGCTGCTGCCAGAGGGGCGCTTTTCGCCCCCTTCAAACTTCTTGCCGCCAAAGCCGCTGCCCGAAGCCGAGCGGCCAAACGCACCATTGGCGGGGCGCCCGAAAGCGCCGTTGCTGGCCGGGCGGCCGTTGCCGTAGGCCGGGCGGTCGCCGTTGCGGGGGCCGCGCTCGCTGCCATAGCCGCCGCGCTCATTACCACCGCGGTCGCTGCCGCCGCGCTCATTGCCGCCGCGGTCGCTGCCGCCGCGCTCATTGCCGCCGCGGTCGCTGCCGCCGAAGCCGCCGGGCCCGCCCGTGTTGCGGCCGCCGCGACGGTCCGCCTTATCTTCTGAAAAATGTTTCTTGCCCATGGGGAGAAAAGTTGCGTGCCGTATCGCTACGGTACTGGTTAAAAGAAGCAGTCGGTACGGGGTAGTCGGTAGCCAGAAGTGGGTCAACAGCATCGACCCAAATAAAATTCTGACTACCGACTACCCCATACCGACTACCAAAAAAGCTGTTGCTTAGTCGCGGCGGGCCATTTTGGCTTCGATGGAGTGCTGGGTGTGGGGCACGGCCCGCAGGCGCTCCTTCGGGATGAGCTTGCCCGTGCCGATGCACACGCCGTAGGTACCGTTCCTGATGCGAATCTGGGCGTTTTCGAGTTGCTGAATAAACTTCATCTGGCGCGAGGCCAGCTGGTTCATGCTCTCCTTTTCGGCCGTGTCGGCCCCATCTTCCAGCACCTTGGCCGACGATGCGGTAGTATCCGTGCCCGAGTCGTTGCTGCGGTTCAGGGTTTCCTTGATGAACGACAACTCCTTGCGGGCAGCCGTCAGTTTATCCTGAATAATGTGGTCGAACTCACTCAGGTCCTCCCGCGAGTAGCGAATGTTATCGTCGTTCATTAGAAAAGCACTACTAAGAAATGTGAAGAAATGGTCGGTAGTAAGCCCGCCCAACGCTTGGGGTGGCTTATTAGTTTGGCGGCTGCATCGGCACGCTGTGCCTCGACTTAAAGCCGTTGCACGCTTGATTTTGCGGGCGCAAAGCTACGCCTTCCAGCGCGCTTTTCCTTGGAATGCTAAAACCCCAGCATCTGGATGGCGGCCACGGCCGCTTCCACGCCCTTGTTGCCGTGCTTGCCGCCGGCCCGCTCCAGGGCCTGCTCCAGGGTATTGGTCGTCACCAGCCCAAAAATAACGGGCTTATTGAACTTTAGCCCCACCTGCGTGATGCCCTGAGCCACGGCGTGGCAGATGTAGTCGTCGTGCTTGGTTTCGCCCTGAATGACGACGCCCAGGCAGATAACGGCATCCATCTCGTCGTGCTGGGCCAGAAACTGCGCCCCTAGCGTCAGCTCGAAGCTGCCGGGCACGGTGTTGCGGAAAATATTATCGGCCACGGCCCCGTGCTTGAGCAGGGTGTCGTAGGCCCCGGCGCTGAGCACGTCGGTAATGTCGCGGTTCCACTCGGCTACTACCAACCCGAATTTCTTCTCGCTGATGTCGATGAAAGTAGAAGCGTCGTAGTCGCTCAGGTTTTGCAGGGAGGTTGCCATGGTCGGTTGTTCGGTAAAAAACAGTCATCCTGAGCGCAGCGAAGGACCTTATCACGGTTGAACGGGAATCGTTCGGCGGCAATAAGGTCCTTCGCTGGGCTCAGGATGACTAAACGGTTCGGGATGCTTATTTCTCCAGCTTGGCCTTGTACTGGCGCGCCTCGGCTACTTCCTGGGCAGTCGGGTACTCACCGATGATGCGGTCGTAGGCTTTCAGGGCACCTTCCTCATCCTTGGCCATTTCGCGGGCGGTGGCTTCCTTCAGCAGGTAGGCGGGCGAGAAGTACTCGTTGGCGTTGTGGTCGGCCGCTTTGGCGTATAGGTCGGCGGCTTCCCTGGGCTTGTTCAGCTCCAGCTGCGCGTCGCCCATCAGGGCGTAGGCGCGGCTCTGCACCAGGTAGTCGTCCGAGCTGAAATCTTCGAGGTAGTCGAGGGCCGCCTTGTAGTCGCCTTTTTTCAGCGATGCCACGCCAGCATAAAAGTTGGCCAGGTTGCCGGCCTTGGTGCTGCCGTACTCGTTGGCTACCGTCACCAGCCCGGGGGCCTTGCCGTCGCCCTTGATGGCCTTGGTCAGCGAGTCGGCTTCCCAGTTATTCACCGCGCGGAACATGCTGGCCTGGGCCTTCGAATCCTGCTGGGTGCGCCAGGTGTAGAAGCCGAACCCCCCTACCACGGCCAGCACTACCACCGCCAGCACCCCCAGCAACAAGTTGCGGTTGGTGCGCACGAAATCCTCGGTTTCGACCAGGCGGGCGGCCAAGGCGTCCGGGTCTTCCAGCAGCGGGTTTTCGGGCGCGAGGTTCTCGGGCGGGGCCAGCGGGTCTACTGGCACGTTTTCGGTTACGGGCTGCCCCTGGCGGCCCTGTTGGGCCTGCTGGCTTTTGCCAGTGTACGGAATCTTCGACATATAAAAGAAGCTGCTAGCTAGTAGCAGTCAGCTGCTGGCTTTTGATTAAAATCAGGTTTTTTCAGATTCTGCAAAGCTAACAGCTAAAAGCCAGCAGCTAGCAGGAGGTCCGGTTTAGTCGTGGATGTAAGGGTAGTCGGCCTGCACGTACACGTCCTTGAACAGCTCATCGGGCGTGGGGTAGGGCGATGTTTCGGCAAAATCAACCGACTCCTGCACGCGGGCTTTAATACGCTCATCAATGGCTTCGAGGTCGGCTTCCGTCGCGTACTTATTGCTCAGCAGCGTGTGGCGCACCCCTTCAATGGCATCGCGGTGGCGGTAGTCCTCCAGCTCTTCCTTGGTGCGGTACTTGGCCGGGTCGCTCATCGAGTGGCCCTTATAGCGGTAGGTCTTGAATTCGAGCAGCGTGGGGCCTTCACCGGCGCGGGCGCGCTCGGCGGCGCGGGCTACGGCCTCGTGCACGTCTTCCACGCGCATGCCGTTCACCGGCTCCGAGGGCATGTCGTAGCTCAGGCCGATTTTGTAGAGGTCCGTCACGTTCGAGGTGCGCTGCACCGACGTACCCATGGCGTAGCCGTTGTTCTCAATCACGAAAATTACCGGCAGCTTCCACAGCATGGCCATGTTGAAGGCCTCGTGCAGGGCTCCCTGGCGCACCGCGCCATCGCCCATGTAGCAGATGCAGAGCTTGCCCGTCTTATTATATTTCTCGGCAAAAGCAATGCCTGCCCCCATCGGCACCTGGCCGCCCACGATGCCGTGGCCGCCCATGAACCCAACCTCCTTATCGAACATGTGCATCGAGCCACCTTTGCCTTTCGAGCAGCCGGTGGCTTTAGCAAACAGTTCGGCCATCACGGCGTTGGGCGAAGTGCCCAGCGCCAGCGGGTGGGCGTGGTCGCGGTAAGCGGTGATGTACTTATCGCCTTTTTCCAGTGCCGATACGGCCCCGGCTACGCAGGCCTCTTGGCCAATATAGAGGTGGCAGAAGCCCTTGATTTTTTGCTGGCCATACAACTGGCCCGCCTTGTCCTCAAACTTGCGCATGAGCTGCATCTGCTCGTACCAGGTGAGGTAAGTTTCCTTTGGGAACGACGCTGCGGGCTGGGCCGGAGCGGCCTTACCAGAAGCGTTGGCCGTGGCGCGGTCGGTACCGGGCAGCACGGGGTCGGGCTGGGGCACGGTGGCCACACCGTTGCTCTTTCCTTTGGCATCAGCTTTAGGAGCGGCACCAGTGGTAGCCTTCGGGGCAGCTGGTTTTTTAGAAGCAGCTTTTACTTTCGTATCCGCCATAGCACGTTAAGGAAAGAAATAGTTCGCGTTGGGAGAGCGAAATTACGTAAAACTGCTGGCAAATCCGCGCCCTATGACTCTCGACTCCCTCCAGCTGCTCTTTTTTAAAAATTACGACGATGCGGCCCTGCACCTCTCCCCCGGCCTAAACTGCTTTATCGGTGATAACGGCAGCGGCAAAACCAACCTGCTCGACGCCATTCATTATCTCTCCCTCACCAAAAGCGCTATTTCTGCTTCGGATGCTCTGTGCATCAAGCAAGGTGCTGCTTTCTTTGTGGTTAAAGGCACATTTACTAATGATGACCCTGCCAACCAGGAAGTTATTCAGGTGAGCCTGCGCCAGGGCCAGAAAAAAACCGTCACGCACGACAAACAGGCCTACGAGCGCTTGGCCGACCACATCGGCCGCTACCCCGCTGTCCTCATCTCGCCCTACGATACCGACCTCATTCGCCAGGGCAGCGAAGAGCGCCGCAAATATTTCGACAGCCTGATGGCTCAGCTCGACCACGACTTTCTGGAGCTGCTCATTTCCTACAATGCCCTGCTGCGCCAGCGCAACGCCGTGCTCAAGCAGGGCGTTGGCCCCCACAGCTTCGACCGCGACTACCTGCTGGCCCTCGATGAGCAGCTCGCGCCTTTGGGCCAGCAGCTCACCGCGCTGCGCGAAGCTTTCCTGGCGCAGTATGTGCCCATGTTTCAGCAGCATTACCAGCAGCTCGCCGACGGCCGTGAGCACGTCACGCTCACGTATAAGAGCCAACTGCTCGGGGCCGATTTCGCGCAGCTGCTGCGCGCCAACGAGCGCCGCGACCTCGTGCTACAACGCAGTACCACTGGCTCGCACCGCGACGATTTTGTATTTCTGATGGAGGACCAGCCTGTGAAGTCGCACGCCTCGCAGGGCCAGCAGAAGTCGTTTGCCATTGCCCTGAAGCTGGCCCAGTTCGAGCTGCTGGCTGCCCGCCAGCACCATAAGCCGCTGCTGCTGCTCGACGACATCTTCGACCGTCTCGACGACAAGCGTATAGCCCGCCTGCTAGAGCTGGTGGCCAACGAAACCTTTGGCCAGGTTTTCCTCACCGATACCAACCTCGAACGCACCGACCAGGCCCTCTCCCGGGTCACCATTCCCATCCGCCGGTTCCGGGTGCTGGGCGGCACGGTTGCGCCAGTTTAGCTCACCCCGGCTGCCTTTCCGGGCCGGGGCAGGCGTACCTTTGCTGCCTCATTCCGAAGTATTTTGTAGCCTCCGGAGCCAACTCTTCCTCCCGTGAAAAAACCCTCCGCCCCCACCCGCTCCGGCGACATCATCCCGCTGAAAGAAGGGCTCGAAGCGCTGGTGCGCGCCTACCGCCTACAGGGCAAGCTGAACGAGGTGACAGTGGTATCGAGCTGGGAGCGGGTGATGGGCAAAGCCGTCGCCCTAAAAACGCAGGAGGTCTACGTCAATAAGGGCCGGCTGTTCGTGCGCCTGAGCTCCGCGCCCCTTAAGCACGAACTCCTGATGGCCAAAACCCGCGTGGCCGAGCTCATCAACGCCGAAGTCGGCGAGGTAGTGGTTAAAGAGGTTGTTTTCCTATAAGCCTCTCTCTCCCACCCCCTCTTCCGGGTAGCGTGCCGTTCAGGCAGCGATTACCCATCGCCTAGTCAGATACAGATAAGTCGGACAGAGGTGCCGGGCATTTTCTTGGTTATCGGAATGCCCCTGGTCATTCGGCTAGCGTCCGTTAAGCGTCCGTTTTTTGTTATAACTAGCCCGTGAAAACAGGGCCATTATAGGCGCGACACTTTGTGCCTTATCGTTGAAAGTTGCGCCAGGGTGTTTAACCAGTTTCATGCCGAGGCATGAAGTATCGCGCATCCACATGAAAGCGGTCTAGCAAATCAAAAAGTGGCCGACCGGCTGGAGAACGACGCGAACCTTCACATCTCCATGTTGCACGGCAACAGCCAACGCTACTGATTGCAGGGGGCACGAACAAAAATGTTTCACGTGGAACAATTCTGTCACTTCGGGCCGTACACCTTCAACAGGAGCTCGTTGTAGGCTTCGAGCAAGGATATATACTTTGCTTGCAGTAATAAAAGCTGGCGGGAAGGGTCAGTATCCATCATCTGCGATTGTATTACACGTGGTGTAACAACAGGCGGAGCAGCGTTACGGACAACCGGCGTTACATATAATGGGGCTGATTGTTGTAAAGACGTAAAATCACTTGAAAAGTCGTGATTAATAATATCACCCACTTTTTTTACAAAGCTGTAATCAATTGTTTCTTCTTTAAATTTACGATAGATGGTCGGACGCGTAATACCCAGCTCATCGACGATGCGCGTAATCGAAATACCGCTGTTTTTGATGGCTTCCTGAAGGATTTCGCCTTGATGTGGCATGGAGTAAGGCTTGGTGTAACACTGATGCAAATATGTACACAATGTGTTCGCAAAACAAATCTGTCCTCATAAAAACTCCGAATTTTGTATCTGTAACAACAAATAATTACAATCAACTTTGTGTAACGATACAACTGTAAAGAGTAAAGGGATTGTTTTTGTATCATTACAAAGTATTGCGACCGGATGACAACAGAACATATTATACTTTCCGTGAAATATCCCCGGAGAAGTTCATAGAGCCCCTTGTGCCTTCCTCCTCCCCTGCAACAAGGCAAGCAGCCGGTCCGGATAATCGGTTGTAATCCCTTCGACATTCAGCGCAATCATTCGGCCGAGGTCGGCGGGCTCATTTACAGTCCAGGGTACAAGGCGCAGGCTTGGGTATCGTGTTCGAAGCGCCGATACTGCGGCGGCTGTTACGGTGCGTTGGTCGGGGCCGAAGGAGGTAGGCACGAAGCCCAACGCACCAAGGCTGGGCAACCAACGCTGCCCGGGCTCGACCAGGAGGCCGGTGCGCAACCCTGGTCGGATGAGATGCACCTGACGTAGTAGGCGTGGATCGAAACTGAGCACCGTAGAGCGGGCCACCACACCAGCCTGGTCGAGTTCGGCCAGCACCAGATTGAAGAATTCGGCCGGGGCCGGATGGTATAGATTGTCTCCCTCGGGCAGCGACTTTATCTCGATAGAGTAGCCGGGCAGGCGACGGCCGGGCTGCCTCGTGGCGTAAGCCTCGGTAGCTGCCAGTACATCACGCAACAATGGCTTCACCGCGGGCTGCGACACCTGCTGCGGGAACCCGGGGTGCGGCAGACCACAGTCGCATTGCCGAATGAGGTGGTAAGGCATCTGGTAGAGGTTGTGGGGGCGGGCCGCCTCGAAGGAGAGGGATTCGCCGGCAGGCCCCCGGCAGATGAGCGGATTGAGCCAGGGCTCGTGCGATACCACCACCTGGCGGTCGGCGGAGATGACGACGTCCAGCTCCAGTACATCGACGCCCAGGCCGAGGGCGTGCAGGAAACCGGGCAGGGTATTTTCGGGGCGAAGGCCGCGACAGCCGCGGTGGCCGTGGACCTCGGGCAGCGCGGGGCGCAACAGGGTTTGAGCAGACATAAGCAGGTGATATGGCCGAAATGAGGGCAAATTGGCGGTTACGGGCCGCAGGAACTTGCAGCGCATAGTTGGAAGCGTAAAAAAGGCCGCTACGGAAAATAGCCCGCAGAAACCGCTCTTTCTGCTGTTTTCCAGCGGCAGTTGTGCGAGCCGAAAGCGCACCGGATATTCGAGGCTGCTTACACCACTGGAGAGCAGGCGATTTAAGGTAATTTTACCGCTTCATCCCTCAACCGAATTTTATGAAAAAACTGCTGCTTTTTGCGTTGCTGCTGGCCCTTGTGGGCGGAGGCTACTACTACTACCGCACGCTGAAGGGCGGCCCAAGCGGCTCGCTGGTCGCCGCCGCCGCCGCCGTGCAGACGCACGACATGGCCACCTTCGAGAAATACGTGGACATAAACAGCGTGACCAGCCACCTGGTGGATGATGTAACGCAACAAAGCTCGATGCTGACTTCGCTGATGCCCGGGGGCAGCCTGCTGATGGGTGGAGCCATCCGGCTGCTGAAGCCCACGCTGGCCAAAGCAGCCCACAACGAAGTGCAGCGCTACGTAGAAACCGGCTCGCTGGAAGCGGCGGCGGCGGCAGCCCC
Organism: Hymenobacter sp.; assembly: GCA_031387395.1. Taxonomy (GTDB): domain Bacteria; phylum Bacteroidota; class Bacteroidia; order Cytophagales; family Hymenobacteraceae; genus Hymenobacter. The sequence continues at coordinate 9,701 of JANNDE010000190.1, forward strand.
CAAGCGCCTTGTAAATATCTCCCTGACCGGGCTGGCCGGCAAAGTAGTGAACCCGGATAGTGAGTTCAAGGGCGTGAAATACACCCGGGAGGAAGGCGACAATGCCTTCGTGGGCCTGGAAGTGACGCAACCGCGCTACGACACGACGATGGTGGTAGAAATAAAGATGCGTCGGCAGGGCGACCACTGGCAGATGACGCAAATAACGAACAGCGGCGAGCTGCTGCGCGGCGTGGCGCGGCTGGAGAAAAAGCGGCTGCTGAACTGAAACCCGCCGGACATTCTATCCCAACAAAAAACCCCGACCATGATGGTCGGGGTTTTTTGTTGCTGCGAGTTTTAGCTTAACTGCGGCCGGAGAACAGGAAGTAAATAATGGAGCCGCCGAAGGGGAAGAACCAGATGATAAGTCCCCAGATGATTTTCTTGCCGATTGACCAGTCCTGCTTGATGAGGCTGAGGAAGGCGAAGATGGCGAAGAGCACATACATCACGCCGAAGATGGTGAGGGAGCCATCGGCGCGGCGGCCACTGCCGCAGGCGCTCAGCAGAACCGAAGTGAGCAGACTCAGCAGGAGTGCCAGCGAGGGAATACGGTTGCGAAGGGAGGAGAACAGTTGCATTTCAGGTTGGGGTAAGAGGTGAATAGGGGCCTGTACGCAAACCTGCTCAAATAGATATAAAAAAAAGACCTTTATTATTACCAATGAATTGATTATCAGATTTTTGATTGAATGTAAGCTCCTATTTGCATAAAAAATGCCGGCCCGGCCGCCGGAATGAAAGCCAGCATCAGCAAAAAGCCGAATAGTGCGCCGTAGAAGTGCGCATCGTGGTTGATATTGTCGCCCTGACGGCGGCCCATGTACCAGGAATACGCCAGGTACAGCCCTCCCCACAGGAAACCGGGAATGGATATGCCCGGAAGCATTGGAAAGCCGATACCAATAGTGGGCGCATAGAGAACAGCGGCAAAAATGATGGACGACACCCCACCCGAGGCCCCGAGGCTGTTGTAGTGACGGTCGTCGCGGTGCCGGAAATAGGTAGGCAAATCGGAGAGCAGGATGCCGCCCAAGTAGAGCAGCAGGAATGCCGCACTGCCCAGGAGGAGGCCAAAGGTGGCTTGCAGAATGGTGAGCACAATGCCGCCGAAGGAGTAAAAGGCAATCATGTTAAATGCCAGATGCGCCCAGTCGGCGTGGAGGAAGCCGGAGGTGAGGAAGCGGTACCACTGGCTGGAGTCGCGGGCGATGGCGTAGGGCCGCATGGTCCAGGATTGCATGAGCTGGCCGTTGGACCAGGCGTACATGGAGATGCCAACGGTGAGGACCGTGAGCAGGAGAACGAGGTTGATTTCGGGCACGGGTAAATTAGTTTTCGCGGTCCATGAGTTGGAGCGCGAGATGATGAAGAGGCTGCTTGCGCTCCTGGGGGGCCGCCACACGTTCCAGGTGCTGCAGGGCATCCTGGAAGTAGGAGTTGATGAGGGCCTCCGTCTGGGGGCGAATTTCGAGCTCGTCGTAAATGGCCCGCACGGCGGCCACTTTGGCGTCGGCATCGGGCGCGGGCTGGCCGATGTACCGGGCTAGGATGGCTTGCTGCTCGGCATTGGCCTGGGCCTGGGCGGAGAGCAGGAGGAAGGTTTTCTTGTCAGAGATGATGTCGCCGCCCACGCGCTTGCCGAAGGTGGCGGCGTCGCCGTACACGTCGAGCAGGTCGTCGCGCAGCTGGAAGGCCAGGCCGATGTCGGTACCGAACTGGCGCAGGTGGTCGGCATCTTCTTCGGAGGCGCCGGCGAGGCGGGCCCCCAGCTCCAGACAGAAGCCGAGGAGGACAGCCGTTTTCAGTCGAATCATGTCCAGGTACTGGGCGATGCTGACCTGGGGCTCGGTCTCAAAATTCATGTCCCACTGCTGGCCTTCGCAGACCTCGGCAGCCGTCTGGCCGAAGCGGACGAGGATACGCGGAAGCAGCTCCGGCTTCACTTCCAGAAACAGCCCGTAGGCCCGCACCAGCATCACATCGCCGGAGAGGATGGCGACGTTGGGGTTCCACTTTTCGTGCACGGTGGCCTGGCCGCGGCGCAAGGGGGCCTGGTCCATCAGGTCGTCGTGAAGGAGGGTAAAGTTGTGGAAGACTTCGGTGGCCAGGGCGGGATTAGTGATGCCACTGAGCTCATCGGTGAAGAGGTGGGCCCCGAGCAGCGTGAGCAGCGGGCGGATGCGCTTGCCGCCCAAACCCATGATGTAGCGGATGGGGGCGTAGAGGGTTTCCGGGGCCTGGCCGTAGTCGAGCTGGGCGAGGGCGGCGGTGATGTGAGCGGGGAAGTCGGCTGGGGTCATAGGTGGTGCAAAGAACGGCAGGCGCGGGGAACCTCACCCCCGGCCCCTCTCCTTGGGGAGAGGGGAGCCACAAAAGCTTTTCATAGTTGAGGCAAGTTCACAGTTGACACCAACAAAGAAGCCCCGACTCTGGACTGAGTCGAGGCTTTAAAATTGTCAGATTCCCCTCTCCGCGGGAGAGGGGCCGGGGGTGAGGTTCCCCGGCTGGGCTCGCCAGAACTACCGGCGCTTGCCTTTAAATCCGCCCTTACTCCCGCCCTTCCCGCCGCTATGGTCGCGGTAGCTGCGGGGCTCGCTGCCGCGCTGCTTGCGCTCGTCGGCTTCGCGCTTTTTCACATGGTCGGGGCGGTCGTCGACTAGCTCGAAGTCGATGGTGCGGTCGAGCAGGTTGGCTGATTTTACGACCACCATCATCTCGTCGCCGAACTGGATGATGCGCTTGTTATTCTTGCCCACGATGCGGTAGTTGTCCTTATCGAGCTCATAGAAATCGCCGGGAATATCGCTGATGCGCACCATGCCCTCGCACTTGTTCTCCTCGATTTCAATGTACATGCCGCGCTCGGTGAGGCCCGAAACCACGCCCTTGAACGTGTTGCCGATTTCGTCGGCCATGAACTCGACCTGCTTGAATTTGATGCTGGCGCGCTCGGCGTTGGCCGCCAGTTTCTCGCGGGCCGAGGAGTGCTTGCACTCTTCTTCCACGGGGTCGACGGGCACGTTCTTGCCGCCGAGCAGGTAGTGCTCGAGCAGGCGGTGGGCCATCATGTCGGGGTAGCGGCGGATGGGCGAGGTGAAGTGCGAGTAGTGCTCGAAGGCCAGGCCGAAGTGGCCGAGCGGCTCGGTGGTGTAGATGGCCTTGCTCATGGTGCGAATGGCCAAGCCCTGGAGCACATTCTGCTCGGGCTTGCCCATCACCTCCGAGCTGAGGTTGTTGAGCTCGGTGCTGATTTTCTTCGGGTTTTCGAGCTTGAGCTTGTAGCCGAATTTCTGGGCGAAGAGGGCGAAGGTCTGGAGGCGTTCGGGCTCGGGCGCGTCGTGGGTGCGGTACACCATCGTGAAGCGCGGCTTGGTCTTTTTGAGATTGTACACGAACTCGGCCACCTTGCGGTTGGCCAGCAGCATGAACTCCTCAATCATCTTGTGGGCATCCTTACGCTCCTTCACATACACGCCGAGGGGCTTGCCGTTGGCATCAAGGCGAAACTTCACTTCCTGGGTTTCGAAGGTGATGGCCCCCTGCTTGAAGCGCAGCGCACACAGCTTATGCGCCATGTCGTTCATGATATTTATCTCCTCGGCGTACTCGCCCTCTTTGCTTTCGATGCGCTCTTGGGCATCCTCGTAGCTGAAGCGGCGGTCGGAGTGAATGATGGTTTTGCCGAACCACGACTCGTAGAGCTTGCCGTTTTCATCGAGCTCGAACACGGCTGAGAAGGTGAGCTTGTCCTCGTTGGGGCGCAGCGAGCAGAGGCCGTTGGAGAGGCGCTCGGGCAGCATCGGAATCACGCGGTCCACGAGGTACACCGAGGTGGCGCGGTGCTTACCCTCGCGCTCCAGCTCGGTGCCGGGGCG
>JANNDE010000210.1:0-5944 GCA_031387395.1 Hymenobacter sp.
GGGTCCCAGTTCACCATGCGCACGCCGCGGTAAATGAGGCCCTTATTGTACAGGTCGACGAACACGCGCAGGACGGCGTCGGTCAGGTCGGGCTCCATCGTGAAGCGGGTGCGGTCCCAGTCGCAGGAAGCGCCCAGTTTCTTGAGCTGCTCCAGAATGATACCGCCGTACTTATCCTTCCAGGCAAAGGCGTGGGCCAGAAACTGCTCGCGGGTGAGGTCGGTTTTACTGATGCCCTGCTCTTTGAGCAACGCCACTACCTTAGCCTCGGTGGCGATGCTGGCGTGGTCGGTGCCAGGCACCCAGCAGGCCTCCTTGCCCTGCATGCGGGCGCGGCGCACCAGCACGTCCTGAATCGTATTGTTGAGCATGTGCCCCATGTGCAGCACGCCCGTCACGTTCGGGGGCGGAATGACGATGGTGTAGGGCTGCTTTTTCGGGTTGGGTATGGCTTTGAAAAAGCCTTGTTCCTGCCAGCGTTGGTACCATTTGGCTTCAACATCGGTGGGCGAGTAGGTGGTGGCGAGCGACATAAAGGAAAATTGCAGAGTGCAGAGGGCGCAAAAATAGGCATTAGGATGCCGGGATGCCCACGCAAGCCCACATCGCCCCGGTGGCTGGCCAACCCCAGGGGCTACGGGCACTTCAACTACCCGGCCCTGGTGCGCTCGGGCCAGATGAGCCGGGCCACGACCCCCAACCGGATTTCCCGCAGCCACGCCATCAAAGCCGAAGGTGTGATACGCTGTGTATCAATTGCCTGAGCCGCGCGCGCAGCGAATTTGAGGCTATTGTAGCAACGACCCCCAAAACTTTCCACGACTACCCGAACAGCTACGCCGGTCGGCGGCGGCAAGCCCCCATCAGGCTGATGTGCCGGCTGAACCTGCTTCCGGAATCGGCCTACGCCATTTTTTAACTGCGGCACCTGGTGCCCCGGCTACTATAAGCCAAAAAAGCCGCTTCCCGATGCAGGAAGCGGCTTTTTTGAATGTTGGCGGCTACGCCAGCTACCTTAGGCGGCAATGTGCAGCCACTCTTTTTTCTCGAGCAGGCGCTCGCGGGTTTCGCGGTGGTCGGGGTCGTCCACGCAGCAGTCGACGGGGCACACGGCGGCACACTGGGGCTCTTCATGGAAGCCCACGCACTCGGTGCACTTGTCGGAAACGATATAGTAATACTCATCCGAAACCGGCGTGTGCGGCGCGGTCCCCGCTTCCACGGTGCCGTCGGGCAGGGTGGCGGCGCTAAGCGTGGTGCCATCGGCCCAGCGCCACTGGGCACCGCCTTCGTAAATAGCGTTATTGGGGCATTCCGGCTCGCAGGCACCGCAGTTGATGCACTCGTCGGTTATCATGATGGCCATAGGGCGTCGGGGGGGGTCAGAAGGGCGAAAGAAGAAAAACCTGAGCGGAACTCGCGAGCTTTACGTAAAAAAACGAGGCGGCGCTATGCTGCAGCGCTACAAAATTAACCAACAGCGGCGGGGTTCGCACGGTTTCGCCCAATTTTGCCGGGTATTTCCCGCCGCGCCCGTGCCCCACCGGCCGGCCCACCCTTTTCTCTCGCATGAATCATTCCGAACGACTGGCCGCTTTTGTGGCCCTGGGCCACCGCCTGGCTTCCCTTAGCCCCGATGAGCTGGCAACTCAGGCCGCCCGTGCCCGCAACCAAAACGCCTGGTTCGACCTGCCCAACGTGCGCGCCGCCGTGGCTGGCATCGCCCACCTGCTCGCCGAAGAGCCCCTGCGGCACTGGGCCGCGCGCTATCCCCCCGAGCCCGCCACCGTGCGCCAGGTGGGCGTGGTGATGGCCGGCAACATTCCCATGGTCGGCTTCCACGACCTGCTGTGCGTGCTGCTGAGCGGCCACGTGCTGCTGGCCAAGCTCAGCGCCGACGACACCGTGCTCATGAGCTGGCTTATGGAGGAGCTGCTGACGCTGGAGCCGCGCTTTGCCAGCTTCATCCAGGTATTGCCGCGCCTGAACGCGGCCGATGCCTTCATCGCGACGGGGTCCGATAATACGGCGCGCTATTTTGAGTACTACTTTGGGAAACGGCCGCATCTCATCCGGCGCAACCGCAGCAGCGTAGCGGTACTCACGGGCCTCGAAACCAGCCCGGAGCTGGCGCTGCTCGCCCCCGACATCTTCCAGTACTACGGCCTGGGCTGCCGCAACGTGAGCCGGCTTTTCGTGCCCGAAGGCTACAACTTCGTGCCCCTGCTCGATGCCCTGCAGATTGGTGAGGGAGTACTCAACCACCACAAATACCAGAACAACTACGACTACAACAAGAGCATTCTGCTGGTGAACGCCGTGCACCACTACGATACCGGCTTTCTGCTCCTCACCCGCAACGCGGCGCTGGTATCGCCGATTTCGGTGCTTCACTACACCGAATACGCTTCGGAAATAGCGCTGGCAGACCAGCTAACCGACGTAGCCGCCCAAACGCAGTGCGTGGTATCGGCCGGCGGACGGTTCGCGGGCAGCATCGCTTTTGGCCGCGCCCAGCGCCCCGGTGTGAACGAATACGCCGACCGCATTGACACCATGGCGTTTCTGGCGGCAGAAGTCGGATAAGCACTGGCCGCCAATAAGCAACAGTTGACCGAGCACTAATTGCATTCTGCCGATAAATTGGCCGGTGGGCAAAGCGTGCCTATATCTTTCAGACATCAATCAGCCACGCAGGCAACACCTCCAATTTCTTCACCCCTAATTCCCACATTTACCCATGGCTACTACTTCGCTGGACTTAACGGACACGGTCGAGAAAGACGTGCTACCAACCCTGACCTTTTCGAATGAAGATGTACTGCCGTCGGCTGAACAGCGCCGAATCCGTCAGCACGACGCGGAACGAGCCACTATGCTGGGCAATAATTACCAGGGTAAACTCGACATTTACTTTAAGACGACCGATGGCCTGGCGCACCGTGTATACACCACCGTCTGGGCTTCGACCGCCGAGCACCTCACGCTAAAGTCGGGCACTAACCTGCCACTGCGGGCAGTAGTAGGGTTTGATTTCTATTAACAATACTTCGTCGCTTTATTTGCTAAAAATATAATTTATCTTATTATAATATTATGCAAAAAGCCGGGCTGCCAATTGGCGGCCCGGCTTTTTACTGTTTGCCACGATAAGGCAACCACTACTGCGCCGCTACCAGCTGCTGCAAAGTGCGCTCAATCATGGCATCGACAATGCCGCCGGCATTGTCGGCAAACTCGCCGGTGGCCCGGTTGGCCACGATGGCGTTCAGCGACAGGACTTCGTGGCCCAGCAGGCGGCCCAGGGCGTAGTAGCCCGCGGTTTCCATTTCGAAGTTGCTGAGGCGAAACTCCCCTTCGGCACTCTGGTGGCGGAAACCCTGCAGGCGGGCAATGTAATCGGGCTGGCGCAGGTCGAGGCGCAGGCGGCGGCCCTGCGGACCGTAGAAGCCGGGGCAGGTGAGCGTGTTGCCCACGGCCATGCCCGCTCCCAGCTGCTCGCGCAGCAGGTCGGAGCCGCGCACCACGTAGGGCGCGAAGGGCAGCCCCAGCGTTTGCTGGATTTCAGTGGCAATCTCGGTTTCGAGGCCGGTTCCCATCAGCGGGTAGAACTGCATAAGGCTGTCGAGGCCCACGGCGTGCCCGGTGGCCAGCATGGTGCCCACCGGCACGTCGGCCTGCAGGCTGCCGCTGGTACCCAGGCGCACAATGCGCAGGCTGAGGCGCTCTTCAACCGGCCGGACCTCACGGGCCATGAAGTCAATATTGACCAGCGCATCCAGCTCGTTCATCACGATATCGATGTTATCGGTGCCCATGCCGGTGCTGAGCACCGTGAGGCGCTTGCCCCGGTAGTAGCCCACGTGCGTCACGAACTCACGGTGCGTGGTTTCGAACTCGACGGAATCGAAATGCCGGCTCACCTGCGCCACCCGGGCGGGGTCGCCCACGGTGAGAATGGTATCGGAAATATGGTCGGGCAGCAGGTTGAGGTGGTAAATGCTGCCGTCGGGGTTCAGAATGAGTTCGGAGGAAGGAATCATGGGTGGGAATTAAAAATAAAAACGAAGAATTAAAAATGAAGAATCAAAACTGTCGGGCAATGCGCAGCTGCTGGCCAGACACTTTTAATTATTCGTTTTTAATTATTCATTTGGAGTAAGACGCCAGCCCCTGGGCCGGGTTGTAGTGGTTGCTGAGCTTAGGATAGGTGCCGGTACCGTCGTACACGCGCTTGTCGGGGTGCGCGGCGCAGGCCTCGGAGCAAGCGCCCTGCAGGGTTTCGCCGCAGGCCTCGCATAGGGGCAGGTGGGCGTTGCAGTGCGGATTGGCGCAGTTGATGAGCCGGTTGCTGGGCTGCTGGCAATGCTGGCAGCGCGAAATAACAGTGGGGTTCACCCGATTTACATCCACGGCCACGCGGTTGTCGAACACATAGCACTGGCCATCAAAATCTTCGCCCCCGGCCTCAATGCCGTACTTGATAATGCCACCGTGGAGCTGGTACACGTTTTCGAAACCCTGCTCCAAGAGGAAGGCGCTGGCTTTTTCGCACTTCACGCCGCCGGTGCAGTAGGTCAGAATTTTCTTGTCCTTGAATTCCTTGAGCCGCTCGACGCGGTCGGGGAAATCGCGGAAGTTCTCAATGTCGAGCGTGACGGCGTTTTTGAAGCGCCCAAGGTTGTACTCGTAGTCGGAGCGCACGTCGACTACCACCACGTCGTCGCGGTCTTTCAGGGCTTTGAACTCGGCGGGCGATAGGTGCTGGCCGGTTTTTTCGTGGGGCCGCACGTGCCGCAGGCTGCTGTGCACGATTTCGGCCTTCACCCGCACGTGCAGCTTCTGGAAAGTGTGGCCCTCGACCTCATCAATCTTGAATTCGAGGGCGGCGAAGCGGGGGTCGGCCTGCACCGCGGCCATATAAGCGGCGCAGCTTTCGCGCGTGCCCGATACGGTGCCGTTCAGCCCTTCGGCAGCTATGATAATGCGACCGCGCAGGTCGAGCGCCAGGCACAGGCGGTGGTGTTCGTCGCGAAACGCGTCGGGGTCGGCGATGGGGCTGTAGCAGTAATAAAGGAGAACCTGATACATGGGAATTTTGAGTTTTGAGAGTTGAGGGTTGAATGATTATATCGGACGTAGTCTGCTTTCCTCATTTAACCCTCAGCCCTCAACATTCAACACTTATACCTTAACCGCCGGGTTGCCGAATACGGTCTGGCCATTCGGCACATCGGCTACTACCACCGAGCCGGCTCCGATGCGGGCCTTATCGCCGACTTTTACGCCGGCCACTATCACCGCGCCCGCGCCCACGAAGGCCTGCTCGCCCACCTGCACATCGGCCCCGAGCAGGGCTCCGCTGCCGAGCTGGGCATAGTCGCCCACGGTGGCGCGGGCTTCCACCACGGCGTTCGCCCCCAGCAGGCAGCCGTTGCCAAGCGTGGCGGTGGCGGCCACCACGGCGTTGGGCCCCACGTAGTTGCCGTGGCCCAAGGTGGCGTGAATAGAAACGCTGGCCCGCTCGTGGATGGCATTGACGGGCACGGCTTCGTACTCGGTGCGCAGCATTTGGGTGAGGCTGCGGCGGCTGGCGGTATCGTCGGTGGCCACGAATACTTCGCACTTTTTGCCGAGCAGTTTCAGCAGCTCACCGTCGTCGGTGTTGCCCATTACGGGCACGTCGAGCAACTCGGTACCCTGTAGCTTCTGGTCGTCGTCGAGCAGGCAGTACACGACCACGTCGTTAGAGAGAAAGGCATCGAGGGCGGCAGTGCCCACGGTTTGGGCACCGAGAATGATAACGGGGTTTTCCATGATAATGATGTTGGCTAGTGGCGTTCGTGCCTTCAGGAAGCACCCGCAGTAATGGGTAAACGCACGGCAAAGTTACGCCGCCAGCCGGGAGGGCGTTTCAAACAAGGTTGGCTTGGGGGTATTTCCG
>JANNDE010000215.1:0-7064 GCA_031387395.1 Hymenobacter sp.
CAGTTAACAATGAGCAGTTAACCGTTGGCCGACAGCAGCGGCAACCCAACCACAAACTGCTCACTGATAACCGAAGAATATGACCTACCGCGAAGCCATCGAAGAGCTCGAAACCATTCTGCGCGCCCTCGAAACCGATGCCGTCGACGTCGACGACCTCACGGCCCGCGTCGAACGCTCGGCCGAGCTCATCCGCCTCTGCCGCCACAAGCTGCGCCACGCCGAAGCCTCGCTCGACCGCGTGTTCGATTCGCTGGATGAAGATGAGAGCCCCGACGAAACGGAAGCCAACGATGAGGCGGAAGCGGACGATGAGGAAGCGGACGATGCCGATGAGCACGACCACCTGCCCGGCGGGCCGGGCCGGGCGTGGTGAGCCCCATACCGGCCCGAAACAGCCGGACGGGCCGGCTTTTTCGGGCCGCAGACAGTGCAGACAGTGGAAGAACCGCAGCTGTTTCGCAGCAAGCCGGCCCCAACGCGTCCTTCATTTCGCAAACATATTTATACAGCATAATTAACGCAAATACCAGGAACCAACTGCCGTCTTCCTGAACGTTATTTGCTCCGTCGGTCCCTAAAGTAGTGGCCGTTCGCGCAGCCTGCTTTGCGGGTAGCGACGGGGTTCTCGATTCTTTTGCTCAACTTGCCCGCTTCGCAGGCATTCACGTGGCTCATCTGTCTCCTTTGCTTCTACTCACTCCTGGCTTGCTCCTGCTGATGCTCGGGCTCGTGTGGTTTGTGGTGCGCTACCAACGCGGGCAGCTGCACCAGCAGCAGGAGCTGGCCCAGCTGCAGGATGCCGCCCAGCAGCAGGCCCTGGCGGCCGCCCTGGTGGCGCAGGAAGACGAGCGCCAGCGCATTGCCGCCGAGTTGCACGACGGGGTGGGCACCATTCTGGCCCTGGCCAAATTGCACCTCTACGCCCCCGGCAGCCCGCCGGCCCCCGAAGCCAGCGCCCTGATTGACCAGGCCGTGGCCGAGGTACGGCGCATTTCGCGCAACCTGCAGCCGGCCACCCTGCAGCAGCTGGGCCTGGCCCAGGCGCTGCGGGCGCTGGTGCAGGCCGTGCCGCCCGACCACGGCCCCGAGGTGCGGCTCGACCAAAGCGGGGTGCTGGGCCGCCTTATTCCTTCGCACGAGCTAATGGTGTACCGCATTGCCCAGGAGTTGCTCGCCAATGGCCTGATGCACGCCGAGGCCCTGCACATCGTGCTGAAGGTAACGGCTTCGCCCGGCCTGCTCGTACTCACGTATTCCGACGACGGCCAGGGCTTCGACCTGGCCAGCCTGGAGGAGATGCCCCCGCCCGGCCCCCACGGCCAAGCCGTGGGCATGGGCCTCATCAACCTGCGCAGCCGGGTAGCCGTGCTCGGCGGCCAGCTCAGCTACCACTCGCAACCCGGCGTGGGTACCCGCGTCGAGGCCACGCTGCCCGTGACGCTGCTGGCCGCCACTTCTTCGCCTAACTCTTCCATAACCTTTGCCTTATGAATACGCCAACCGCCACCGCTCCTCCCGTGCGCCTGGCCATCGTCGACGACCACATCCTGTTCCGCAAGGGGCTGCGCGCCCTGCTTAGCGGCTACGCGGGCATCGAGGTGGTGTGCGAGGCCAGCAATGGCCAGGAGCTGCTGGAGCTCCTCGACCAGGGCAGCCGGCCCAACGTCATCCTGATGGACATGCAGATGCCCGTGCTCGACGGCCTGCAAACCACCCGCCTGCTGCGCACCCAGTTCCCCGACGTGCGCGTGGTCATCATCTCCATGCACGACGACCCTTCGCTGGTGAGCACCGTGCTGGCCGAAGGCGCCCACAGCTACCTCGTGAAAAACACCTCGCCCGAAGAAATGCGCGGGGCCGTGCTGGCCGCCGCCGCCGCCGGCGCACGGTAACTATGGTGAATGAGTGAATGAGTAAAGCGGTTAATCAGTATGCACGGAATGCATTGGATGATTCACCGCTTTACTCATTCACTCATTTTATTTTAGAGCCCGATGGACAGGCCGGCCGTGAAGGTGCGGCCCCGGTTGAAGAAGGCCTGCAGCAGGTCGAGGCTGCCAGCGTTGGTGGCGGCGCGGTTCGACACGTCGGTGAAGTAGAATTCGTTCAGCACGTTCAGCACCGAGGCTTTGAAGCCGAAGCGGGTACCGTTTTTGAACATCGGCTTGAAGTCGTAGCCGAAGTGCATGTCCAGGCTGCGTGAGGTGGGCAGGCGGTACGAGTCGGTGCTGGTGGCCTGGTTGAGAATGGTTTCGGGGTTGAAGTCGGCGTAGTACTTGGTGAAAATCAGGAACGACGTCTGGATATAGGCTCGGCTAAACGGCTCGTAGCGCAAGCCAATCTGAAACTGGTTCTGGGCGGCGTTGCCCACGTGCACGCCGCTGAGGTATACGGCCTGGTCGAGGCCGCCTTCGATGGGGAAGCCGGCTTCATCGGTCTGGTTGAGCAAGCCCTTGCCCGTCCAGCGCCAGTCGCCGAGCGAAATGGCCGAGTTGAGCTGCAGGCGGCGGCTGATTTCCTGGGCCACGCTCATCTCAATGCCCGTGTGGCGGGCACTCACGTTGCGCACGTTGCTGTACACGCCGGTGGCCGAGTTGAATGAAGTAGTGGTTTTGTTGGCCCACAGCGTATAGTAGGCGTTCAGCGTCACTTTCAGGCTGGGGTAGCTGATGCCGTAGCCGATTTCGGCGCTGGTGATGCCCTCGGGCTTCACGTTGTCGTACTTGCGGCCCGAGGTGGTGTAGAGCAGGTTGAAAAACGGCACCTTGCTGTTGTAACCCACGTTCACGAACAGGTTGTCGTGCTCGGTGAGGTTGTAGTTGGCTCCGGCCTTCAGGCTGTAGCCGTTGAAGGTCGTCCAGTCCGTCGATACCGCGCTGCCATCGGCCTGCAGCTTCTGGAAGTAGTCGATGCGCTTGTACGCTACCTGCGAGAGGGTGCCGCTCACCACGGCCGAGAGCAGCGGAGTCTTGTATTCGAGCTGCGAGTAGCCCCCCAGCCAGCGGGTTTTGCCGTCGTAGTTGTAGCTCAGCCGGTCGCCCGTTCTCAGCCGGGCAGTAGGGTTGTTCAGGTTGCCGCCATTCACGTAGTAGTCGCCGCCCAGCAGGTCGCGCACTTCGCGGTAGTGCAGGCCGGTATAGTCGCGGCCGTCCACGCCGGCCGACAGCGTGAGCTTGTCGCTCAGCAGGTAGTCGCCGCCCACCACGAAGCCGTACCAGCGGTGGCTGTTCACGGCATTCACCAGGATTTCGGAGGATTTGCGCTGCCCGTCGGGCCCCACGGCGGCGTAGTTGGTATCGTAAATTTTCTGGAAGCCGGTTTGCCCGTTGGCATCGGTTATGGTATTGGTCGAGGAGTTGCCGGTGAGGGTAGAGCCCCCTCCGCCGGTGCCGTACGAGGCGTAGGCCACCGTCGAGACAAACAGCCGGTCGTTCACCTGCCACAGGTCGTTGAAGTTCACCTGGGGCTTGTGGTAGAAGTTGGTGCGCTCGTTCAGGGTTTCCTGGCCGTGGCTCACCTTCACGCCGCCCACGACGGCGTAGCGGTCGAGCGTGCCCCAGTAGGGGTTGTACTGGAAGCCCCGGTCGCCGTTGGCCGGCAGGCGGTTGGCCGGCACGCCGATTTCGAGGGCTTTCTGGTAGGAATAAAGCCCCACGGCGGCCGGAAACGACCGTTGGCCGTGGCGCTGGGGCGAGCCCAGCCCGGTAAGCGAGAGCGTATGCTTGCCCGCCCGCTTGCTCACGGTACCGAAATAGGTCCAGGCATCGTCAAACGCCTTATCGACCCAGCCGTCGGAGGTGCGGCGCGAGCCGTACACGGTCACGGCCCAGTCGCCCTTCAGCTGGCCCGAGCTCAGCATGAGCGAATATTTCCGAAAGTTATTCGAGCCGGTTTCGACGCGGGCCAGCACGGCCTTCTTATCGTCGAAACCCCTGGTGAGCACGTTGATGGTGCCGCCCACCGAGGGCACGGCAATTTTGGAAGCCGACAGGCCGCGCTGCACCTGCAGGCTCCTGGTTACGTCGCCCAGGTCCCAGTTGCTCCAGAACACCTGGCCGTTTTCCATGTCGTTCACGGGCACGCCGTTGATGAGCACGGCCACGTTGCGCTGGTCGAAGCCGCGCACGCTAATGCGCGAGTCGCCGGTGCCGCCGCCGCCCTGGGTGGCATACACGCCGGGCGTTTCGTTGAGAATCAGGGGCAGGTCGCGGTTGCTCAGGGTTTCGCGCAGCTTCACCTCGTTCACGGCCGAGAAGGCCACGGGGGTTTCGCGCTCCTGGGCCTGGGTGGCCATTACCTGCACCTCGGCCAAGCTAGCGTTGTCGGAGTTGAGCGGGAAGGAAGCCACCACGCTCTGGGCCGTAATCTTCACCGTCTGGGTGCTGGGTTTGTAGCCCACGAAGCTGGCCTGCACGGTGTAGGTGCCGGCGGCCAGGTTGGCAACGCGGTAGTTACCATCGATGTCGGCGCCGGCGCCGGTGTTCTGGCCATTGCCGGTTACTTTCACGGTGGCCCCCGACAGGGTTTCGCCAGTCACCTTGTCGAGCACGCGCCCGCGGATGGAAAACGTGGTTTGCGCTACGGCTGGCAACGTCAGCAGCAGGGCAACAAGCGCAGTAATAAAGTGCTTCATACTTATTATGAAAAGCCTCCGGCACAGTCCGGGCACAACAAATATACAGCACCGTAGCGGCGGCCCGCAGCTGAGCATGACCCCGAAGCTCTTCTTCGGTCGTTGCCCGGTTGGAGCCGGGCCCATTGGGCAGCACCAGGCCGGGCCGGGCGTTGGTTGTTCAACGGCTGAGGAAAAACGCCGGGGCCCACGGCTGGCTGGCACAGGCGGGGTTTACCCCAGCTCCACGGCCGGGTCCCAGAACCGCTTCTCGAAGTCCACCACCCGGTCGTCTGCCACCCGCACGCCTTCGGCTTCGAGGGCCTCCTGCATGGCGGTGGGGGTGGCGAAGTGCATGCGCCCGGTGAGGTGGCCGAGGCGGTTGAGCACCCGGTGGGCCGGCACCGAGCTGTCGGTATGCGCCGCCAGCATGGCATAGCCCACCGTGCGCGCCCCCCGCCGTGAGCCCAGGTAGTGGGCAATGGTGCCGTACGATGTGACCCGGCCGGCCGGAATCATGCGCACCACTTCGTACACGTCCTGGAAAAAATTGCGGGGCTCGGGCGGATTGTCGGGGGTGGGCTTCATCGGAGCGAAGATAGGCCCGGTCTGCATGATGGGCTTCTCCGTCTATATTTTGGGGCCTGGCACGCAACCCCGGGTATCCAAAGGCCTCCTATTGGGGTTATAAGCCCTCCGCTCTCCAACCCAGCGAATGGCCGCCGAACATCCGCCGCCGCTTGTGCGTTCTTGCTGACTATGCCTTTGGATAACCCCTCCGTTGCCACGCCCAAAACCTGGGATACCACTACCACGCCCGCCCCCACGGCCGCTCTACCGCCCACCGACCCCGAGCCGCAGCCCAAAGGCCGGCGCGGCTGGCTGGGCTGGGCCATTGCCCTGCTGCTGATTGCGGGCCTGGCATGGGCGAAAATCACCTATTTCCCCAGCCCCAACGCCGAAAAAGATGCCGGCGCGAAGGGCGGCAAAGGCGCGGCCCCGGTCGGCAAGGGCGGCCCCGGCGGCAAGCCCAAAGTGCCCGTGCAGGTGTACGTGGTGGCCACTACCAAACTCTCCGACGAAGTCTCCTCCACCGGCTCGGTGATGGCCGACGAGGCGGTCACCATCCAAAGCGAGATTTCGGGCAAGATTACCAGCCTCAACATTCCGGAGGGCCAGCCGGTGCGCCAGGGCCAGCTGCTGTTCACCATCAACGCGGCCGACGTGCAGGCCCAGCTGCGCAAGCAGGAATACAACATCAAACTTTACCAAGACCAGGAGGCCCGCCAGCGCACGCTGCTGGCCAAGGAGTACATCAGCCGGCAGGAATACGAGCAGTCGCAGAATGCCCTGCTCACGGCCCGGGCCGACTTGCAGGCCCTGCGCGTGACGCTGCAAAAAGCCTACGTGCGGGCTCCGTTCGACGGTATTCTGGGCCTGCGCAACACGTCGGTGGGTGCGTACGTGTCGCCGGGCACGGCTATTACTACGCTCTCGCGGGTGTCGCCGGTGAAGGTGGACTTCAACGTACCCAGCCGCTTCGCCCAGTCGGTGCGCGTGGGCGACCCGGTGCTGGTGACCGATGAGGCCACGACCCGGAAATACGAGGCCAAGGTCTACGCCATCAACCCGCAGATTGACCCGGTATCGCGCACGCTGCCGGTGCGGGCCATCTACGCCAACAAAAACCTGGAGCTGCGCCCGGGCGGCTTCGTGAAGGTGAACCTGGAGCTGGGTGAAACCGCCGAGGCCCTCCAGATTCCGACCGAGGCGGTGGTGCCGGTGGCCAGCGGCTACACCGTGTTTGTGGTGCGCAAGGGCAAAGCCGCGGTGCAGCCCGTGAACATCGGCGTGCGCTCGGACAAGGTGATTCAGATTACCAAGGGCCTGGCCGTGGGCGACACGGTTATCCGCACCGGCATTTTGCAGGTGAAAGCCGGTGATAAGGTTTCGATTCAGTAGGAACGCGCCATGGCGCGTTCGGCAGCCGCCCAGTCATATGCATCCGCAATGGCCCCCGTTGCAACGATTGAACGCACCATGGCGCGTTCCTACATCCTAATACCATGAGTCTCTCCTCCGTCAGTATCAACCGCCCGGTGCTTGCCATCGTGATGAGCCTGCTCATCGTGATTTTTGGCGCGATTGGGTTCCGCTCGCTCGCCATCCGCGAGTATCCGAGCGTCGACCCGCCCATTATTACGGTGCAGACGGGCTACACCGGCGCTTCGGCCGACGTGATTCAGAGCCAGATAACCGAGCCGCTGGAAGAAGGCATCAACGGCATCGCGGGCATCAAGAACCTGTCGAGCAGCAGCCGTGACGGCGGCAGCAACATCACCGTGGAGTTCGACCTGGGCGTGGACCTCGAAGCCGCCGCCAACGACGTGCGCGACAAGGTATCGAGCGCCCAGGGCCGCCTGCCGCGCGACGTGGACCCGCCCACCGT
>JANNDE010000219.1:0-1670 GCA_031387395.1 Hymenobacter sp.
CCCGTTATGTCCATTGTGGCCGCCGCGCCGCGCCCGGCATACCTCACCGAGAAGGCCGACGAGGCCACCGGCGAAGTGGTGCAGGTATCCCGCTTCCGCTACCTGCCTGGCCACCCGCGCCAAGTGCGTTTCGATGCCAAAGCCGGCCAGTTCAACCTCAACGGCGTTACGCCGCTCGGCAATTCGCTCAGCTTCATTCCCTTGGCTTGGCGCGTGTTCCAGGACGACATTCTGAACATGGGCCGCAAGCTGTGGGCCGAGCTGTTTTTTGCCGACGACAAAGGCGCCGTGTGCGCCGTGCTGTTCCACGGCTACAGCGTCGAAAACCTGTACCGCCTCATCGAGCCGCTGTTTTACGACGACCTGACATTGGCCGACGTGACGGTACGCGTAACGGCCGAGAAGAAGCAAACCACCAAAGACGGCAAGACCGCAACCTACTACATCGCCCAGTTCAGCTACGAAGCCGCCGACGCGGCCGAAGTAGCCGCCCGCCGCGACTTCGCCCGCGACTTCCCCATCTGGCGCGCCGAAACCTATACCGGCGCGGCCGATATGCGCATCCAGCACGCCTACACCGTGCCCGTCGAGGACGAGCCCACCAGTCCCGAGCCGGCCGCCGAGGCGCTGGCGCTGCCGCTGGCTGCCTAAAGCCCCGGCCCTCACGGTGCCCGCCGTGGGGGCCACTCGGCTACTCATTTCTAACAAGCCACGCCATGAATTCCACCGACCCGCCCCAATTGCTCATCGAGCAGCCGCCGCACGACGAAGCCGAGGCAGCCTTGCTGGCCCAGCTTCCGGAAGTTCTGGTCGCCGTCGGCCCGCTGCCCGACGACCTGCGCGACCTGGCCCCCGCCGTGCGGGCGCTTTTTCCTGCCCCAGCCTACCTGGTCGGCTGCGGCAGCGCCCACATCTGGCTGCACCGCGCCCAGGACCCCGAGCGCCTGGCCATCATCCGCTAGCTCCTCCTAGCTTCTAACTCCTATCTCTTTCAACGCCATGTTCCACGCCCTCACCCATCACCCCGAGCTGACCCAGGCCCAGCACCGCGCCTTGCCCCAGGTCAGCAACACCGACCTGAGCACCCTCAAAAACGAGCTGTTGGGCCAGCCCCGCCAGCTCAACCCCGTGGCCCTAGCCTACGGCGCCCACTTCCATACCGCCGTGCTGGAGCCCCCGCACTACGCCCGTACCGAGGAATGCGGCATCAAGTGGGCCGACCTAGAAACGCTGGCCCGCCAAGTGCGCCGCCAGCGCTACTGCCGCGACCTGCTCTACCGCGGCCACGCCGAACAGTCCTACACCGCCGTGCACACAGCCACCGGGGTAGGGGTGAAGCTCCGCCCCGACCTGCTCGTGCGCAGCCGCGCCGGCCGCCAGCTCACGCTCATCGACTTCAAAACCACCAGCAGCCCCGACTTGCC
Organism: Hymenobacter sp.; assembly: GCA_031387395.1. GTDB lineage: Bacteria > Bacteroidota > Bacteroidia > Cytophagales > Hymenobacteraceae > Hymenobacter. The sequence continues at coordinate 1,425 of JANNDE010000219.1, forward strand.
CCACTTCCTCACCACCATCGAGCAGTACGACTACGACCGCCAGGCCGCCTTCTACTGCGATGTGCTCCAGGCCGACCGCTTCCTCATCATCGGGGTGCAGAAGAAAGCCCCCCACGAGCTCTGGGTGGTGGAGGTAAGCGCCGATGCCGCGCTCATGGAGCAGGGCCGTCGCAAGTACCGCCGCCTGTTGCGAGCCTACGCCGGGCAGCCGGCTTTCCCCCAGCCCGGCGGCCAGTTGGCCGCGCG
>JANNDE010000249.1:0-4137 GCA_031387395.1 Hymenobacter sp.
ACGATGATGGCGGGAGTATCCATGGGAATGAGGGGGATGTTTTATCCGGGCCGTCGTGCTTTGCGAAGTCGAAGCAGCTCGCGAGGTACAGTACGTTAATCGTCTAAAACGTTTTGGTTTTGTGGAAGCACGCGAGCTGCTTCGACTGCGCTCAGCATGACCGTTCTTTTTTTGCGATTCCTATTTATCCGGCCCGGAAGCTCCGCAGCCGCAGCGAGTTGGTGAGCACCGACACCGAGCTCAGCGCCATTGCCCCGGCCGCCAGCATGGGCGAAAGCAGCAGGCCTAACACCGGATACAGCGCCCCGGCCGCGATGGGAATGCCCAGCGTATTATATACGAAGGCAAAAAATAGGTTCTGCCGGATGGTGCGAATGGTCTGGCGGCTGAGCTCAATGGCCGTGACCACGCCCTGCAAATCGGAGCGCATGAGGGTGATGCCGGCCGTTTCCATAGCCACGTCGGTGCCGCCACCCATGGCCAGGCCCACGTCGGCCTGGGCGAGCGCGGGCGCGTCGTTGATGCCGTCGCCCACCATGGCCACCACGCGGCCCTCGGCTTGCAGGGCCTTTACCTGGGCCGCTTTGCCGGTGGGCAGCACCTCGGCGAAATAGCGCGTGATGCCCACCTGGGCGGCCACCTGGGCGGCGGTTTCGGGGTTGTCGCCGGTCATCATCACTACTTCGAGTCCCATTTGTCGCAGGCGCTGAACGGCCGCGCGGGAGGTTTCGCGCACGGTATCGGCCACGCCGATGAGGCCGGCCGCCTGGCCCGCCACGGCCACGTAGAGCACGGTTTTGGCCTGGGCGAGTAAGTGGCCCGCCTGTGCTGCCAGCTCCGGCGGCAGCGCAATGCCCGCTTCGGCCAGCAAGCCCGCGTTGCCGATAAGTACCGCCCGGCCCGCCACGGTGGCCGTCGCGCCCCGGCCTTCCACGGCCCGGAAATTGGTGGCTGGCTGCGGGGTAATGTTCTGGGCTTCGGCGTAGCGCACCACGGCGGCGGCCAGCGGGTGTTCGCTCAGGCACTCCACGGCGGCCACCAGCCCCAGTAGGTGCTCCATGGTTTGGCCCGAGGCGGGTCGGAAATCCGTTACGGCAGGCTCGCCCCGGGTAATGGTGCCGGTTTTATCGAGCAGTACCGTATTTACCTGGTAGGCTTTTTCGAGGGCCTCGGCGTTGCGGATGAGCACGCCGTACTCCGCGCCCTTGCCGGTGCTCACCATGATGGCCGTGGGCGTGGCCAGCCCGAGCGCGCAGGGGCAGGCGATAATCAGCACGGCCACGAAGTTGACCAGCGCCAGCGGCAGCCGCGTGCCCGCCGGGGCCAAATCGAACCACAGCACAAACGTGAGAATGGCAACCACCACCACGGTGGGCACAAACACGGCGCTCACCTTGTCGGCCAGCCGCTGAATGGGGGCGCGGCTGCCCTGGGCGTCTTCCACCAGCTGCACAATCTGGGCCAGCAGGGTATCGGCCCCCACTTTGGTTACGCGGAAGCGGAAGGAGCCGGTTTTGTTAAGCGTGGCCCCGAACACGGCATCGCCGGCTCTTTTCTCCACGGGCAGGCTTTCGCCGGTGAGCATGGCTTCGTCGAGGGCCGAGCGGCCGTCGGTGATGACGCCGTCGGTCGCCACTTTCTCGCCGGGGCGCACCAGCACGATGTTGCCCAGCCGCACCTCATTAATCGGCACGTCCACTTCCCGGCCGTCGGCGCGCACCACGCGAGCCGTTTTGGCCCGCAGGCCGATGAGGCTGCGCATGGCGGCCGAGGTCTGGGTTTTGGCGCGTAGCTCCAGCAGCTTGCCCAGCAGAATGAGCGCGATGATGGTGGCCGTGGTATCGAAGTAAACCTCGGGCTTCAGCCCCCGGCTGAGGAAAAACCCCGGCACGACGGTGGCCGCCAGGCTATACAGAAACGCCGCGCCGGTGCCCACGGCAATCAGCGTGTCCATATTAGCCGCCCGGTGCCGGAAGCCATTCCAGGCCGAAACATAAAACGCGCGTCCGCTGAACAGCAGCACTGGCAGCGTGAGCAGGAGCAGAGCCCAGTTCAGCCATCGCGAATTAAGGCGCATCATGGCGGCCGGCCACAGCATGAGCATACTCAGGGCCATGACCACGGCGGCCAGCCCGGCCGCCACCCCGAAGCGGCGCTTGAGCTGGCGGTAGGCCACGGCTTTCTGCGCATCTATTTCGGCCTGGCGGTCGGCGGCGCTGGTGTCGGGGGGGCGCTCCATCACGCCGTAGCCGGCGTTTTCCACGGCGGCTTTCAGGGCGGCGGGCGTGGCCTGGTCGGGCCGGTACTGCACGGTGGCCTTTTCGGTGGCAAAGTTGACGAGGGCGCTTTGCACGCCCGGCGTGCGGGCCAGCGATTTTTCCACCGCCGAGGCGCAGGCCGCGCAGCTCATGCCTTCAATATCGAGGGTGGTCGTTTCGGGGGAGGGCGACATAGCTAAAGGAGCACCAGGAGAGTAGTGCCGGATGGTGGTGCAAAATTCGGGCATCAGGGCCCCGGCTATGGTACGTAATCGGGCTTAAAACATGCATAATTCGCCCCTTCACAAGCGCGAAATCTTCCTGCACGGCCAGAAGTCCAGCTGGGCTGCTCGACCTTTGCCCCGGCTGCCCGGTGTGGCGGCTCGTTACTCTGTCCGCTTTCATGTCTGCTGCTTTCGGTTCCGTGGCCTCCCGTTCAATCTCGCCGTGGCGGCAGGAGGTGGGGCTGGCCGTGGGCATTGCCCTGGTCTACGCGCTCTACCTGTTTTCGACCGAATACCACAACCTCTATTACGACGCCGAAGACTACTGGCAGCTCGGCCACCGCTTCGTGCACCATGGCCGGTTCGAGCTGCTGGGCTACGACGACGCCCTGCGGGGCTACGCCTATCCACTCGTGAATTTCGCGTGCCTGGCCGTGCGCAAGGCCTGCAACTGGCCAGCCGTAACGGTCGTGAAGCTGCTGAACGCCGGGCTGGCCGGCCTGCTCTTCGGCGTGGTTGGGCCCCGGCTGTGGCAGGCCGGTACGGGGGCCGCGCAGCTCCCGCCGCTGGCGCGGCGGCTGGCGTGGGCGGCGCTGGGCTTCGCGTTCTGGCGCGACTACTTCAACTTCTCGCTGTCCGATTTTCCGGCCGTGCTGGCCCTGGGCGCGGGCCTGTGGTTGGTGCAGCGGCCGCGCCTCGGGGCGGCGCTACTGGCGGGCGCGGCCCTGGCGCTGGCCATCAACATCCGGCCCATCTACCTGGCGTCGGTGCTGCCGGCGCTGGCGCTGCTGTGGGTGGGCCGGCCGGCGCGCCCGGCCGTGGGCGCGCGGCTGGCCGCCGTGGTGCTGGGGGCGGCGGTGCTGCTGGCACCGCAGTGGCTTATCAATCGCCGGCACTTCGCCACCGATACGCCGCTGGTGCTGTCGCAATCGAAAACGCTGGGCATCCACAACCTCTACCTGCAAAAGCTGAAGTGGGGCCTGCTGCACGAGAAATACGAGTCGTCGGTGGGCCATGAGCTGCCCACCGGCCAGCTGCTTTTTCTCGATGCGGCCGGGGCCCCCGTGCTCCGCGCCGAGGGCCTGGCCGAAATCGACACGCCGGGCCAGTACCTGGGGCTGCTGGCGCGGCACCCGCTCACGCTGGCTGGCATCTATGCCCGTCATCTGTTCGCCGGCCTCGACATCAGCCATCCCACGCCCTACCTGAAGCGCTGGTCCCCGTCGCGGCCCATGCAGCTGCTCAACTACGCGCTCTGGTTCGGGGCGGGGCTGGTGGCACTGCGCCGGCGGCCCACCACCCGCGCGGCTCTGGTGCTGGCGGCCCTGCTGCTGCCCTGCCTGGCCGTGGTTCCACTGAGCATGGAAGTACGCTTTCTGCTGCCGCTGCACCTGCTACTGCTGGCGCTGATGGCCTTCGGCCAATGGCCAGCCTGGCCCGGGCCGGCGCACCGCAAGCTGGGGCTGCTGCTGGTATTTGGGCTGTATTTGGGGGGCTGCGTCTGGCTTTCTGAAAATATCAAGCAGGCTGTTGAGTTGCGTTTCCGGCCTTACCTACTAGTGGTCTGACAACTTAATTTCAACTGTAATTCGCCCTGTCTTAACCCCACCCCCTAGCCCCCCGCCGCTTGATGCGCGGAATCCGATGGGGATGGG
>JANNDE010000257.1:0-9295 GCA_031387395.1 Hymenobacter sp.
CTCTTGTTCTCACCCCTCATTCCTTCAAAAATGGCTGACATCACCACCACCGAACTGCGCCAGCGCCTGCAAGCCGGCGAAACCCCTCACCTCATCGACGTGCGCGAGCCCTGGGAGCACGAGGAAGGCCGCATTCCCACCGCCCAGAATATTCCCCTCGGCTCGCTGCCCGACCAGCTCGACGACCTCGCGGACTGGAAGGACCAGGAAGTTATCGTGCAGTGTAAAAGCGGGGCCCGCTCGTCGCAGGCCAAAGCCTACCTCACCCAGCAGGGCTTCACCAACGTGCGCAACCTGCTCGGGGGCTTCACCGAATACTCGGCCGGCGGCCACTAGCCGGTTCGGGCTGCCGGTCGCCGAACGTTTATCGTAGCCCGTCGTGCCGTCGACCGCATGGCGGGCTTCTCATACTACTTTCCGCCCCACCTACCTACCCCAACCCGCCGCCATGTCCCACCCCGAACCCCTCGCCGAATTGCGCGCCGCCCTCGCCGCCGACGCTACCCCCGAAGCCCGCCTGCAAGCGGCCCTCGACTTGGCAGGCCCGCACCTGCGCGCCGACCGCTGCTTTCTCTACGTGCGCAACCCCGCCCGGGCCCGCGGCCGCATTGCCCTGGTGTGGCGCCTCGACGAGGCCGTGCCCGACCCGCGCCACGACTGGCAGGACGACGCCGGCGACCTGCCCAAAGAAGACCCGCTCTTCCGCGCCGCGCTGGCCTGCCGCCCCTCGGTATTTGTCGATGACGTGAGCGAGGCCGGCCCTGAGGTCCTCAACCAGGAGTTCGAGCGCAAAACGTTCGGCCACCGGGCGCTGGTGCACGCCCACATCACCGAAGGCGGACAGCTCTGGGGTATTTTGCAGCCCTGCGTATTCGGCCACCCGCACCACTGGACGGCCGCCGAGCGCGCCTACCTCGACGCGGCCGTGGGCCTGTTGCTGCCCGTAGTACAGGCCTACATGCAGGGCCGCCCGGTGGCGTAGCCGAAGCTGCCTTCTGTGTAGTAGAAGGAGCGTCCTGCTGCAACCCCTCATGCCCTGCCCCCCAGCGTATGCTGGCCGCAGTCTAAACGCAGCGACGACTGCTGGCCGGAGGTGAGGTGAGTTTGCAACTCACGGCCGCGAAGCGGCCATGCGAAGCCGGGCCTCGTACTGGAGCGGTCTCCGGGTTGGTATGCGCGTTATGATTGAATTAAAAATTAAAAATGATAAATTAAAAATTTGCGAATCAACGCTTTAGTTATTCTTGATTTATCATTTTAAATTCTGTTTATTAGCTTGGAAATTACTCTGGCTGGCGGGTTGCAAACTCGCGTCGCCCTGGGCTGGTAGTTGCGCGCTGCGCGCTAAACTGCCAGCGTAACCCGGCTGCAACCCCTCATACCCTTTCCACCACAATCAGCCGCCCATCCACGCCATAGGCCAGCTCGCCGTGGTCCACCAGCTCGCGCACGGCGGCCGTGACAGCGGCGGCCTGCGCCGGGGGGAAAGCCGCCAGCAGCTCGCGCGGCGTGGGCGTGGTCTGGCGCACCTGCAGCAGCAGCGGCTCGCGCAGCGACACGGTCTGCGCGGCCGCCTGGGCGGCTTTTTTCTCGGCCAGGCAGCTATCGCACACCCCGCAGGCGGCTGGGTCGGACTCATCGAAGTAGGTGAGCAGCAGAATCTGGCGGCAGCGGGTGCCGACGAGGTACTGGCCCACGGCGTGGGTTTTGGCGCGGGCCAGGTCGCGGGCGGCCGTCATCTTCACCTGGTCGAGCGGCAGCTTGGGCGCATCGAAGCGCGGCGTGGTAAACATCGCCTGCGGGGCCTCCTGCTTGGGCTGGTAGTGCAGGATGCCGGCCGTGTGCAGGTAGCGCAGCTGCTGGCGCACTTCTACCACGCTGCGGCGCAGGTGGGTGGCCAGCGCGTTCTCCGAAATGGCCTGGAAATCGACGAACAGCTCGCCGCCGTGCAGCCGCAGCAGGGCCTTGATGAGCTGGTCGTGCTGGGCGTTGGCCACCTGGAAGGCGTATAAATCCTGGTGGCTCATGATGAGATGCACCCGCGCCGGCTGGTTCACGGCCTCGTTCAGTTGCACGAAGCCCTCGCGCTGCAGAATCTTGAGCGAGTTGTGCGCGTCCACGGCTTTGATGCGGTAGGTTTCGGCGAACTGCTGCAGGTCAAACTCGAACGCGGCCAGCTCGCCGCCGCCCACCGCCGTGCGCGAGTAGTTGGCCAGCGCCTGGTACACGCGCTTCACGGTATCGAGGGGCGGAAACGACTGGCTGGTGCGGCGGCGCAGCTCGTCGGCATCGGCCGGGCCGGCCAGCAGCACGGCGAAGGCATAGTTGCCATCGCGTCCGGCGCGGCCGGCCTCTTGGTAATAAGCCTCCAGCGTATCGGGCGCGTCGAGGTGGGCCACGAGGCGCACGTCGGGCTTGTCGATGCCCATCCCGAAGGCGTTGGTAGCTACAATTAGGCGCACTTTGTCGGCAATCCAGTCCTGCTGCACCTGGGTGCGCTTCTCCGACGGCAGGCCGGCGTGGTAGGCGGCGGCGGCAAAGCGGTGCTGCTGCAAAAAGGCGGCCGTGTCCTCCGTTTGCCGCCGGGTGCGGGCGTACACGATGCCCGTTTTGTTGGGCCCCACGCCGCGCACCACTTCCAGCAGCCGGCGCAATTTATCCTCCGTCTGCAGCACCGAGTACGAGAGCCGGGGCCGCGCGAAGCTCTGCCGGAACACCTGGCCGCTTGGCCCAAACTTGAGCTTCGCCACGATGTCGGCCTGCACCTGGGCCGTTGCCGTGGCCGTGAGGGCAATAACGGGCGTGCCGGGCGGCAGCTTCTCGCGCAGCTCGGCGATGCGCAGGTAGGGTGGCCGGAAATCGTAGCCCCACTGCGAGAGGCAGTGCGCCTCGTCCACGGCCAGCAGGCCCACGTTCATCTTCGCCACCCGCACCTGAAACAGCTCCGTGAGCAGTCGCTCGGGCGACACATACAGGAACTTCACCGAGCGGCCGTACACGCAGTTGTCCAGCGCGTGGTCGATTTCCTGGTGGCTCATGCCCGCGTAAATAGCCTCGGCCTTTAGCCCGCGCTTGCGCAGGTTGTCGACCTGGTCCTTCATCAGCGCAATCAGCGGCGACACCACGATGCAGATGCCCGGCCGCGCCAGCGCCGGCACCTGGAAGCAGATGCTTTTGCCGCCGCCGGTGGGCAGCAGCGCCAGCGTATCGCGCCCGTTCAGGACTGAATTGATGATGTCTTCCTGCCCCGGCCGGAAAGCCGCGTGCTCCCAATGCTCCTTCAGGAGGGCCAGCGGCGAGGTTTCGGTAGGGGCAGAGGGCATGGGGCGAAGTTACGGCCGCTTGTGGCTAACCAACGGGTGCGTGTTTCCGCCGGGCAGGGCTCCAGTTTAGGCCGTATGTTTGATGGCTTATTGATTAAAGCGCTTTTCTGTTTTTCCCCTTTCCCTTTTGCTCCTGATGGCCTTCCTGCCCCACCATCGTCTGTTTGTGCTGCTTTTTTTCTTGCTGCGCCTCATCAGCGCGACTGCGCAGCCATTGCAAACGGCCAGCGGCCTCACCTACCACCCGGTCAGGACCATTGACCCGGCCGACCCGGACCTGGCCGATTTAGCGTTTCTGAAGCAAGAAATTGGCGCGGCGCGGGTGGTGTTTCTGGGCGAGCTCACGCACGGTGAAGGCAACATATTCGAAGCCAAAACGCGGCTTGTGCGCTTGTTGCAGCAGCAGGGGTTTGGCACCGTGGCCTTCGAGAGTGGCTTCTATGAAATGGCGCGGGCGCAGCAGGACATCGAAGCCGGCCAAAACCCCGCCGCCTGCCTCGATAAAAGTGTGTTTCCTATCTGGACCCACAGCCGCGAGTTTCAGCCGCTGACTGCGCTGGTGGGCAAAGGCCAGGGCCAGCTGAAGGTGGCCGGCTTCGACCCACAGCTGACCGGCGAATACGGCGAGGAGCTGGTAGAAGAGCTGCAGACGTTTCTGGGAAGCAAGGCAGCAGAAGCCGTGCCTTTCGATTACCTTGAGGAGGTAATTGCCGCGATGGGGCAATTCTACACGTTTCCGCCCACGCACCAGTACGCGCTGTTCAACCTGGGCATCGGCAAGGCCACCCGGCAGCTGCGCCAGGTCGCGGCCGCCGACTCGCGCCGCCGCGCCCAGGCCGCGTTCTGGCTGCAAACCCTAACCAGCCTCAATGCCCTGGCCCGTAACTACGCCCAAAACGACCCCGGCGCCAAAGGCCCCGAAGGCTTTAAGGCCCAGGACAGCAACGTGCGCGACCAGCTGATGGCCGACAACCTGCTCTGGTACCTGCGCCAGCACCCCACCGAAAAAGTCATCTGCTGGGGTGCCACCGGCCACTTCGCCGGCTCCCTCGCCGGCCTCAACAGTGCCGAGCTGCAAGCCTTTCGGCCCATGGGCTCGCTGGTGAAAGCGGCCTTGCCTGCGGGGCAGGTGTACCTGCTGGGCACGGCCACGGCCAGCGGCACACACGGCAACGTGCACGGGCCGCGCGAGGCGGTGCCCGCGCCCGCGCCGGGCAGCCTGGAGGCACAGCTGGCCGCGGTGGGCCCGAGATACTTGTTCGTGCCCATGCAGCAGCGGGCCCTGGAGAAAGCCACTACCTCCCTGTTGGGTTATGAGCCCATGACGGGCAACTGGACCCAGGTGCTCGACGGCGTGCTGTTCCTGAAAACGGTGCACCCGCCCGTGTTTTTCGAGCAGGCCCTGCCGCCTACGCCCCGCGACTCGCTGCGGCTGGCAAAATCCAGCGGTGGCACCTTGGCAGCCGACGCGCGCCGCCAGATAACGGTACGCGCCGCCGGGGCGGGCCCGGCCGCTGGCCAGCTGCGCGGCGTGGTGCTCGACCAGAAAACCCGGGCGGCGGTGCCCTTCGCCAGCGTGTACCTCCAGCAGCAGGGCGTGGGCCTCACCACCAATATCAAGGGCGAGTTTGCGCTGCCCCGGCCGGCCGGGTCCGATTCGCTGGTGGCCACCTGCCTGGGATTCGGCCGGCAAGCCCTGGCCGTGGGCCCCCAGCCCTTTCTGACGGTACTGCTACCGCCGCAGGCCTACGCGCTGGCCGAAGTAACGGTGAAGGGCGAAAGCCTGGACCCGCGCAAAATCATGGCGCGCGTCATCCAGCGGCTGCCCCAAAACTATACGCAGCAGGACTATAATGCCGACGTGTATGCCCGCGGCTCATCCACCAACTTCGACTCACTGCTCTACGACGTGGAGTATTTCAGCACTTTTTACGACGCCCAGGGCTACCGCTCGGTGCAGAACGGTGCTTCGCGGCTGGAGGAAGTGAAATGGAATAAGGAACCGGGCCCAAGCAAGTTCTGGGGAGATTACCACTTCGCCCACTCCGGCTACTTCACCCTCTCTCACGATTTGGTGGATGAAAACCCGCTGTTTCAGGCACGTACCCGGAAGAAGTATTCCTACTCGCTGGCCGCCGTCATCCAGGACCAGGGCCGCGAAACGCTGGTAATTGACTTCGTAGCCAACAAGAAAAACCACCGCACCACGGGCGACTATTTCGACCAGGGATTCACGGGTAAGCTCTACATCAACCGGGCCGACTACGCCGTGACCCGCTGCGACGTGGAGTGGCAACGCGACACCGTTTTACTCAACAGTTTTGCCCGCAAGTACTTCGCCCGCGGCGGTACGTCGGCCCAGGGCTGGCATCACCTGCACAGCGACTACCGCATCCACCAAACCGTGACGTACCAGCAGCAGCCCGGCGGCCAGTATTTCATCGACCGCAGCGTGCAGACCTGGATTGAAAAGCACCGGGACCTGGCCACCGGCCGGCGCATGCAAAAGCTTTCGGTGCAGAGCCTGCAGTTTGCCAACATCCGCACCACCGGCGTGGAAGTGCTGCTGGAGCGGCCGCCTATCGCCACTATGCTGCTCAAAGGCCGGCCCTTCCACGAGGAGTTCTGGCGCACTCACCAGCGACCCGACGGGGTGGTGGGTGCCCCGCAGGTAAAGGCCTCGGTGCGCTAAAGCGAGCCCCATTCTTCCCGGTTTGGCCCGGGCTGTTCGGCGGGCGGGCTCCGCTCGTTCGGTTGCGTTTAGGGGGCGACAGGTAGCCCAACAAAAAAGCCCGGCACCTCACGGCACCGGGCTGGCAGAAGGAAGAAGGAACTAAGTAGCAAGACAGAAGTAACAGGTAACAAGATTTTTTCCAAGCAATTGACTCTTGTCGTATGACAGTCTTACTACTTGCTACTGATGTCTTGCTACTTACTTAAGCAGCCACTTTCACCCCGTTCTCCCGGTCGTCGATGGCTTTGCGCAACTTGGCAATGGCCTGGGTCGCGCGCTCCTCATCGAGGCGGTTGATGTTGAGCAGCATCTTGGTTTTCTCGGGGCGGGAAATCACCGGATGGTTCAGCAGGCGGATGATTTCTTCTTTCTGCGAAGCCGTGGCGTAGAGCACCGGGGCGGCAGTAGTAGCTTCCGCCGCTACAGCGGGCACCTCGGCGGGCACTACCTGCATAGCGGGCACGGGCTGGGCCATGGCGGCTACGGCCGGCACCGGCACAGCAGCCGACTTGTTCGTGTCGTAGTCCATTTCCTCGGCAGGCGTGGGCTCGTAACCGGCGGCGCGGATAATCCAGGCCAGAATATTACGGTAAGCCTTGCCCACGGCACGGGTCTGCGCCATGCTCATGATGGCAAACTCCTGGTAGAATTTCTTGCCGCTCTCCTTGTTCGAGCACACCGCGAAGCCAGCGCCCACCGTCACGCCGTGGCGAATGTCGAAGAGCGTCACTTTGGCCTGGTATTTCAGCTCCTCGGGGCTGCCCACGTTGATGACGTGCTCCACGATGGGCACGATGCCCAGGCGCGAGCCAGCGTACTGCCAGCCCTCCACGTTCACAAACTCCTTGCCCTGCACGGTCGTGCTAAGCTTGTTGTCTTTGATGAACTTGGCGAGGTCCTTCGCCAAATCCAGCGTCTCGTCGGAACGCGCGATGTCGAAGCTCTCGACTTTAGCCTTCTTGGTAACTTCTTTGGTGGTTTTGGGGGCCTCGTTCATGGCGGTGTGGGTTTTTAATGTGTCCAACTGATGTTCGGATGTATAACCCAACACTAGAAAGAAACGTGCCACGATTGCCAAAAATATTGGTAAATTTTATCGCTAAAAATCAAGTGTTTAGCAGGTATTTTGAAAAGTGCTGCGGCTAACCAGGTTAGGTAATCAGGTAATGCCGGATTTTGTCGGCCACATGGCCTGGGAAAAGCGCGTCCTCGGCGGTGAAGAACGGAAGCCTTAGCCGCCTTCCAGAATGTGGCCGTCGCGCATCACAATCTTGCGGTCGGCCATGTCGGCCAGCTGCTCGTTGTGTGTCACAATCACGAACGTCTGGCCCAGCTCCTTGCGCAGCAGGAAGAAAATCTGGTGCAGCTCCTGGGCATTTTTGGTGTCGAGGTTGCCGCTGGGCTCGTCGGCGAAGATGATTTCGGGCGAGTTGATGAGCGAGCGGGCTACCGACACGCGCTGCTGCTCGCCGCCGCTCATCTCGCTGGGCTTGTGCTCGGCGCGGTGCTCCATGTTCATCATGGCCAGCAGCTCGCGGGCCCGCACGCGCACCTCGCGCTCGGTGCGGCCGGCCAGGTAGGCGGGCAGGCACACGTTTTCGAGGGCCGTGAACTCGGGCAGCAGATTGTGAAACTGAAAGATGAAGCCAATGTGCCGGTTGCGGAACCGGGCCAAATCGTTGCGCCCCAGCGAGCTCACCGACTCGCCGTCGAACAGAATGTCGCCCGAGTCGGGCGAGTCGAGCGTGCCCAGAATGTGCAGCAGCGTGCTCTTGCCCGCCCCCGAGGAACCTACAATACTGACGATTTCCGACTTTTCAATCGTCAAATCGATACCCTTGAGCACGTTCAGGGAATTGTAGCTCTTGTGAATGTTGATAGCTTGCAGCAACGGCGGGCAGCGATAGACGTGAGGTGATGCGGTAGAAGCAAAGCTACGCAGAATCCGGACGGTGCGCCGCCCGTTCTTATACGCAGCCTTGGCCGGCGCGTACTTTGCATCATGCCCATCTCCGGCTTTTCTTTTACGATGACTCCGCCCTACGTTCCGGCGCAGCGCTGGTGGCCCTGGGCGCTGGCGGCCATGTTGTCGCTGCTGCTCTTTTTGTGGTTTCGGCCCCGCCACGCCGACGCCCCCGCCGACGTGGCCCGCGCGGCCCAAACCCTGGCCGAGGCACCTTCGCCCTTCGGCGCGGCCTTTGTTGCGCGCGGCCCGGGTGCCGTGGTGTCCGACAGCACCCGCCAGCGCGGCGTGAGCTGGGTGGGGGGCGATTCCATCACAGCCGAGGCGCTGGCTCCGCTGCTCAAAGACCACATCACCTGGCTGGCTCAGACGCCCTTCGGCTGGCAGGCCAGCCCCAGCGAGCCGGCTATTCGCACCAACTTCGGGCGGCCCAATGGGCGCTGGGGCTTGTGGGGCGAAAGCGATGCCGGCATTGTTTGCACCGCCCGGCTGGCCCGGCCTCGGGGCATTCGCACGCTGCTGAAGCCGCATTTGTGGGTGCGGGGCCGCAGCTTCTGGCCCGGCGATATTAACATGACTAACGCCGCCGACTGGGATGCCTGGTTTGCCAGCTACGGCACCTTTATGCTGCACTACGCGGCCCTGGCCGAGGCCGAGCATCTTGAGGGCCTGTGCATTGGCACCGAGCTGCGGCACGCCACCGAGCCGGCTCACGAAAAGGCCTGGCGCAGCTTGATTAAGCAGATTCGGCGGGTGTACCACGGCCCGCTCACCTACGCCGCCAACTGGAGCGGCGAGTATGAGCAAATCCGGTTTTGGGACGCGCTCGACTACGTGGGTATTCAGGCTTATTTCCCGCTCAGCCCCCAAGCCAACCCGCCGCTCGATTCGCTGCTGCGCGGCTGGCAGCCGCACTTGCAGAAGCTGGCCCAGTGGCAGCAAAAGGTGAGAAAGCCAGTGGTCTTTACCGAAGTGGGCTACAAAACCACGCCCGACGCCGCCGCCCGGCCTTGGGAGTGGCCCGAGCACCTGGCCGCCGCCGCGCCCGCCGACGAGGCCACCCAGGCTCGCTGCTACGAGGCGCTGTTCCGGGCCTGCTGGGGCCTGCCCTGGCTGAAAGGCGTGTACATCTGGAAGTGGTACCCGAACCTGCAGGCCGATGGCCCGGCCCGCCGCCACGCCGATTTCACGCCCCAGCACAAGCCCGCCGAGGCCGTGCTGGCCCGCTGGTACGGGCAGTAACAACGTAGCGTGGACGCTGCGAGTCCGCGCATT
>JANNDE010000306.1:0-1142 GCA_031387395.1 Hymenobacter sp.
GGCCACTCCCCGTTCAGCCGCAACAGGCCATCGAGCCAGCGCTCCGTGGCGGCCGGGTCGTGGTGCCGCAACACCTGCCCGGTCAGGAACAGCAGCTCGTGCCAGTCGGCTACCGGCACAATGGCCGTGGCCGCCGAGAGCTCCGGCACAAACTGCGCGGCCGGCGCGTAGGCCGCCGTGGCCACTCGGGTGCTGGCCGGCGAAACCGGGGCCAGCCAGGCCGCCAGCGCCGTGCGGGCCGGCGCGCCCAGCAGCTCGGCGTGGCTGGTGATGGCGGCCAGAACCGCCGCCATTTCTTCGCGGGAGAGCAGCGGCTGCGGTGCGGCCAGGATGCCGGCGAGGCCCTTAGCGGCGCGTTCCTGCACGGCGCTATCGGGGTGGGGCAGGGCGGTGGCAAGCAGGCGGGCCACGGTGGGCGCGTGGGCGGCATCCTGGTTCAGGAGTTTCAGCAGGCCCGCCAGCAGCGTGCGGAGGCCGGTTTTTAGCTCGGGGCGGGTAAGGAAGTTGTCGGCGTAGGGTAGCAGCAGGGCCGCAGAAAAGGTGGGTTCTGGTAGTATCTCCGTCAGCTGTGCCAAGGCGAATCTGGCTACCTGTAGTTCGGAGTGGGGCAGTAGTTCCAGCAGCTCATTTCGCAGGGCTAGCCGCTCGGCTTGACTCGCATTTAGCGCATGGTATAAATCCTTAAACCACACGAGTAACTGGCGGCTGAAACTGCGGCGCAGGGCTAGCAAACAGTTAGTAAGCACCCTGAGCCGGTCGAGATGGCCAGCGGCCACTAGCCGCGGCAGCAACACCAACCAAGTGGTTTCAGGCCCCCCGATATATTGCCCAATATGGGCAAAATCCCTGTTCACGATGGTTTCGTGCTCGAATAAGAGCCATATATCCCGGCCCAGCAGTTCGGGGTCAACCGGTAAATCCGCTAGAATTATTTCCTCCAGCTCAGAAAGCGGGATTTGGATTCTGCGCTGAACGTTTCGATTGTAGCGAGCGAGGTGATGGCCCAGCAACAACGCAAATAAGGGCGGGTGGTAAGCAATGAGACCTTCGCGCTCCATCTGCCGCAATTCGAGGTAGTCGGGAGCCCGCCACAGGCCACCGTCAACCTCGCGGGCAAACAGGTCGACCAGCCAGTCGGGGCG
>JANNDE010000307.1:0-2403 GCA_031387395.1 Hymenobacter sp.
GGCTGAGCCTGCATGATTTGGCTTAGGCTTTACTATCGGGCATAGTGATTGGAGCGCGAGTTCTGTGCAACTTAGCTGCTTTATTAACCCTACACCCCCCTTTATGTCCGCCGCTCTACCGCCCCTTATCCAACAATACAAGGCTGATTCTGAGTCCGTCTACAACACGTGGTTCATCAACAACGAGGAGCGTCTGAAGGCGTTTCGCTCCATCCGGCGCGGGGTGCAGCAGGTGGTCAAGGACATTAAGGCCGGCAGCTTCGGCAACGACTTCAAGGGCACCTCGCTCGAATTCGTGCTCAGCGTTATCAGCGAACAGAAGCAGGTATTTCAGGGCGCGGCCCACCCGTTTTACTGGAAGCCCAAGCTGCGCATCCCCGACATCTACGAGCACGAGGACAACAAGCGGGCCTTCGGGCAATTTCTGGAAAGCTGCCTGGCCGCCACCACTGAGCAGCAGCTGCTCAAGGAAATTGAGATACTCGACCGTCGTAAAATCAAGGGCCTGGGGCCGGCCGTGGCCAGCATCCTGTATTTTCTGCACCCTACCTTGATGCCGCCCTGCAATACGGCCATCGTCAACGGTTTCAATGCGCTGTTCGGAGAGAAAATCAAGCTCGGTTCCTGGCCCGAATACCTGCGGATGCGAGACCGACTGCGCGACCTCAACCAGGAGCACCGCCAGAACCTGAGCCTGGACTACGGCGCGCTGGCCGGCCTGCTCTTTGACGTGGGGGTGAAAAAGATGATTGCCGGCGACCAGCAGTTTGCCACCGACGAGGACCGCGATAAGTACCAGCAGCAGGCCCAAAAGCGCCACAAAGAGGTGCAGACCGAAGCCCAGGAGCAAAACCAGCACACCGAGATGCAGCACCACCTGCTGTGCATCGGCAAGGCCCTGGGCTGCGACGTGACCACGGCCATCAACGACCGCAACCGCCTCTGCGGGGGTCAGAAGCTTTCGTTTCTCTGCCTCGACCAGCACCCCGAGCTGCCCGTGCCCGCCGACGTGGCCAGCACCATCCGCCTGATTGACATCGTGTGGTTCGCGCCCGGCACCAGCCGCGTGGTAGCGGCTTTTGAGGTGGAAAAGAGCACCAGCATCTACAGCGGCATCCTGCGCCTGACGGACCTGGCGTTTTCAATGCCGGAGCACGAAACGGCGCTGTACCTGGTGGTGCCCGATGCGCGGGAGAAGGACGTGCAGGCGCAGCTCTCGCGGCCAGCCATCCGGGCGGCGGGGGCCACTATTCACTACATCCTGTTTTCGGAGCTGCGCCAGCACTGCGAGGCGCTGTGCAAGTTTGGGGATTCGCCGGCAGCGATGCGCAAGATTGCGCGGGGCGTGGCGGGGTAGCAGAGCCGCAACTATTCTTCTTCAGATTTTGAAGTTGACGAGGCGTAAAATAGACCGATACCGCTACCAGTAATTATCTCCGCGAGCGGGGCTACAAAATCCAATTCTTTTTGCAACGTGACCGGGTAAAATGTTTGCAGTCGTAAAAACACTTCCTTGCTTTTACCTTGGTGTTTCTCAATTGCTTTAAACCAAAGAGCGTAAATAACGCCGTTTATTCTGACGTAAGTGCGATGACTATTGTAAGAGATGCAAGGCACATACTGGAAATACTCTTGCAATATGTTTAGCAACGCATTTGGTAGGTTCTCCGGGTCAATGTTCTGGTCGGAATGGTAGGATGCATCATGCTGATAATGCTTGGCTTGCTTCGCGTAGTGACGAAAAAGAATATGAAAGAATGCAAAGCCATCAACGAGAATTTTATGGCCGCAAACGGTTAAAACCTGCTCACTTGCCCCTAATTCTTGATAGAATTTCTTGACTTTGAGAAAGAGGTATTTACTGTGTAAAACAGTAGATTTCTCCATGTGCTGCGCAAGCCTACTACCGTAGTTGAAACTACGCGCAAAATTTGCGCTGTTTTTTAAATGATTCCGGGACTCTTTGGCCACGTACTGCAAAAGCGTGTCCGAATGGTTGGTGGTTTTAATTACTTGCAGCCAACTTCTATACTGAGCTTCAAGAAAAGCTACGTCCTTATCAATTACGGCTTGTGGAATTGGCCCAAAAGCATCGAACGATTGTAAAACCCCACTTAAATTGTGGTGATGCAGCAAATAGCATTTCGTGAATAAAAAGTTTTCGCAGCGTGCATAGTCGTGAAGATGCATTGGCTCGTCGTTATCAGCAGAGCGAGAAGCATCCAATACCGAACACATATAATCTTCTTCAGCCAGTGAAAGGGAACTGCTGGTAGCTGATAAATCAATTAGTTGTTGAATAACTGATTGATGAAGTATCGGGTCTTGGTTGATGGTGTATAGCTCTGCTGCGGTGAACATAGAATTATTCTAAAAGGCCGTTGTTGTAGACAAAGCTAGCCG
>JANNDE010000320.1:0-7995 GCA_031387395.1 Hymenobacter sp.
CGAAATTATAACAGCACCCGAACGGTACGAATGACCCAAGCCACAGGCTCGAACCCAATCAGCACGCGTCGCAGACGCGCGCCAGCAGCCACTGCGCAACAAAAGTTACTTAAACAACTGCTGACAGCATCGCCGTGGTCATTTAGAAAGTCTAACTTAGACTAATACAAATTTTTGGCAAACAGACACTTACTGTCAATCAAGCTCAATAAAAGAAGTCCTGCAGCGGCCAAAGCTGGCTTGCGGCCTGGCTTGGCGGATGACTACGTTTGGCTTAGCTAATCGGCTAGCTCCTTTACTGTCTTCGCTCATGACGATTCCCTACTCCCACGGCCAGGATTATTACACGCCATTTTACTTGCTGGCTACGCTCACCAACGTGCTGCTGCTGCTGTGGGAAGGCTGGCGGCGCGGCTTCCCGCTGCGCACCTGGCTAACGCTGTTGGCGGCCAGCAGCTTGGCCCTTATTCTCGGAACGAAGCTGATTACGCATTCGGTGGGCGAATGGGGCCTGCTGTTGCTTGGCAACGCGCCCACCGATACGGCCCGGTCTATTTTGGGGGGCGGGCTGGCTGTGGCCCTGGCCGTGCTGGGGCTGCGGCGCTGGCTGGGGCTGAGCTGGGCCGTGCTCGATGCGCTGGCGCTGCCCCTGTGCGGGGCGCTGATGGTGCAATGCGTGGGCTGCCTGCTCACGGGGTGCTGCTTTGGCCTGCCCACTGGCAGCGCCTGGGGGCTTACTTACGCTGCGGGCACTTTGCCGTGGTATGCGCAGGTGCAGGCCGGACTGCTGCCGGCCACGGCGGCCCATAGCCTGCCGGTGGTGCCCACGCAGCTGCTGGCCCTGCTGCTGTGCGCGGCCGTGGCGGGGGTATTGCTGGCCACCCGGCGGCGGCAGTGGCCGGTGGGCTCGTGGCTGCTGCTGCAAACGGGCCTGTTGCTGCTGGGGCGCTTCGGGCTGAGCTTCTGGCGCGACCCGGTGGGTGAGCCCGTGGCCGGCACGGTGCATCCGATGCTGGGCGGCCACTGGCTGGACCTGCAGCTGCTGCTACTGCCTCTGGCACTGCTGGCCCTGGGCATCTGGGCATGGCGGGTGCGCCGGGCCGGCGCAAGGTTGGCAACTGGCGCAGTGGCCATCGCGCCAGTTACCCGGCCAGCGCGCAACTTGGTTGTGGTATTAGCCATGCTGGCCCTCACCGCGCTGCTGGGTCGCCACGCCCTCACGCTGCCCGAGTCGCTGGCGGTGCGGGCCCTGCTACTGGCCGTGCTGGTGGCCGAAGCCCATGCAGCCTTGGCCACCCTGCACCTGCGGGGGCCACGCTTGGTAGGCCTACCCATGAGCGTGCTGCTGGCGGGAATCATATTGCTGACCACCGCGCAGGCCCCGGCACCGAAAAAAATCCCTGCCTCGGACAGCGGCTCCACCCGTAGTGTCATCGTGACGGGAGGCGTGTTGGGAAATCATCACGATGCGAATCAGGAAATTCAGCTGAATAACTCTGGCTGCAGTGGAGCGCAGCAGCTAGAGCTGCAGCAGCAGGTGCGCGCCGTGGGCGGCGAGGTGGCTTTTGAAACCACGCGAGCCTCCGATGAATCGGGCCGGCCTTCTCCCAAAACCAGCACCTGGGGCGGGGGCCTGTGGGTGGGCCAGCAGCGTATCGATGCGCAGCCTGTCCCCAACGTCAACAACCGCTACCCCATCACCAGCCGGGATACCACTTTCCGCCCAACCCTGTTCGACCTGCACATTTACCGGCAGATTCACCGGGATAACGGCTGGCGCAGCATCGATGCGCGGTTTGGCCTGCACCTGGGCCAACTGGGCTATTTCAGCTATTTCGGCGACGGCGAGTCGAGGGAAAGCACGGTGCTAATGCCGGAAGTCATGGTGCGGCTGGGCAAGCCGTCGGTGCTGTTTGGGCAGGCCGACTTCTGCTACGGGGCCGAGAACGTGCTGGGGGCCTACACGTCGCGCCTGGGACTGGGTTCCGGCCTGGGCATCGGCAACGGGCCGCAGCTGCTGGTGGGCTACGCGCATTCCCCGCACCAACCCAGCCCCGGAATGGGGTTTGCCAGCGCCCTACTGCGCCTGCCCGGACGGCCCGGCCTGAGCCTGGAGCCCTACTACGCCACCGACCTGGGCCGGCATAACAGCTTTAGCCTAAAACTGAATTACCGCATTAACCGGTAGCCGGAGCACACGCTACCCGAACACCGGCACTACGCGCCCTTCCTCTACCTTCAGCGCGGCATCGTATTTCTTGCCGGTTTTGGCCGACAGGAAGCCTTTGATAACGCTGGTTTCACCCTTGCGCAGCAGCTGCTTGAGTTGCGTTTCGCTAAGCTGCTTGCCGCCCCACTCGAAGCCCACCCGGAACTGGCAGTCTTCGCGGAAGCGCGAGCAGCCGTAGGCCGCCTTGCCTTTGAGCATGGTGCCGAGCTTGCATACCGGGCACGGAATCAGGCCCGAGTCGGGGGCCGCGCCGGGCTTGCTGTCGGCCACCTGCAGCAAGATGGGCTGGAAGCTGGTATCGAGCCCGATGGCGGCATCGAACTTCTGGCCCTCGGCCCCCACGAAGCCTTTCATCACTGGCGTGCGGCCTTTGGCGAGGAGGGCTTTGGCCTGCGGGTCGCTGAGCTTTTTGCCGTGCACTTCGATGGGCAGCCGGAACGTGCAGCCCTCGCGGAAGCGCACGCAGCCGAAGGCCGTTTTGCCGCGCACCACGTGGCCGATTTTGCAGGCCAGGCAGTAGCCGAGGCCGTTGGCTCCGGGCATTGTGGCCGGCCCGTTGGGCTGGGTGGGGCGGCCTCCGGTCATGCCCGCCGGCACTTTGCCGCTGCCGGCCGCGCCGCCGGTTTGGGCGGCCTGCACCGCCAGCTCGGCGCTGCCGGAGGTCACCATGCGGCCCCGGCCGTCGTTTTTCACCTCAGCTACCATCTCGCGCACGAGGCTCGACAGCTCGCCCAGAAAGCCTTCCGACGACAGCTCGCCGCGCTCAATCTGGCGCAGCTTGTGCTCCCACTGGCCAGTGAGCTCCGCCGATTTCAGGGTGGGGTTGCGGATGAGGCCAATCAGCTCGACCCCGGTGGGCGTGGGAATAATGCGCTTTTTCTCGCGGCGGATGTAGTTGCGCTTAAACAGGGTTTCGATGATGGCGGCGCGGGTGCTGGGCCGGCCGATGCCGTTTTCCTTCATGGCCTGGCGCAGCTCTTCGTCGTCGATATTGCGACCGGCGGTTTCCATGCCGCGCAGCAGCGTGGCCTCGGTGTAATCCTTGGGCGGCTGGGTCATCTTGCTTTCCAGGCGCGGGTCGTGGGGGCCGCTTTCGCCCGGCACGAAGTTGGGGAGCACGGTACTAACGGCGTCGTCGTCGTCTGGTGCCTGGTTGTTGGTGCCTGGTGCCTGGGGTGGTTTGGGGGCGGCCTGCTGGGTAGGGTCGCCATACACCACGCGCCAGCCGGGGTTGAGAATCTGGCGGCCGCGCACGCGGAAGGGGCGCTCGGCGGCTTCGGCCAGCACGGTGGTGTTGCTCACCTCGCAGTCGGGGTAGAAGGCAGCGATGAAGCGGCGCGTGATGATGTCGTACACGCTGGTTTCCATGCCGCCGCCGGGGCCGGCCGCGCCCGTCGGGATGATGGCGTGGTGGTCGGTGACTTTGTTGTTGTTGAAAACCTTGGGCGTCTTGGGAATCTTGGCGGCCAGCAGCGGCTTGGTGAGCGCATCGTAGCCCGAAATACCGCGCAGGATGCCGGGGATTTTGGCGTACTGGTCGTCGGGCAGAAAAGTCGTGTCGACGCGCGGGTAGCTCACGGCTTTCTTCTCGTACAGGGCCTGCACGATTTTGAGCGTGTCCTCGGCCGAAAGGCTCAGCTGGTTGTTGCACTGCACCTGCAGCGAGGTCAAATCGAACAGGCGCGGCGGCGATTCGCGGCCCTTCTTGATTTCCACATCGGTCACGCGCAGCGGGGCGGGGCGCACGGCTTCCAGCGCTTCGCGGGCTTCTTCTTCGGTCACGAAATAGCCCAGGGCGCGCAGCCGCGACCTGGTGTCGGGTGCGGCGTCGGCGTCCTTGGCCTTGTCGGGGGCGGCCATGTGGCTGAACAGCGTGCCCCGGTATTCGGTCTTCAGCACCCAGTACGGCTCGGACCGGAAGTTCTGGATTTCGTGCCAGCGCTCGACCAGCAAGGCCAGCGTGGGGGTTTGCACCCGCCCGATGCTCAGCAGCTGCTTATCCTGGTAGGTGGTGTATTTGAGGGTGAAGAGGCGCGTGGCATTCAGGCCCAGCAGCCAGTCGCCCACGGCGCGGCTCTTGCCGGCCTGGTACAGCGAGTCGAATTCCCTGGCCTCGCGCAGGTTGGCGAAGCCCTGGCGGATGGCCTCCTCCGTGAGCGAGGAAATCCAGAGGCGCTTCACGGGCTTGCGGCACTTGGCCTCCATCAGCACCCAGCGCTGAATCACCTCCCCTTCCTGCCCGGCGTCGCCGCAGTTTATCACTTCCGTAGCCTCGTCCACCAGCTTCTTGATGGTGTGAAACTGCTTCACCACGCCCTCGTCGCGGCGCATGAGCTTGATGCCGAACGAGTCGGGAATCATGGGCAGGTTGTGCAGGCTCCAGCGTTTCCATTCGGGCTGGTAGTCGTCGGGCTCCTTGAGCTGGCAGAAGTGGCCGAAGGTCCAGGTCACCTGGTAGCCGTTGCCTTCCATGTAGCCGTCCATGCGGCGGGTGGCACCCAGCACGTTGGCAATTTCACGGGCGACGCTGGGCTTTTCGGCAATGCAAACTATCACGGATGGAGACGGATTTAGCGGATTTCACGGTTTATTGGCCGTGCGGAATCAACAAAGGTAACCGTGAAAAAGGTCGGTTTAAACGTCCGCAATAAGCCTTGAAATATCCAGGTGCTTACTTTTGAAATATTACCCTTCCCTCTCAGCACAGCATTATGGGACTGTATATTCTCTCCTATGGCATCGACTTGCAAAAAATCAGGCAGCTACTTTCCTCCAACGATGAAGAAGCCTTTGAAGCAATTATTGCAACCGAAGTATTCGACAACTATGCACAGCAGGATTTTAAAGGACTCTTAACCACCAAAGAGGCCCTACGACACCTTATTTTCGGCGAAACCTATGATGCAAAATCGGCGCATGCCTATGGCTATGCGCTAATAGGTATCTGCGATTATCTCGGCGTAGACCTGGGCGGCGCGGTTGAATTTAAGCTCGGTTATGTTACAGATTTAGTTGACCAATACCTGGCTTCTGACTTTAGCATCAGCGACGTCTTATCTGGCGAAGACCTTTTTGGACACGACTTGAATTTAGGGTTGCCGCCAGTGACGGATTTTCCGGCTTCAGGTTATCTGACGAACGCAGACTTGCAAGTCCTGTATAAGGAGTTAAAGCATATTCAAATCGACGACCAGCAGGTTGATGAGCTGATTGACTCGGACTCCGAAGAAGATGAAGAAAAGGGAGTTGCTTATGAGGCTATAAAATCTTTCAAGTCCCGAATCGATTACTGCCATCAGAATCAATTGCAACTGGTATCATTTTGCCATTAGGCTGGGAAGACTACACTCACCGAACAGAGAGGCAATTCTTCGCTTACTGCTAAGCAAAAAGCCAAAACCCTCATTCACGGCTCAGTTCGACTGGGGTGAGTAGCAGCTCGGGGCGCAGCAACCGCCAGCTAACTGGCCTTGTTGAGCTGGGTGGCGTCGTACCGTTTGTGCCCAAGCTCCATCAGTTGTTAAAGCGTATCTAGCTCGGCTGCCAGGTTCCTGCGGGCGGCCGCGTCCAGCTCGGCCCGCATTTCGGGGGTGCGAAACAACTCCGGAGCCGCCAGCATGGCCGCCAGTACTTTGCGGCGGCCGGGACGGTAGAGCAAAAGCGGCACCCGACGGTACTCGCGCCGGATTTGCCGGGCGTATTCGCGGTACGCGTCGGCGGGCGCGCCCAGAATGCTCAGGTCGGCATCGAGGAAAGCCAGCAGGTCGGCATCGTCGGGGGGCTGGGGCTGGGTGTGGTTGGCGGTGCGCCCGATGAGAAAGGCCACGCGCTGCTGCCGGGCCGGCTCCAGGGCCGAATGTTGCAGAAACGCCAGCGCCTCAGCGGCGCTGCGGGCTTCGTTGTCAGATTTCAGCGCGTGGTACACGGCATCGTGAAACCAGACGGCTAGCTCCACCACGGGGCGGTCCTGCAACTCGACCGCATCGAGCCGGTGCAGCAGGTTTTCGAGGTGCTGCAGGGTGTGGTAATGGCGCGTAGGGGCCTGGTAGGCGGCCGCCAGGCGCGCGAATTCGGCTTCGCGGCGGGCCGCATCGGGCACGAAGGGGGCCGTGAGGCAGTGCCAGCGGGCGGCGAATTGGGGCCGGTCCATGTACGAGAAATGCATGCGATTGATGAGTGCGCAAAAGGTAGGCATTTTCCGGCAACGGCCACCGCTGGCACGCCACAACCGCCCGCCAGGCCCGCCGTATTACAGCGGTTTTCTGGTTGGTAGCCACTTTTTGAAGAAGTTAAAAGTGGAGAGTTAAAAGTGGAGATATTTACCAGCTGGTTTTTAACTTTTAACTCTCCACTTTTAATGCTGTACACTGACGGAGAAACCGCTCTACCGGCACACCTTTCCCTCATTTAGCATGGTCCGTACCGTCGTCGGTTTATTCACCAGCGCTTCCGAAGCCGAGTTTGCTGCCACGCAGCTGCGGGCGGCCGGCTTTGCCGAGGCGAGCCCACAGCTGGCTACCCGCGAAACCCTACAGACCCAGCACCTGCTCGATGCCGAAGCGCCTGCCAGGACTTTCCAGGATAGGGTGGCGCGGTTTTTCAGCGACGTTTGCAGTGGCACGCAGCTCGATGATGCCCAGGCCCACATTGCCGCCACCGGCCCCGACCACGCCGTGCTGACGGTAGCCACCACCACCCCCGCCGAAGCCGAAACGGCCCGCGAGCTGCTCGACCGCAACGGGGCCATCGACGTGTACAGGCAGCGGCCTATTGTCAGGCCTACTGCTGAGGCGGGCGGCGAGCCTGACCTCGAAGGGGACCTCCTCCGCGTGCGCGACGACGACGAGCTGGATGAGCGTACTAAGCAACGGCGAGACGCAAAGAGGCGCCTCTCCATCGTGTACACTGACTTAAAACCTGCTCCCGCTCTAGCCCTGCTTTTCGCCGCCAGCCCGTGCCTCCTGCGCCAGCCGCAGCTTGCTGTTTTTCCGGCCGTAGCCGAAGTAGATAATCATGCCCAGCGCCAGCCACACGATGAGGCGCAACCAGGTTTCCCAGGGCAGCGAGGCCATCATCACGAGGCACACCACGATGCCGAGGATGGGCACCACCGGCACCCACGGCGTGCGGAACGGCCGGGGCGCGTCGGGGTTGGTCCGCCGCATGATGAGCACGCCGAGGCACACCATCACGAAGGCCAGCAGCGTGCCGATACTCGTCATCTCGCCCACCACGGCGATGGGCACAAAGCCCGCAAACAGCGCAATGAACGTGCCCAGCAGCAGCGTGGACTGCGCGGGGGTGTTGAAGACGGGGTGCAGCCGCGAGAATACCGGCGGCAGCAGCCCATCCTTCGACATCGAAAAAAACACCCGCGACTGCCCCAGCAAATCCACTAATATCACCGACGTGTAGCCGATGAGAATGGCCAGAATCACGGCTGAGGACAGCCAGACGTAGGGTGTTTTCTCGATGGCAATGGCCACCGGGGCGGCGCTGTTCTTGAACTCGGTGTAGTTGGCGAGGCCCGTGAGCACGTGGCCGAACAGCACGAACAGCACCGTACAAACCGCCAGCGAGCCCAAAATACCAATGGGCATGTTGCGCTGCGGGTTCTTGGTTTCCTGCGCCATGGTGGCCACGATATCGAAGCCGATGAAAACGAAGAAGATGACGCCCGCCCCGCGCAGAATCCCGCTCAGGCCAAACTCGCCAAACGTGCCGGTGTTGGCCGGGATGTAGGGCTGGTAGTTGGCCGGGTCGAT
>JANNDE010000336.1:0-22868 GCA_031387395.1 Hymenobacter sp.
CCCGTGTCGGGCCATTGCCCCGGGGGCGGTTCCGGTACCGATAGTGGTACGACGATTTTTACAGCTGTTTCCGAGCTGATAAACGGAATTAAAAATGATAAATGATAAACTAAAAATATTCAAAGTGTTGATTTGTAAATTTTTAATTCAATCGTAGCGTATATGCCAACCCCGAAACCGCTCTGCATACAGATGTGCGGGTGGAGCCGGGCCGGGCCGGGCGGGCGGTGCCCGTTGAACGACGTTCATCCCGGCCGGCCCTATCTTTCGCCCAAAAACCTACCCCATGCCCCTTTCCCTTTCCGAGCTGAAAGACCGCGCCATTCGCTTTGCCGGCCAGCGCGCCAGCGGCCAAACCGAGCGTGTGCATAAGCAATTGGCCCTCGGGAGGTGTTTGACTTGTTTAGCTGCGGCAGCGTAATTTTAACCTATGCAACTTCATCATCCCGCTATCCGCCCCGATTTCGTTATTACCTCGGCCACGGGCGAGGAGCAGCTTCTGGTAGAAGTGAAAACCTGGATGCCTACCCCCACGCAAGCGCAAGCGTTACGCCAGCAGTACGGGCATCCGGATTGCTACTTTCTATTAGCCACTCCCGAACGCATGGCGCTATGGCTTCCCACGCAAGAGGAGCAGCTGTTGGCCGCCAGTGCCTATTCCGTAGATGCCTCGGTGGTTCTGGCCAATTATTTGACCCTTGAACGCCATCCGTTGCGAGCACTAAACGGGCAGGAGTTCAGTCTGGTCATTTCTTCCTGGCTGGGTTCGGTTATGTTTAAACCGGCCCGCACGCTGCTGGATATGCCAGCCCAAGCGTGGTTGGTAGACGCTGGGGTACATGAGCGCATCTACCGGGGATACATTCATCGGGAGCGGGTGGTGGGCCAATGAACGTCTTCGTTGAATCAAATTTCTTGTTTGAAATAGCTTTTCAACAAGAACATCACGCGGCCTGCGAACGTATTCTGGCCGGAGCGGCCGCCGGTCGGTACCAGTTGCACGTGCCGCAATACGCGCTGACAGAAGTGTTTCAGACCCTGCATCGGCGTGCCACTGAACGGGCGGAATATCAGCAATATTTTCAAGTACAGATTGACCAGCATCGGCGCGAAGCAGAATTTGATGCTACGGAAGTCGACCAGTTGGTGCGGCTGCTCAACGACTTATTAACGGCGCGCACGGCAACCCAAGCAAACCGCTTATTTTCTCTGACGCAACGGCTGGTAGCGGAGGCCCCGGGCCCCCCACTTACCGCAGCCGTATTAATGGAAGCCCCCGCCCTACAGGCGGCCCACGGCTTGGGCGTGCAGGATGCGCTGGTGTATGCTTCCGTGCTGGCTGGTTTGCGCAGATTATCGCAGGGGCCTAAGATTTTTATCACTCGTAACGACAATGATTTCCGAAAGCCGGCAATAGTGGAAGAACTGAAACGGTATGACTGTAAACTGCTAGCCAATTTTAAAGGTGCCGCCGACCTGTTGGAATTAGGTGGGAATCTGTCAGGCAATCTGATTACGTAGGTTCTTCCCCCCAATCCCCACGCCTAAGCAAGTGGCCGCCGTGGAAGCCGCCGCCGCGCAGGTGCTGGCCGCCCGGGCCGAGTTCCCCACCGAAAGCCTGGCCACCCTCTACGACCCGCTCACCATGCCGCCGGCCCTGGTGCGGGCCCACGCCGCCCTCGATAGGGCCGTGGACCAGTGCTACCGCCCGGCCGCCTTCGCCACCGAGCTGGCGCGGCTGGAGTTTCTGTTCGCGGCTTATCGCGCGTTGCAGGCCCCATTGCTGCCGCCGCCGGCCAGGGTTCGGAAAATAGCTAAAACTTAATATCAAGTCGGCCGTTACGATGCACGACTATTGCTATTCCCCCGATGGATACGTATACACTGAATTATCGGTCCGACCTGGACATTGTCTATCTGCGTTGGCTGACCCCCGACACCCTGGACGAGGCCCAGGCCTCGTACCGCGAAGCCCTGGTGCTGGCCCTGGCGCACGGCTGCGGCAACTGGCTGCTCGACTCGCGCCGCTGCGGCCCCCTCGACCTGTTCGAAACCGCCTGGCTCACCCGCGAATTCTTTCCGGCCGCCGTGGCGCAGCTGGCCCCGCGCCCGCTGCGGATAGCCGTGTTCAGCTCCCTGCAGCGCTGGGAGCAAATGCGCACCGATGCCACCGTGGCCCCCGCCGTGCAGGCCGCCATCGCGCCCACGCAGCCCTACGAGGCATCCATTTTCATGGCCGAGGCCGAGGCCGTGACCTGGCTGCAACGCCCGGCTGAGTAACAAGCCGCTGTTACGCGGCGGTCAGTAGCGCGAATGCGGCCGGGTCGCGTCTCTACTCCAGCCACTTGCTAAACAGCTTCGTGATATTTTGCATCTCGTCGTTGCACGAAACCGCCCAACGGTCCGAACGTGGTTGGCGCGAACGGCGAGGATAGCCGGGCGATGCGGTGCCACCAGGCCCGGGGCAAAACAGGAACTTTTATGCAGGTGGCAGCCTTGTCTTTGGCCGGCTACGGCGGGCTGCTAGTCGTTACTTTCCGCGTTGCTTTCCATGGTGTCATCTACCCCTTCTGTTTCGTCTGCGCCGTCTTACCTGGCCGAGCCCGGCCTGCTGCTCGTGCGCTGGCAGGCCGAGTCGTCGCCCTTGGTGCTGTGCGCCGAGTACGACACCGCGCTGGCCCTGGCGGCGGCCTACGCTACCCCGCGCCTGCTGCTCGACGTGCGCCGCCGGACCCAGCCCTCGGTTGAAGCCGTGAACTGGATTATGCTGAACTGGCTGCCCCGGACGGCTGCCCGGTTTGCCCCGCGCCCCTTGTACGTGGCCTACCTGCTGTCTCCCGAGCGGGCCACGGAGCTCGCCGCCGACCCCTTCTTGATTAGTCTGGTTCACGATGCCCTGGCCCCCAACTGTTCTTACCAGCTCGCCGTTTTTACCGACGAGGCTGCCGCTCGGCAGTGGCTGGCGGGCTAGGCATGGGCCGCCCCGGCTGCCGTGGGCCCACATCGCGGGCCCTTGTTCATTACCAGCTACCGTTGCGCAGTGAATGGTAGCGCGAACGTTGTCGTTGGCGCCTCCGCGCCGTTTCAACGACTCGAATGGCGGGGGGGGCATGCAAGCGAAAGCACCGCGCAACAGCAGTTATCAGTTAGAGCGGTTTCCGAGTTAAATTTTCAGAATGGTACATTAAAAATACACAAAACATTGATTTGAAAATTTTTAACACATTGTTTTTGCTTTTCAGTTTAACCGCAACGTGTATACCAACCCCAAAATCGCGTTCGTGGCACCGGCTCAACTTTCGCGGCGGCGGCGAACACGATAAATCAATGTTGATAATCGCCTGTTGTTAGCCGGCTGCCATACGGCGCTTAGTTTCACGCTATCCTTTTCGGCTGCCCTCATGCTCGCCCCCGACCCTCCCCAGCCGCCAGCTGGCACCCCCGCCCCGGCCGCCGATACCCGCATGGAGCTGCCAGAACCGCGCGAGGATGCCGAAAAGCGCCGGCAGCGGGTAGCGGAGGTCCTGCCTTCCCACGCGCCCCCCGACGCCCAGCGCCTGGTGCGGGAGCTGCTGCTGGCCCAGGCCGAAGCCCAGGCCGCCCGCGCCCAGTACGTCGACCTGTATGACTTTGCCCCGGTCGCTTACTTTTCGCTCGGCGAAACCGGCCTTATCGAGCAGCTCAACATCAGCGCCAGCCGGCAGCTGCAAGCCGTGCGCCAGCGGCTGGTGGGGCGGCGCTTCGCCCTGTTCGTGGCCCCCGCTCACCGCCTGGATTTCGGCCAGTTTCTGGCCCGGGTATTCACCACCGAGGCCGCGCAAAGCATCGAGCTGCTGCTGCTGCGCGAAGACGACAGCTCCTTCTACGGCCACCTCGAAGGCCTGCGCGTGGCCACGCCCGCCGGCGAGCAGTGCCGCCTGGCCGTGTTCGACGTGACGACCCGCCGCCGGGCCACCGATGCCCTGGCGGCCAGCGAAGCCTGCTTCCGCAAGCTCTTCAGCGACAGCCACGACGCCGTGGCTCTGCTGCAGGGCTACCACTACGTCGACTGCAACGCGGCCGCGCTGCGCCTGCTCGGGGCCGGCCGCCGCGAGCAGCTGGTGGGCCAGCTGGCCTGGGCGCACACCCCCGAGCTGCAGCCCGACGGGCAGCGCACCAGCCAGCTGTTCCGCGACAATATCAGCGCGGCTATTCAGGGCGGCTCCGTGCGCTACGAGGCCCTGATGCACCGGGTATCGGGCGAGGAAATATGGGTGGAAGCGGTGCTGACGCCCATTGGGCTGGATGGCCCGCTGCCCCTTATGCACATGCTGTGGCGCGACGTGACGGCCGCCCGCGCCGCCGCCAGCCAGCTGCGGGCCAGCGAGGCCCGTCTGAGCCTGGCCCTGTCGGCCTCCCAAACCGGCGTTTTCACCTGGGACTTTGCCTCCCGGCTGGTGGAGGGCGATGCTTCCGTGCTGGCCATGTTCGGCCGCCGCTCCGGGCAGCGCTTCGTTCCGCTCGATGACATTGCCAGTAGTATTCATCACCACGACCTGCCCCGGGTGTGGGGGGCGCTGCAGGCCGCCATTGCCGTGCAGGAGCCGCTGGAGCTCGATTTGCGGGTGGTTTGGCCCGATGCCTCGCAGCACCACCTGCACCTGGCCGGCCGGGTGGTGGCCAACAGCCAGGGCCACGCCACGGGCTTTGCCGGCGTGCTGCGCGACGTGACCCGGCAGCGGGCCGCCGCGCGGGAGCTGCACTACAAAAGCATGGTGCTGGAGCAGTTACTGGATAAAATGCCCCTGGTGCTGAGCCGCCTGCGCCCCGACGGCACCTTTCTCGAGTCGACCGGCGCGGGCCTGCGCACAGTGAGCCTGACCCACAACGAGCTGGTGGGCCAGCACGTGCACAGCCTGTACCCCGAGGGGCAGGCCGGGCTGGCGCAGGTGCTGAGCGGCGGCCAGGGCGAGTTTCTGGTTGACATTCCCACGGCTGCCGGCCCGCCGGTCACCTTCCAGAACTATGGTTTTTTCGACGAGCAGGGGCAGCAGGGCGTGGTGCTGGCCGTGGATGTGACGGTGGCCGAGCAGCAGCGGCGGCAGCTGCAGGCCGAAAAGGAGTTTACCCGCAGCCTGCTCGAAAACAGTGTCGACTGCATTGTCTCGCTCGACCATGAGACCGTCATCGTGGCCTGGAACGCTGAAGCGGCCCGCTACTTCGGCCTGAGCGCGGACCAGGCGCTGGGCCGGCCGCTGGCCACGGTGCTGCCCATGCTGGACGAATACGCGCACCACGAAGTAGCACGGGCGCTGGCCGGCGAGCGCATCGACCGCTTCAACCGCGAGTTTCAGCTGCGGGCCGGGCGCTACGATTCCCACCTGGTGCCCCTGCCTCCGGTGGCCGAGGGCCAGCCGGGGGGCGTGCTCATCATTCTGCGCGACGTGACCGAGCGCGAGCGCCTGGCCGAGGAAGCCACCCAACTGCGTCTGCGCCAGCAGCAGGAGGTGCTGGCCGCCATCCTCAGTACCCAGGAAACCGAGCGCAAGCGCATTGCCGAGGCCCTGCACAACGGCCTGGGCCAGTTGCTCTACGCCACCAAGCTCAGCCTCGACGGGCCCGGTGGCGTGCCCCCGTCGCCGCGCGACTCGCTGCGCCTGCTCGAAGAAGCTATTCGGGCCACGCGCACCATCTCCTTTGAGCTCACGCCCGGGATTCTGGAAGATTTTGGCCTGCGCACGGCCCTCGAAGCCCTCGTGAAGCGCATTGCCCCGGCCCGCCTGCCCGTGCACCTGCACCTGCGCAACCTCGACCAGCGCCTGCCCACGCCGGTCGAGATTGCCGTGTACCGCGCCGTGCAGGAGCTCCTCAACAACGTGATGAAGCACGCCCAGGCCACCGAAATCGAGGTGCACGTGGCCCGGGAGGGCGGCCGCCTCTACGTGAGCGTGGAAGACAACGGCCGGGGCTTCGAGCCCGCCGCGCTGGCGGCCGCGCCACTGGCGGGCATTGGCCTGGCCGGCGTGCGCAACCGCGTGGCCCTGCTGGGCGGCGAGCTGGCCGTGCGCTCGCGCCTGGGCCGGGGCACCATTGTCAGCTTCGAAGTAGAAGTGTAGGCAGGGGCGGGCCCCAAACTTCCGACAGGATTGGCGTGGAGATTTGCCGGCGGATTTGCAACCCGGCCCGGCAAACCGCGTCCGGACTATGGGCCGGGCTACCACCTGCGCGGGCCGGTGAAAACGACGTTTGATGATGCCCAAACAACACCAGGAAGCAGCGCGGCCGCCGGGCCGCCGGAAAAACGGCTGGGGGCGGCTGCTGCCGCTGCTCGTGCTGCTGGCCGGCCCGCTGGCGGCACCGGCGCAGGCCCAAACCACCGGCCGGATTGACGGCCTGCTGCTCGACGCGGCCAGCCAGCAGCCGCTGCCCTTCGCGGGCTTGATGCTGCTGCGGGCTGCCGACTCCACGTTCGTGGCCGGGGCGCAGTCGCTGGAAAGCGGCGCGTTCGTCCTCGAAAAAGTGCCCCTGGGCAGCTACGTGCTGAAGGGCACCGTGGTGGGCTACCGCACCGGCCGCCGCGCCGTGCCCCTTACCGCCGCCGCGCCCGAGCTGCACCTGGGCCCGCTGCGGCTGCGCCCGGCCGCCACCCGGCTGGCCGAAGTGGTGGTGAAGGGCCAGCGCGCCATCATCACCGACAACCTCGACAAAAAAGTCATCGACGTGACCAGGGACCTGACCGCCACCGGCGGCACCGCCGTGGACGTGCTCCAGAACGTGCCCTCCGTGACGGTGGACCAGAACGGCGCGGTGAGCCTGCGCGGCGCGGCCAACGTGCGGCTATTGGTGGACGGCAAGCCCACCGGCGTAAGCCTGGACCAGCTGCCGGCCAGCTCCATTCAGACCATTGAGGTGGTGACCAACCCCTCGTCGCGCTACGACGCCGAGGGCTCGGCCGGCATCATCAACATCGTGCTTAGGAAGGAGCGGCAGGACGGCCTGAATGGCCAGGCCAGCGCCACGGCCGGCACCGGCGACAAGTACAATACCTCGCTGAGCCTGAACTACCACCAGGGTAAGCTCAACGTGTTTGGCTCCTACGACTGGCGCGACGACCGCCGCACCGGCTCCGGCTCGGTGCGCCAGCGCAGCCAGACCGCCACCGGCCCCGTGGTGCTGAACCAGGACCGCAGCGGCGTGAGCACGGGCGTGTCGCACGCCGTGCGCCTGGGTTTCGACTATGCCCTCACGCCCTACCAGACCCTGACCCTGGCCGGGCAGCCGCGCTACAACTCGCAGAATAACCGCGAGAACATCTTCTCGGCCCAGACCAACCAAACCACCGGCGAGCGGCCCGCGCTGGGCAACACCACCCGCTACAACACCAACGCCGGCACGGCGAAGCAGGCTGATTTCAGCCTGGACTACCGCCGCCTCTGGCCCGACCAAAAGGGCCGCGAGCTCACCGCCAACGTGATTTACACGCCCGTGCACAGCAACATCGGGGTGAACTCGACGGTGAGCTACTTCGCCCAGACCACCGGCTATCAGCAGCAGCAGTTCGACACCCGGAATGACCTCGCCTCGGCCCAGCTCGATTACGTGCGGCCGGTGGGGGAGAAGGGCCGCTACGAGCTGGGGGCCAAAAGCATTTCGCGCCGCTCCGACGACGACTACCGCTTCACCAGCCAGCCCGCGCTGACTTATAGTCCCTCCAACCGCTTCATTTACCACGAGTTCATTCAGTCGGTCTACGGCACCTACGCTAACGCGGCCGGGGCATTCGGCTACCAGCTCGGCCTGCGCCTGGAGCAGACCAACACGCGCGGCGACCTGGTGGCGGCGGCCCTAACCGAACCGAGCTTCACGCGCAGCTACCTCAGCCTGTTTCCGAGCGCGGTGCTGGCCTACGATGTGAGCAAGGAGCACCGCGTGCAGCTCAGCTACTCGCGCCGGGTGCAGCGCCCGGGGGCCGATGAGCTCAACCCCTTCCCCGACCGCTCGGACCCGCTGAACCTGCGCGCCGGCAACACCACGCTGCGGCCCGAGTTCGTGCACGCGCTGGAGTTGGGCGACCAGCACTTTTTCGGGGCCAGCGGCTCGGTGAGCGCCACGGCGTTTTATAGGCTCGAAGAAAACACGATTACCAACATCCGCGACCCTTTTTTCTTCGATGTGGTGACCAATTCCGTCGTCACGAAAACTACCCGTCTGAACGTGGGCCAGGAAACCAACTACGGCCTGGAGGCCGTGGCCAGTGCCCCCGTCACCAGCCGCTGGAAGGTGAGCCTGAACGCCTCGGCTTTCCGGCGCATCATCAAAGGCTCGGCCCCGACCAATCTCGATTTCAACAACAGCAATTTCGTGTACACGAGCCGATTGAACACGACGGTATCGCCCACCAGGCTGCTCGATTTGCAGCTCTCGGCCAACTACCGCTCGCCAGTGGTATCGGCCCAGGGCCAGCGCCTCACCCAGTTCAGCGCCGACTTGGCCGCCAAGTACACCGTGCTGAAGGAGAAGGGCAGCCTCACGCTGCGGGTGTCCGACATCTTCAACACCCTGCAATTCAACTTCAATGCCTACGGCACGGGCTTCGAGTCCGTCAGCCGCAACAAGCGCGAGTCGCGCATCGGGTACCTGGGTTTCAGCTACCGCTTTGGTAGGGCCAGCACCGCCCCGCGCCCCAAGCGCCGGGAGGAGCCGGCCGACGAGCGCGGCTTCGAGTAGCCCCGGTATCGGCCTCGCCGCTGGCCGGCCCGAACCATATGCCTTAAATTTGTGGTTCGGCAGCAGCAGCAAGCTGCTATTTTCATCTCCTTGCCATGTTCGCATCGTTTCGATTATTCCTTCTTTCGGCCTGCGGGGCCGCTATCCTGGGCCTGAGCAGCTGCGGCGACAGCCAGAAGCCTGCCGCTTCGGCTGGCGCTGAAGCGGCGGCCAAGCCTGCCGCGTCGCCCGCCGCCGCGCCCGTCACGGAGGCCCGCTACGAGTGCCCCATGGGCTGCGCCGGCAGCCAGAGCGCCAAGCCCGGCAAGTGCCCCGTGTGCGAGATGGCGCTGGTGAAGAAGTCGTAGCCGCAAAGGCTGGCCGAGGGCAGAATCATGCAGGTTTCGACGGGAATGCTGTGCCAGCTTCCCCCTGACTGAAACGTAATTTTACCCTGCCGCCGGGCTGATTCTCGCCGGGCTTTTCGGCCTCGTTCCCGCGCGGCCCTTCCTCATCAAACTCATTATTCGCTATGTCCACGCTTCAATTCACCACCACTATCAACTGCGGCGGCTGCATCAAGGCCGTTACGCCCGCGCTCAACCAGGCCGTGGGGGCCGGCAACTGGCAGGTTGACACCGCCAACCCCGCCAAAATTCTCACCGTAAGCTCCGACCAGGCCACCGCCGCGCAAATCGTGCAGGCCGTGGAAGCCGCCGGCTTCGAGATTCAGGCCGCCCGTGTTCAGGCATAGCACCAGGGTGCGGTAGCTGCCGCCGGCCGACTCGGCCAACAGGTTCAGAAATAAC
This sequence comes from Hymenobacter sp., assembly GCA_031387395.1. Lineage (GTDB taxonomy): Bacteria > Bacteroidota > Bacteroidia > Cytophagales > Hymenobacteraceae > Hymenobacter. The sequence goes on from JANNDE010000336.1 coordinate 9,495, forward strand.
AGCAGTCGTTGCGTGGGGAGTGGAGTTGGGTGTGAGGCAGGGGCGGGGGCAGCCCGTCCCTACACTGATAAAAAGGCCGCCACCTCGCCCGAAAACGTGAGGGTCAGTTCGTGCATGGCGCGGGTGCAGGCCACGTACAGCATGCTCTTGTCGACCTCCGTTTTATATGTGCGGGCCGAGGCGAAGGGCACGATGACCGCATCGAACTCCAGCCCCTTCGCCAGGTGGGCCGTGGTGATGATGATGCCCTCTTTGAAACTCGTGGACTCGTCGGTGAGCAGGTAGATGCCGGGTGCTGCCAGCGCCCGGTGCGCCTGCTCGGCCTGCCGCAGGGTTTTGCAGATGATGCCCAGCGAGTGGTTGCCGGAACGTTGGAAAGTCGCCAGCATCCCTTTGATGGCCAGCAGCTCCTCGTCCGGGCTGGCGAAGCGGGCCACCACGGGTTCCGGCCCGTGCCGCTCCAGCGGAATGATGTGGGGGTTGGGCGTGATGCGCTGGGCGAAGGCCGTGATTTCCATCGTGGAGCGGTAGCTGCGGTAGAGCCGCACCACCTCGGCCTGCGGGAAAACGCGCTCGATGGTTTCGGCCGACGACGCGCTGTACGGGTTCACCGTTTGGCTGACGTCGCCGAGAATGGTTTTGCGGCAGGCAAACACGCGCGACAGCACGGCGTACTGCACGGGCGTGTAGTCCTGCATCTCGTCCACGAGCAGGTGCTTCACGTGGTCGTAGGTGTTGAGGCCTTCGAGCCGGATGCGCAGGTAGATGAAGGCGAACACGTCGGCGTACTCCAGCGGCTGGCCGGGCTCCAGCCGCAGCAGCTCGGGCCGGCCCAGCCAGCGGTAAAAATCCCGGTACAAATCCATCACCTGATGGAATTTGAACATGCGCGGAATGGCCTCGCCGATGGTGGCTTTCTCGTGGTTGCTGAGCTTGCGGCGCACGGCGTCGCGCACGTAGGCCCGCACTTCCTCGGCCACCAGCGCAAACCGTTTCAGCAGCGGCACCCGGTGGAAGGTCCGGAACTTGGCCAGCAGAAACGGCAGCGGCACCACGGTGCTGCCCACGCGCAGCTCCTTCACGGTGAAGTAGTTGTTCTCGGCATGCAGTAGGTACTGGTTGAGCTGGGTGAGAAACTCGAACGACGACTTGTAGCGGATGCGCTCGATGAACGCCGGGTGCGGCTGCTCCAGCAGCGCCGCTACCTGCTCGAAAAACGTCTGGAACGGGTGCTGGTGAGCCAGCAAATCGGCGGCCAGCTCTTCCATGCCCAGCTCCGGAATGTGCTCCTCGCCCAACTCGGGCAGCACGTTCGAGATGTAGTCGGCAAACACCTTGTTGGGCGAGATAATGAGCACGTCCTTCGCCCCGATGGTTTCGCGGTAGCGGTAGAGCAAAAATGCGATGCGGTGCAGGGCAATCGAGGTTTTGCCCGAGCCGGCCACGCCCTGGATGACCATCACCGGCGCGGTTTCGTTGCGAATCACCGCGTTCTGGTCGCGCTGAATGGTGGCCACGATGTTCTTCAGCTTGTCGTCCGACGACTTGGCCAGTTCGCGCTGCAGCACGTCGTCGTGAATGTTCACGTCGTTTTCGAGCATGAACTCCATGCGGCCGTCGCGGATTTTATACTGCCGCTTGAGGTCGATGGTGCCCTGCATGGGGCCGGCCGGCGTGCTGAACGAAGCCGGGCCCAGCTCGAAATCGTAGAACATGGACGAGACGGGGGCCCGCCAGTCGTAAATCAGGTTCTGGCGCTGCCGGTCATCCATAAATGAATAAACGCCGATGTACACCGGCGGCCACTTACCCTTGCCCTGCGGCGCGAAATCGAGGCGGCCAAAGTAGGGCGACTGCCCCAGCTTCAGCAGCTTGCGCTTGCGGGCCACGGCCGCCTCGCCCGTAAACGCCATGCGGTTGACGGACTGCTCGGCGGCCACCATGTCGGCCTCGTCCATGCCCGACTGCTGCTCGTGGATGTACTGCTTCTTCTCCCGCAGCTCATCGGAAAACTGCCGCACGTCGCCATCAATCCGCCGGATGGCCAGCGTCAGCTTCTCCTTAATCTCTTCCAGATACTCTCGTTCCTCTTGCTGCGTGGCGTTCATCGCGGGGGTGTTTGCTTGAAAATGGACCGCAAAGGTCAGGGCAGTAGCGCGGACTTCGTAGGTCGCGGCCCCGCGCCGGTCAAACGGCTTTCAGTAGCAGCACAGCAGTAACAAGTGCCAGGACTTTACTCAAGTAATTGATTGTTATGGTATTACATTATTACTATTTGCTATTTCATTCTGGCTACTTACTTTAAATATGCGGAAACGCGGACTACAAAGTCCGCGCTACGGTACCCCGACCCCGAAATGGCCCTACCGCAGCACAATCGACTCCACGTCTACGCTCGCCGGGCTGCCTTGGGGCGACAGCTGGCCGCCGGCCGCACAAAAAGGCACGGCTGAGCAGCAGCAGCAGCAGCAAAAAATGCACGGGTATACAAACCAGCGATAAATAGACCGGCGAAATCCCGCCGCCACGATACGGGCGGTACGGGCGATACGGCGCGCACAAATGATTATGCGAATGCGTGAAATCAACGTATTTTTCGGCGCGGAAACCAAGGGGTATCCGGCTCGCGGGCCCCTTATTGCGTACTACATGCCGCGCGCCCGGCCCTTGGTTTTACTGGCCTCATCCTTTCCGCTGTCCCATGTCCGATTCTCTGGCCCAGGCCGTGCAGGCCGATTTCCAACAACGCTACGGCTACGCGCCGCTGCTGGTGCGCGCCCCCGGCCGCGTCAACCTCATCGGCGAGCACACCGACTACAACGCCGGCTTCGTGCTGCCGGCCGCCGTCGATAAGCAAATGGTGTTTGCCGTGGGCCTGAACGGCGGCGAGCAAATCCGCCTCTACGCCCACGACCTCGGCGAAAGCCTGGCGCTACCCAACGCCGCCGACATCAGCCCCACCGAAACGCACTGGGCCAACTACCTGCTGGGCGTGGCGGCGCAGTTCCAGCAGCGCGGTGTGGTGGTGCCGGGCTTCGATTGCGTGCTGGCCGGCACCGTGCCCATGGGCGCGGGCATGTCGTCGTCGGCCGCCGTGGAGTGCGGCCTGGCCTACGCCCTGAACGAGCTGCTGCGCACCGGCTTCGAAAAAATGGAGCTGGCCCGCATGGCCCAGCTGGCCGAGCACACCTACGTCGGCGTGCAGTGCGGCCTGATGGACCAGTTTGCCAGCCTGTTCGGCCGCGCCGGCCAGGTGGTGCGTCTCGACTGCCGCTCGCTGGCCTACCAGTATTTCCCCTTCGATACGACCGCCTGCCGCATCGTGCTCGTGAACTCGGGCGTGAAGCACAGCCTGGCCGCGACCGAATACAACACCCGCCGCCAGGAGTGCGAGCGTGGGGTGGCGGTGCTGCGGCAGCACTATCCGCACATTGCCGCCCTGCGCGATGCCACCATGGCCCAGCTCGAAGCTCACCACAGCGAAATGGGGGGTACCGTATTCCGCCGCTGTGCCTACGTGGTGCAGGAAAACGCCCGCGTGGAGGCCGCTTGCCGCCACCTCGCCGCCGGCGACCTGGCCGCCTTTGGCCGCGAGATGAACGCCAGCCACGCCGGCCTGCGCGACGACTACGAAGTAAGCTGCGTGGAGCTCGACGTGCTGGCCGAAGCCGCGCTGGCCGCCCCCGGCATTTTCGGCGCGCGCCTGATGGGCGGCGGCTTCGGCGGCTGCACCATCAACCTGGTCGCGCCGGATAAGGTCGAGGCCTTCATCGAAAGCGTGAGCGCGGCGTTTGAAAAGCAGTTCGGCCGCCGGCCCGAAGTTTATCAGACCACGATTGTGGACGGAGTGGGAGCGGTGGCTTAACGGGTCATATCACCCCCCGCCCTCTCTCTTTAGGGGGAGGGGGCGCTAGTCAATTACTTCCTTAAGCCGTTGGTCATGAGCTTACTCGGCTCCCCCTCTCCCTAAGGAGAGGGGGCCGGGGGGTGAGGTGACCCGGTAGCACGAACTTTAGCAAACCCCATTATGCCCGCTTCTTTCGATTCCGCCGAACACCCGCACCGCCGCTTCAACGCCCTCACCGGCGAGTGGGTCCTGGTGTCGCCGCACCGCTCGAAGCGGCCCTGGCAGGGCCAGCAGGAAGAAACCGAGCCGGACCAGCGCCTCGCCTACGACCCCACCTGCTACCTCTGCCCCGGCAACCCCCGCGTGGGCGGCGAGGTGAACCCCAAGTACCCCGATACGTTCGTGTTCAACAACGATTTTGGGGCCTTGCAGGCCGACGTGCCCCCCGGCGGCCTCGACGAGGGCGGGCTGCTGCGGGCCGAGGCCGAGTCGGGCATCTGCCGGGTCATCTGCTTCTCGCCGCGCCACGACCTCACCCTGCCGCAGATGAGCACGCCCGCCATCCGGAAGGTGGTGGATTTGTGGGTGAGCGAGTTTGCGACCCTCGGCGCGCGGCCGGACATCAACTACGTGCAGATTTTTGAGAACAAGGGCCCGATGATGGGCTGCTCGAACCCGCACCCGCACGGCCAGATTTGGGCCCAGCGCACCGTGCCCGGCGAGCCCGCCAGGGAAGGCGCCCAGCAGCTGGTCTACTACCAGCAACACGGCCGCACGCTGCTGCGCGACTACCTCAAAATCGAGCTGGAGAAGCAGGAGCGGGTAGTGCTTGCCAACGAGCATTTCGTGGTGCTGGTGCCGTTCTGGGCCGTGTGGCCGTTCGAAACCATCGTCATCGCCCGCCGCCCGGTGCAGGACGTAACCCAGCTCACGGAGCCCGAGCGCGACGCGCTGGCCGACGTGTTGCGCCGCCTTACTATTCGCTACGATAACCTGTTCCGCATCTCGTTTCCGTACTCGGCGGGCCTGCACCAGCGCCCCACCGATGGGCAGGAGCACCCGGAATGGCATCTGCACATGCACTTCTTCCCGCCGCTGCTGCGCTCGGCCACGGTGCGCAAGTTTATGGTGGGCTACGAGCTGCTCGGCGACCCGCAGCGCGACATCACGCCCGAGTTCAGCGCCGGGCGGCTGCGCGAGCAGTCGGAGGTGCACTACAAAGGCGCGGGGGAGTAGAGGTCTGGCAGGCTAAAAAAAACGTCATGCAGCGCGCGGCGAAGCATCTTTGCCGCGCGCTGCATGACGGCCTATCGTAACATAAGAACAGGACCAGTCCCGGCCACCAACTCCCAGCGAGCGTATCAGTTTATCACAGGCCGGCTGCTACATTTGAATTCCCACCATCCATAAAATCCCACTGTTTTGTCGCAAAAACGAGCTTCTATTTCGGATATCGCTAAGGAGCTGAATCTGGCCGTATCGACGGTTTCGCGGGCTCTGAGCGGGCATTCGCGCATTAGCCAGGCCACCCGCGACCGGGTGCAGGCGCTGGCCGAGCAGCTCAACTACCAGCCCAACCACCTGGCCGCCGCCCTGCGCAAAGGCCACAGCAACACGCTGGGCGTGATTGTGCCCCACATCGACGGCCACTTCTTCTCGCAGGTAATGAAGGGCGCCGAGGCGGTGGCCAACCGCGCCGGCTTCAACGTGCTGCTCTGCCAGTCGAACGAGGACTACGAGCAGGAGCAGAAGAACGTGGTGACCATGATAAATGCGCAGGTCGACGGTATTCTGGTGTCGGTAGCCCGGCCTACGCACGACTACGCGCACTTCGATAAAATCCGGAAGCGGGGCATTCCGCTGGTGTTTTTCGACCGTATCGTGGATAGCCCCGAGCTGAACGCGGTGGAGCTCGACGACTTCCAGGGCGGCTACCAGTCCACGAAGCACCTGCTGGAGCAGGGCTGCCGGCGCATTGCCCACTTCGGCGGCCCGCAGCACCTCCAGATTTACATCAACCGCTTCGGGGGCTACCGGCAGGCAATTCAGGAATTCGGCCTCGAAGTGGAGAATGCCCTGGTGCTGTTCAGCGACATGTGGGAGGCCGATGGCCGCGCCGGCATGGAGCAGCTGCTGGCCCTGCCCAAGCCGCCCGACGCCGTGTTTTCGGCCAGCGATTTTTCCATTGCCGGGGCCATGCGCGTGCTCAAGGAGCGCGGCCTGCGCATTCCGCAGGACATTGCCCTGGCCGGTTTCAGCAACGAGAGCTTCTGCTCGCTCACCGAGCCCGGCCTCACCTCCGTCGACCAGTGCCCCGAGGAGATGGGCCGCGCCGCCATGCAGCTGCTCCTGGAAAGGGTGCACGACACCGGCGACGTGGCCGTGGCCCCGCGCAAAGTCGTCATCCAACCAAGGCTGATGAAGCGCGAGTCGTCGCTGAAGGGGAAGGGGTAGACGCCGGAACCTCACCCCCAGCCCCTCTCCTTAGGAGAGGGGAGCCTGACGATTGCAAACGTCAGCCAATGTTCGCGCCGCCGTGGCTCCCCTCTCCTTAGGAGAGGGGCTGGGGGTGAGGTTCCCCGCGTCAGGCTTTGAATTGTTGAGCTATTGCAAGGTGAAAGACTACCTCCTGTTCGTTGATACCGAAACCTCGGGCATTCCGCGCGACTGGAACCTGCCGTATGCCACGCGCGGCAACTGGCCGCACGTGGCGCAGCTGGCCTGGGTGGTGTACACCCGCGTCGGCGTGGAGGTGAAGGCCGAAAACCACTACATCCAGCCCAGCGACTACGACCCCGACCCGGCTGCTGGTAGCGTGCACGGCCTCACGCCGGAGTTTTTGCGGGCTAATGGCGAGTCGCGCCACGCTGTGCTACAGCGCCTGCACCACGACCTGACGCACTACCAGCCGCTGGTGGTGGCCCATTTCATGCAGCTCGATTTTCATATGGTGGGCGTGAGCTTCCACCGCGCCGGCCTTACCAACCCGTTGCTGGGCTTGCCCACATTTTGCACCATGCGCGCCACCGGGCCGTTGCTGCGGCACGCCACCCAGGGCTTTTTGCGGCTGCCCGAGCTTTACCAGCGGCTGTTTAAAGAGCCCCAGCCCCGCGAGCACGATGCCCTGGCCGATGCCTACGCCACGGCCAGCTGCTTTTTCGAGATGCGCCGCCAGGGCATTATTACCGACGATACGATGCGCCGCCAGGGTCCGCCGGTGGGCCTGCAGGCGCCCATGCCGCCCGCCCGCCGCTTCCAGATTGGTGTGGCCCCGTGGCTGGCGGTGAGCGCCGTGCTGCTGGCGCTGCTGGCGGTTTGGCTGCTGGCTTGAGGGGGCAGGGAGATTGGTCACATCCAGAACAGCGTAAAAAAGAACGTCATGCAGAGCGCAGCGAAGCATCTTGCCCGCAGTAGGTAAACCAATTGATTGCTTTAGTGGTGGTGGGCGAGATGCTTCGCTGCGCTCTGCATGACGTTCTATTTTTGCACTTCAATCCCGCCTGCCATGTCCGATAAACTCGTTTTCCTGCGCACCGTAGCTCCGTTCGACCTGCTGCCCGACGACGTGCTGGCGGAGGTGGCCGAGGGCCTGCAGGAGGTGCGCTACCCGCGCGAGGCCACCATTTACCTGCAGGATGAAACGAAATTGCGCGGGCTCGACATCATCATCGAGGGCGAGTATGAAACGTTTTTCTGCGACAGCCAGCAGCACCGCCGCGTGGTGGAATATACCCGGCGTGGCGAGTGCTACGGCGGTATATCGTTGCTGCTGAATAAGAAACGTTCGCTGCGCACGGTAGTGGCCAAGCGCGACACCCGCGTGTACTTCCTGCATCGGCGCGAGTTTCTGGCCCTGTGCCAGGGCTACGAGGGCTTCTTTTACTTCTTCACGGCGCGCTACGGGCGGCGGATGCAGGACGAGGAGTACGCCCACTTCGTGCGGCCGGCCACGGGCGGCAATTCGGCGTCCAGCTACCTGGCTTCCGACCAGCTGTTTTCGCGCCGCATCGAGACCCTGGAGCTGCGCCCGATGCTGCTGTGCGCGGCCTACGTGCCCATTTGTGAGGTGGCCCGGCGCATGGCCGCCGCCCGCGCCAGCTGCTACTTCATCACCGATGCCGACGTGGACGGCCAGGTTATCGGCTATGTTACCGACATTACGCTGCGCGACAAAGTGGTGGCCGGCCTGGCCGATGCCCGCCTGCCGGTGGCAACCGTCGTAGATGCGCCGGTGGTCAGCATCAGCTCGCGGGCCTTCGTATACGAGGCCATTCTGCTGATGTTCCGGACCAAAACGCGCTACCTGCTGGTCGAAACCGATGGCGAATACGTGGGTTTCATCAGCCGCAACAAGCTGCTGACCGACGACCAGGCCCAGTCGCCGTTCATCTTCATGCAGTCGGTGAAGCAGGCGCAGGCCTTGCCCGAGCTGCGCCGCCGCTGGGAGCAGGTGCCCGAGATGGTGTACCAGCTGCTGAACCGCGGCGGGAAGCCCGAAATCGTGAATCAGGTCATCACCACCGTCTCGGATACCATTGCCCTGAAGCTGATTGAGGGCGCTATTGCCGAGCTGGGCCCGCCGCCGGCCCGCTTCGTATATATGGTGCTGGGCAGCGAGGGCCGCAAGGAGCAAACCCTGCTGACAGACCAGGACAACGCCATCATCTACGAAGACAAGGCCAACGAGCAGCGCGAGCTGGTGCGCGCCTACTTCTTGCAGTTTGCCGGCCTGGTGAGCGACCGGCTGCACGAAATCGGCTTCAGCTACTGCGACGGCGGCTTCATGGCCAAAAACCCGAAATGGACGCACTCGCTCTCGCACTGGAAGCGCAACTACGTGGCCTGGATGAGCGAGACCAACCCCGAAAAAGGCATGCGGTTCGCCGCCTCCTTCGACTGCCGCTATCTCTACGGCGACCCCACCATCATGGATGAGCTGCACGAATTCCTGGCCCTGGAGCTAAACCAGCCCAACGAGCGGTTCTTCCACTACCTGGCCGTGAACGCCCTGCAGTATGAGCCGCCGCTCACGTTCTTTCGCAACATCCGCACCTTCGCCCACGGCGACCAGCGGGTGTTCAACCTGAAAAAAACCATGTCGCCCATCGTGGATTTGGTGCGGATGTACGCCCTCCGCCACCGCATTTTTGCCACTAACACCGGCGAGCGCCTCGACGCCCTGCGCGCTCAGGGCATATTCACCGAACGCGAAACCCAGGAGCTGCTGCAGGCCTACTACTACCTGATGGGGCTACGCCTGAAAAAGCAGGCCGCCCAGATTATCCGCGACCACACCGCGCCCAATAACTACCTCGACCCCAGTACCCTCACCAAAGTAGAGCAGGTGACGCTGAAGGAGATTTTTAAGGTCATCGCCGAGTTCCAGCTCAAGATTAAAATACGCTTCACGAAGTCGTTGGGGTAGGGGGCGGGCAATGGCAGGGGAGAGGGAAGGATAAAGTGAACGTCGCGCCCCGGCTGCGCTCGGCCTGACGGCTGGAAGTCCAACCAGCCCGATGCGCCGTAGTTTGCCCGCTCAGTCGTCTTCCGCTTGATGACTTCCCGCGCCCTCGCTTTCGGTTTCCTCCTTTCCCGTGGCCTGCCCAGAGTGGTTGCCGGGCCCGCCCGAGGGCCGCGCCCGTTCGGAATAGCGCAAACCGGGATTGCGGCACGTCATACTTCGTGGCGCGCTGCACGGCTTTTTTCTATTGGGAGAAAGTATATACCAAAGGAAATAGCTAATTGGATATTGCCGAGGACGGATTAGCTTTGCCCGTACTGCGCCGGTAGGCGGGCCAACGTACCTCCCAATAGCACCCTTTTCTCTGCTTTTCGATGAAACCATCTCTCCTCCCTCCTCACGCGCTGGACGTAGCCGGCGTACTCAACCCCGCCGAATTCCAGGCTGGCACCGACTTGTGGGATGCCACTTGCCGTGCGGGCGGACCCAGCCTGACGGACTGCCTGCTGCATCCTGACACGACGACCCGCCTCACGGGCGTGACCTTCCCGGTGATGCAGGTGGTGGAGCTGGTGTCGGCGGTGGGCGTGCTGGGCATCCGGGCGCGCTTCGTGGTGCTGCCCGACGACAAGCAGCAGCCCCGCTTCTCGGTAGCGCTGTTCGCGGTTGGGGCCAACGACGTGGTGCTGAGCTCTTACTACCTGGCCGAGCGGTACTGGCAGTCGGAGGAGGCCCCCCGCAGCAGCAGCCCCCCGCAGCGGTCCAGGCTCGCCCGGGATGTGCCCAAGCACGCGCTGCCCGTGGTGCTGGCCGGGTACTGGCTGGCGAACTGGAACGAGGTGCCCAACCGCTACCCCACCAGCCCGGCCCTGTTCACCAGCGCCGGCCAGCCCATGCACGGCTACAATTTCGCCCTCAGCGACTTTATGGACCCGTTGCGGGGCCTGAACGAATACAAAGACCAGGTGCTGGCGATGAATTTCGGCCTACATACCTTCCTGAATTTCAACGGTAAGGTTGATGCGCCGGTGGCCACGTTCGGCGTGATGCTGCAAATAGCTAACCCGTCGCCCAGGGACGAAGCGGGAGCCGGGAATGAAGTCTTCGATGTGGCAATCCCTTGTCCTCCTGGGCCTTGATTGCTAATGTGCACCGTGCGTGGAGGCAAGTGCTGCTGAAAAGCTATAGGGCATGAAATACGATGCTATTTTTATTTTAGTCGGAGTCGGGCGTTGTTCGCAGGCATTATTGTTTCTGGCCGGCGTGCTTGGCCTGATTCGGTATCGGATACTGCCGCCGGAACTGCGGTGGCTGGTCGGCCTGATTTGGTTTGGGCTGGTGATGGAGGTGGTATCGCAGGCTGCGGCGGCGCTGTACCATTCCAACCTGTGGGTGCTTCCCATCGATGCGGCGGGGGAACTGTGGTTGCTCTCGCTGGTATTTGCTTGGGCATTGCACTCGCCGACTTTCACGCGGGCGCAACCGTGGCTGGCCGCTGTCTTCGTATTTTACGTGGTGCTCAGCAGTGGCCTGACGATTGAATTCTCGCGCGAAGCGGCCCGCTTCAAGCCCGCGGTGCAGGTCATCGAAAGCCTGCTGGTGCTGGGCATGGCCGGGCTCTACTTCCGCAAGCTGCTCCACGAGCTGCAAGTGCCCAGCCTGGCCCGCGACCCCATGTTCTGGGTGTCGGCGGGGCTGGTGCTGTATTTCATCAGCAAGCTGCTGATTGCCCTGTTCAGCAACTACCTGCTCGAGCACTACTCCCGGCAGTTGAGCCTGACGGTCTGGACCGTGAACGGCTTGCTCACCATCGTGCTGTACCTGTGCTATCTTCGGGCATTATGGTTGCGCCTTCCGAAGTAACCTTCGCGCCCCTGCTACTGGGCGGCATCGGCCTGATGGTGTTGGTGGCGGGGGCATTCGTATGGTTTGTGGTGAGCTACCAGCAGCGCCTCTACCGCCAGCAGCTGGCCCTGCGCGCCGCGGAGGCGGCCCACCAGCAGGCCCTGCTGGTGGCCGTTGTCGAGGCGCAGGAGGCCGAGCGGGCCCGCATTGGCCGCGACCTGCACGACGATGTGGCCTCGTCGGTGGCCATGGCCCAGATGCTCGTCGCGCGCCTGGCCACCAACGACACGGCCGACGAACCCGGCGTGCTTTTTGGCCTGGCCCTTGAGGTGCTGGGCGCGGCCGTGGCCGATGTACGCAGCACCTCGCACCAGCTCTACCCGGCCAGCCTGGCCCGCGTGGGCCTGGTGCAGGCCCTGGCCCGCCTGGCCGACCTCAGCCGCCACTCCGAAGGCCTGACGGTTGACTTCGATGCCTACTATCCGCATCCGCTGGTGCCGGCTGCCGAGCTGGCGCTCTACCGCATCTGCCAGGAGCTGGTGCACAATGCGCTTAAACATGCGCATGGGGCTACTTTCCTGCGTATCGGGCTGCACCAGGAAGGGGCGAAGCTGGTGCTGGCCGTGGAGGACGACGGCTGCGGCTTCGTGCCGGAAAACCGCGCCGCACCCGGCGTGGTGGTTCGGTCTGGAGTGGGCCTACGCAGCATTGGGGCGCGCGTGCAGCTGCTGGGCGCGCGGCTGGTGCAGCACACGGCCCCCAGCCAGGGGGTGCAAACCCGTATCGAGCTCGACCACGAGGCCCTGGCAGGTTAGTTTTATTCTTGCCCAAATCTTCCGTGGCCCTTCCAGATGTTGTTTCGCACAGTGTTAAACCACAGTATTTCAAAGTGTTTTCAATGAACGACACTGCGGAATACGGCGGTTTAACACCGCGCGACACTGCGTGAAAGCTTCCTGGCCGCCGTTAGAAAAGATTTGGGTAAGGATAAGGCAGGTTAGCAGGGGCTGCCGTCGGCAGTAGTGATGCTACAAGTTGCCAGAGCTGCCGGCCCAGCCCACCGCCCGCGATGGTTACGCCGACCTTGCCGCCGGGCATGCGGCAACACTACTAGGTACCCAACCTAGGGCGGCTGCAGGGGCAGCGGCAGCTAGCCGAACCAGCCGGCTACCTTCGTGCCGCCGAACCCGCGCCCCCAATTGGCGTAGCAGGGCGGGAGCGGGCGTCCCAAAGCAGCTCGCCCAAAGCGAGACTATTTACGCGTTTATGAAAAAATCTACTCTGATTGCAATAGTGGTGGTGCTGGCGGCCGTGGGCGTGCTGGGCCGCCGCTGGTGGGTGAAATCCAACAGCGAGGTGGCCGTTCTGGCCGCCGGCCCCGCGCCCGCCGTTGTCATGCCCGATTCAACTTCTGTCATCCTATCGGGCACAGTTGGGGCGGGCGGCACCGAGCCGGTGCTGGCCAAAAAGCCCGGCCGCATCCGCAACGTGTATTTCGATGCGGGCCAGTACGTGCGGCGCGGTACCATCCTCGCCAAGCTGGCCGACTACAACTTCGTGACGGCTCCGCACGACGGCTTTCTGGGCGAGCGGCAGGTGGTGGTGGGCGAGTATGTGAAGCCGGGTACCGTGGTCACGAGTATTTCGCGCAAGGGCTACCTGCTGGTGCCCGTGGCCGTGCCCGCCTGCAGCCCCGCCCACGTGCAGCCCGGCGACTCGGTGCGCGTGTGGGCCACCAGCCGCCCCACCCGCGTGGTAACCGGCGTGGCCGCGCTGGCCACCGACACCACCGACGGCGCAAACCTGGAAATCCGCTGCCCCTCGCGCTCCCCACTGCGCTTGGGCGAGCCCGCCAGCGTGCGGCTGAAACGATGAGTATGCTGCATGACCCGCCTCCGGCTACTTGGCCGCCAGCTTGAACGCCACCATCTGCACATCGCGCGAGTTGCCGCCCACTATCACCTGGAAATCGCCGGGCTCGGCCGCGAACTTCAGGTCGTTGTTGTAGAACTTCAGCGCCTCGGGCACGAGGCGGAAAGTGAGGGTTTTGCTCTCCCCTTTTTTGAGCAGCACTTTTTGGAAACCCTTCAGCTCCGCAACCGGGCGGGAGATGGAGCCCACCATATCGCGCAGGTAGAGCTGGGCCACTTCTTCGCCGTCCCGGCTGCCGGTGTTTCGCACGGTTACGCTCACGGTCAGGGTTTCGGCGGGGCCGATGGTG
>JANNDE010000368.1:0-4929 GCA_031387395.1 Hymenobacter sp.
TGCGCAAAACGGCCCTCTACCTGCTGGCCCAGGACCCGCAACTCATCAGCCTCAAACGCAAGCGCAAACAAGCGGCCTACGACAATAACTACCTCCAGCGGCTACTGCAAAATGCCTGATATTTGGTGCGGAAGCCCTAAAGGAAAAATGACTTGATGCGCATTTTAAACTACGTAATTTGCATATAACTAATTGTCTAACAAATTATTGCTCGCCATGAAGTGCTTGCATATTGCGACTTAACTGTTCTTACACAGGACTGGAAACGACCGTTTTCATATTTTACACAAAGCCAGCTTTAGCAACTAATGGTATTTAGAGCCTGTTAAAAATTAGTGTTTTTGAATATTCTCATTACTCAAACAGGCCGAAAACAGCCGTTTTTCATCTCCAGCTAAGTAAGCTTGCCTCTACGAAAGTGCCATTTGCTGCAGCAAATGGCATGGCGAAACATAGTGATTCCAGAATTTTTGACAGGCTCTTAATGAATATGACTCGTCTTTGAACAGATGTCTGGTTTAGGTTTAGGTTTATAGTATACTATTATGTTGGTAGCGGATGCAGCAAATGGTAGACGACTGGAAGCATAGCGCATAAATGTTCCTGATTACCGGATATGCTGTTTGGCGCCATTCCAGCGGATTCGCCTTATTCTAATCAGATAAGGTGAGCCACGAGTGAGCCTCAGTTCAGTTGTGCGGAAGCTGCTGGTGGGCTGTGGCTCCTGTATGCACTGTTGTACGCTTTGACGTCCTCGCCCGTGTGGTGGAGCCTGAGGTAAATCTTCTTTATATATAAGGAGTGCGGCTTCGATGCGGTGGTCGTAATGGCTCAGGTTGTGCGTGGACTGAGCACATGACTGGCCGTTGATGCGTGGAGAAAGATGCTGCGGGAGCTTCTTTATGGCTCAAAAGCGTAATTCGTTGGAAGCGTAGAAATCAACCAGGTTTCTGGTTTCTAAATTTATGCGGGCCGATAGGTTTTGAATGGTCGTTGTGGGGGCAGGAATAATGGGTTGAAACCCAACGTGCGCGTATGCTTCTACCTGCTGCGTGGTGATGAAGCCATCGGCCTCAAAGGATTTGATGCTGGCAAGCAACTGCTCAGCAGCTTCCTCCAGACGCTTTTCCTGTCGAATATCTGTGTCACGCTCACGTTCGGGTGGCCGTAGCTTGAACTCGACAAAAGCTATTTTGTCGTTCGTGTAGAAGGCACAATCGCAACGCTTGGGCTTGTTTGGGCCTTGCCTGACAAGGCATTTGTCGATGGCGACAAGCATCGCGGAATGCCGGCCTTCGACATGGACGGTGAAATACCGCTCCTCGTCGTATTCGTCTACCGCTTGCCTAACGCAGCCATTGGCAGGGTCTTCGTAGTGGCTGCTACCCGTGGGGCAGGCTTGCACGCACTGTTTCTGCCGGCAATGCGTGTACCGCTTCTCGATAGCGCGTTGCATTACGCGGCTTGTTGCTTTTGCAGTCGGAGTAGCTTGCGGAAGCTGTCCGAAATGTCCCCGGATATAGCATCCAGCTCATTGCTCCCAATGAGGTGCGTTCGCGTATCGGTGATGGGCTTCACCGTGCCATCGGCCACGTAGTAGGCGGCAAACTCTTCGGGGTTCAGCCAGCAGGCGCGGGGTACAACTTTATCAATTTCATCCGCCAGTTCGGGCCGCTGTTGCGCTACTTTATATGCCTCTAGCAGCAGGTTGCAACTGGATAGAATATAGGGGCTGTGCGTGGTGATGGTCAGGTCGTTTTCACCCTTGGTGCATTTTTCCACCAGCCAGTTCAGCAGCCCTTGCTGCGCCGTAGGGTATAAATTCAACTCCGGCTCTTCGATGACGAAGCTCTGCGCCTGCTCGGTGTTGCGGCTCAGATGCTCCAGCAGCACCAGCAGCGGTGTGACGGATTGGATGCCGCTGGCGGTTTCATTAACAGGAATTACTTCGGAAGATGGCAACCGGACAAAATCTTTTCCATCATGATGTTCATAGAAGATATCCAAAAAACCTATAGGCAAGTTGCCAATTAACTCTCTTGCTTCTAAGTATCCTTGAGCAAAGAATAATAAAGCCGGGGGTAAACCAATACCATTACTGATTAGAGTTGGCCAGTTTGCGTCTAGTACAGATAGCATCAGCTGTTCAGCCGGAACATATCTGGGCTTGCCAAGAGCGGCATTAAACGAGAAGAATGCATCCGCAGCTTGTAAATCTTCCCGCAAAACAGCCAAATTTTGTGAGTGATGAGGTTGGGGAAATTGCCCGTTTTTTTGCGCCTCAAGAAGTATCTGTGCCTTAACACCTAATTCTTTTGCTTTACGAGCTAATTCAAAAGCTTCATCCTGCAAATCTTTTTGAAAACCAAATTGCCATTGCCCATTCGAGAACTGAACATTCATTTTGCTAAGACGACAATCTATGAAGCTGATGTCAGAAAGAAATAAAATCTTGTATCCTCTAAGCAGCATCTCAATGCCTTTCTGCCCGCTGGTATAAAGTCGTGGTTCCCGAAAAATCGCCGCCAGCTTCGCCAGCGTGCTATTTCCCCCGCCCGTTGGCCCGATGAAAACCGTCACGCGCTTAAAGTCCACGGTGGCATCTTTGATGGGGCCGAAGTTCTTGATAACTAGCTGCTCGTTCATAGGGTGTTCAACAAAGACTTGGGGCCAAAAGTAACACGCGGCGGCCTTGTTGCCGGGAACCGCCGCAGGGCGGACGCACAGCCGAAACAAAGCGCGCGACTCTCGCATCAGCGGTTTGGTTATTAGGGTATTGAAGCCTGTTTGATGGTGGCAAAATGGAGGCTTATACCGAGTGCGGTGGCGGTTGCCGGGCAGGAAGGCCAGATTAATAATTGATTATTAATTATGGTTATGCCGGAAACATAACCCGCCATTGCTTTACTTTGCTGTCTTTCAGCCTATCGACTCATTTAAACGACCGCACCCAATGGGGGAAATTGATGGTGTGCCAAGTTGAATTTGACAGAGTAAGACCGACGGGCCTGGTTTCTCCTGAGGCGCTTTTCGATACCGTCGCGAATGCTTTCTTTTCCACAATCATTCATTTCGAGTTTATGAAAATACGAATATGCAGGCCTTTATGGGCCTTGTTGCTGCTGGCCGTATGCCTTGGGAATGCGGCTACCGCCCAAAATCTGCTGACAAACCCCGGGTTCAGCGCGGGCAACACGGGCTTTACCTCTGCCTACCTGTACGTGACGCCGCCCGGCCCCGACCCCGGCACGGGCTCGTACACCATCGGGACCGACAACCGGGCCTACAATGGCAACTTCCTGGCCAGCTACGGCGACCATACCACCGGCACCGGCCAGTACATGATTGTGAACGCGGCCACCACGCCCCTCGTGGTATGGGAGCAAACAGTGACCGGCCTGCAAGCCAATCAGCCCTATCAATTCTCGTTCTGGTTGCTCAATACCTTCCCCGCGAGCAAGGCCCGCCTGCAGGTGTCGGCCGATGGGGTAGACGTGGGGCCGGCGTTCAGCAACCTCAACGACGGCGGCAACTGGCAGCTGAACACGGTGACGGTGAACCTCGGGGCCGCTACGCAACTCGTGCTGCGCCTGCGCAACCTGAACCTGGATGGCAACGGCAACGATTTCGGCCTCGACGACCTGTCGCTAACGGCCCCGGTGGCCAACAGCCAGCTCACGGTGAACCCCGTGACGACGGCCAGCATCAGCACGTCGGCCACTATTAATGCCACGGCAATTAGCCCGCTCAGTGCCACCATTGCCGGGCCGGCCGGAACCACGGTGGCTTCGTTCACGCTCGGCACGGTGCCGGCGGTGGGGGTACTGCGCATAGGCAGCACGGGGCTTGCGCTGGCGGCCGGGCAGGTGCTGACTGCCGCCCAGGGCAGCCAACTCTATTATTCGCCGGCGGGCAGTACCACCCAAAACGTGACGTTCACCTACGGCGCTACCGACAGCGACGGTAATTTCAGCGCTAGCACGGCTACCTATACCATCCCGCTAGTGGCCCCGACGGCCCCCACGGGCTGCGGCCCGGCCTACGGCGGCGGGCCAGCTACGAGCGGCTTGGCGGCGGACTATTACCCCGGCTATTTCAACGACAACCTGACCTTTTTCGGCAGCATCGCGTCGGGCCTGACGCGCATCGACCCGCAGCTAAACTTTGCCAATAGCACCACTACGGCCGCCACCGGCTGGGGCCAGATTATCCCGCCCGCGACAGCCGGGGGCACCGCGACCGACCCCGACCAGTTTTCGACCCGGCACCGCGGCAGCGTGTATATCCCCACGGCCGGGGCCTACACCTTCTACCTGACTTCCGACGACGCTTCCTACCTGTGGCTCGATGGGGCTGCCCTGGCCCCAAGCCTGGCCAATGCCACCATCAACGATGGCAGCCTGCACGGCGCCACCACGGTGCAGGCCACGGCAACGCTGTCGGCCGGCCTGCACAACCTGCTGGTGTATTTTGGCGAGCAAGGCGGGGGCAACGTCCTCACGCTGGAGTATAGCAGCACCGCCGGGGCCGGCATCAGCCGCCGCATTGTGCCCAATGCCGCGCTGTGCGCCGGGCCCAGTGCCCTGCCGCCCGTGGCCACGGCCGTTACCAACGCGCCCGCCATGCCAAACCCCAACGGCCCCACCCCCATTGCCTCGCCGGCCGGCACCGACCCCAACGCCGGCGGCTCGGTGACGGGCTACCTCATGGGCAGCCTGCCTGCGCCCGCTAGCGGCATTCAGTCCGTTGGCCCCGACCCCGTGGTCGCCAACCAGGCGCTGACGGCCGCCGAAGCGGCCACGCTCAACTTCGACCCCGCTCCGGCATTTTCCGGCGACGCGACTTTTCTGTTTTTTGCGGTGAACAACGCGGGAATTGCGTCGAACCTACCTGCCACGTACACCATTCCGGTGGTGGGCCCGGTAGCCG
>JANNDE010000383.1:0-7819 GCA_031387395.1 Hymenobacter sp.
TGTAGACTCATCAGGGATTGCGTTTGGTAAGGACCGCTGCCCCCTCTTTTTTGGAGAGGGGGTCAGGGGCCGTGCCCGGCAGGGGTGAGGTCGACGCCTGCACCCACCGCCGTACCTCCTTGCCCGTGAGCACCGCCACGCCCTCCGGGCCCGCCCGCCACAGGCGCTGCTGCTCATCCACTGCCAGTAATGTCGGGTTGCCCACGCCGGGCAGTGTCGGCAGCGGCCGCAACAGGCGCTGGGGCTCAATTCGGTCGGTGGCGGCGGCGAAGCCGGGCAGGGGCGTGGCAGGTGCGTCGGGCAGCAGCAGCAGGCCCATGGCGGTGGCAAAGAGGCGGCCCGCGCCGGGCACGTGCGCCACGCCAAATACCGCGTTGCCGGGCCGGCCGATGAACTTCACGGTGGGCAGCTCGGCTTCGGCGGGGGCGCGCCGGCCGCCGCCCTCGAACACGCAGATAGCATCCGACATCACCACCCAGAGGTTGCCGTCGTTGTCGGGCAGCAGCTTTTCCACGATGTTGTCGGGGATTTCGTGGTTGGCCACGCCTTCTTCGTTGTAGCGCGTCCACTCGCCGTGCTGCTGGCGGCTGAGGCCGATGCTGGTGGCAATCCAGACGGCGCTGTCGGCCAGGGTGGCCACGCCGCCGTTGATGGCGGGCGTGCGCAGCTCCTGCACAAACGCCGGCCCGGCTTGGCGGAACACGCCCGCGCCGTTGGCCCCGGCCCAGAGTTGGCCCCGCGCATCATAGAATAGCACCGTGATGTTGGGCGCGGCTACGCCGGGCAGCGCCTGCGGCCGCGGGCGGAACGTGCGGGTGCCCAGGTGCAGCAGGCCCTGGGGCAGGCCCAGCCACAGGGCCGTGTCGCGGGCCGCGGCGCACTGAATGGGTTCGGCACTATGGAAGCAGCTGACGAGCCGGTGGCCTTCGAGCCGCAGCACGCTATGCTGCGTGACGAGGTAGGTGGCGCGGTTGGCGTGCAGCAGGGCCACCGGCGCTTCGGGGCCGGGCAGGGCGTAGGGCGGCCGGGGGCGGGCCGCGGCCGCCGGGCCAGCGGCTAGCAGCAGCGCCAGCCACCCCAGGCAAACGAAGGGCAAGGCAAGTAGTTTTTCGACCAGAACCATAGAGTTGAGCAGGATGAGCGCGCGGTGGGCAAAGGTAGCGTCGGCCAGCGCGGAATGATGGTTATATTGCTGTTAATTAGCGGTATGTGCCTCGGAGATTGATAACGAAGGCGTTACCTCGGAGTAATGCTGGCCTCATGGGAGCCGGGCAAATTTGCGGTTGCTACTCACCGTGTCACCCACTGTTTTATGAGCCTTATGCAACGTCAACTTTTACTCAGCGGGGGCCTGCTGCTCGCGGCCTTGACCATCCGGCCCGGCCACGCCCGGGCCCAGGCTTCGGCCACCAACAACAACGTCATCATCTACATCGGCGACGGCTTCGGGCTGGCCCCGAAAACGGCCGCCCGCATGGCCATGGGCCAAGGCACCCCCGGCAAGCGCTTCACCTCCGATGCCGGCTTTCAGGTGCTGAGCCTCGATAAGCTGAAGTACAACGCCACCGTTACCACCCACTCGCTCAACTCCTGGATTACCGACTCGGCCCCCGGCGCGTCGGTGTACGCCTGCGGCAAGCCCGGTAAGCAGGACAACGAAGTGATTTCGCTGAACCCGGCCAGCGGCGCGGCCATCGAAACCATTCTCGAAGCCGCCAAGAAGCAGGGCTACGCCGTGGGCCTCGTGAGCACGGCCCGCATCACGCACGCCACGCCGGCCGCCTTCGCCAGCCACATCTGGTACCGCGACCTAGAAGACTACATCGCGGCCCAGTATGTGGCCTCGACCCAGCCGCAGTACGAAGCCATTTTCAACAGCAGCCCCACCGCCGCGTACCGCTACTCGGCGGCCCGCGACTGGGTGCTGCCCACCCCCAAAGTAGGCGTGGAGCTCGACGTGCTGCTCGGCGGTGGCGCCCGCCACTTCCTGCCCCGCACCCGCACGGCGGCCAGCACCTACGAAGCCATCGTGGACCGCACCGGCGCGCCCATCATCGACCCCGCTACCGGCGTGGCCGCTACCCTCAAAGGCAACCGCGCCGACGACGTGGACCTCGTGAGCTACGCCGTGGGCCAGCGCAACTACGGCTACGTGAATAGCCGCGATGCCCTCAACAACCTCAATCTGAGCCAGTACGGTCCCGGCGGAAAGAAGCTGCTGGGCCTGTTCAGCGCCTCGCACGTCAACTACGAGCAGGACCGCCAGACCAGCGCCGCCTGGGAGCCCTCGCTGGCCGAAATGACCCACGTGGCCATTGAAGTGCTGAAGGCCAAAAGCAACGGCAAAGGCTTCTTCCTGATGGTGGAGGCCGGCCGCATCGACCACCTGGAGCACGCCAACACCGGCGGCATCACGGTAGTAGTCAACCCGGCCGGCGGCAACCAGTACACCGTCGAATCGGACAAGCCGACCTACGCGCCGGGCGGCGGCGAAGCCAACTACCTGGCCACCCCCGCTACGCCCCGCACTACCAACGTGTACGCCTCCGATTACATGATTAAGGAGGTGATGGCCTTCGACTACGCCGTGGCCGAGGGCCGCGCCCTGCTCGCCACGCCCACCACGACTGGCAAAACCCTGATTTTTAGCACCTCCGACCACGAGTGTGGTGGCTTCGCCGTAACAGGCCTGCACGACGAGGCCGACGCCCAGCAGAACGGCACCAAAATCCGGACCTACTCGGGCCAGATTACCAAGTCGGTAGCCGCCGAGGCGGGCTACGCCACCCCCACCAACCTGGTGCGCGCCGACGGCGGGGCCGGCGGCTGGTTCCCGGACTATGTCATGAACAGCTTCCAGGGCAAAGAATATCCGCAGCCGGCTTCGCCCACCGGCCGCCGCATCGTGGTGGCCTACGGCTCGAACCCCCTCACAAACGGCAACGGCACCCGCGCCAGCACCGGCGTGGGCAGCAACCAGGGCGCCACGCCCGGCAACCACACGCCCCAGGATATTTGGGTGGGGGCCGAAGACAACACCAACACCCACGCCCAGCAGATTGCCGGCCGTGGCCTGCTCGACAACACCGCCGTCACGCCCATCATGGCCGACTTCCTGGGCCTCACGGCGTTTGGCACCGCCCTGGGTAACCGCGCCGCCACCAGCGCCGACCCTAAAACCCAGCTGCAACTCAGTCCGGTGCCTTTCGTGAATCAGTTCGAAGTCGGCTTCGTCCTGACCAAGCCCGGGGCCGTGACGGTCGAGCTGTTCGACGAAGTTGGCCGCCGCGTGCAAACCGTGCTGGCCAACAAAGCCTTCGGCATCGGCACCCAGTCGGTAGCGGTGGACGGCAGCCGCCTGCGCGCCGGCCTGTACCTGGCCACCGTCACGGTGAATGGCCGGGTGGTGAGCAAGCGCACGATTAAGCTGTAGGTCTTCACCTCACCCCCGGCAGGGGGCAGGGGGGGAGGTTACTTCCCGTTCCGGGCCACTACAAACATCCGGTCGCCAAACCGGCCCGTCAGCTTGTTCAAATAGTACGTGGGGTATTGGCCGGCCAGCTTGCTTACCTTCTCCACCATGCTGCCGCCCAGGCGAATGTTCCTGGGCGGTTTCACAGGGTTCAGCAGCTCCACTATTTCAAAGCCTTGTTTATGAAGCATTTTGGTGATGGTAGCCGGCGTGAACTCGAACAGGTGGTAAGGCGGAATATCCATCTTGCGCTCCTTCCCAAGCGCACCGTAGGCCGCGAAACCCAGCCGCACGGTGGGTAGGTTGAGGGTGGCCGGCAGGGCCAGCACCAGCAGCCCGCCCGGCTCCAGAATGCGGTGGAACTTGGCCAGCGTGGCGCTGGGCGAGAGCAGGTGCTCCAGCACGTCGCCCATGTAGGCGAGGTCGAACTGGTTTTCGTGGAAGTCCTCGGTGGTTTCGATATTGCCCGTGACCACGGGCAGGTGCAGCTCGCGGCGGGCGAAGTCGGCGGCGTGCGCGGAGATTTCCAGGCCGTGGGCCTCCCAGCCCAGCGCCTCCAGGCTTTTGAGGGTGTAGCCGGGGCCGCAGCCCACGTCGAGATAGCGGAACTTCCGGCCGGGATATTTGGCCAGCATGTAGTTCGTGAACTTGTCGGGCCGCACCTGGTTTAAAGCAGCCTGCTTCTGGCTTTCCTCGATGAAGACGACCTCCTGCTGGGTCCGGTCGTAGTTGGGGCGCTCGGTGAAATAGTCCTTGCCGTAAAGCCGTTCCAACTGCGCCGGGGTGGGTTGGGGGTCCAGAAACATCAGGTCGCAGCGGCGGCACTGGGTGCCTTGCAGCCGTTGGCCTTCAAATTCGTAATAGAAAGGCAGCTTCTTAAAATCGGGGCTGCCGCACAAGTCGCAGGTACGCATGGCGCAAAGGTAGGGGCGGGTTGCACCCGCCCGCACGTTCGCACCGTTGTTTCGCTCACCAACGTTTACCGTTCACCAACGGGCGGGTGCGACCCGCCCCTACATCATCGTTCACCAACGGGCGGGTGCGACCTGCCCCTACTTATATGCTCGACGTTCTCATCATCGGAGCCGGCCCCGTGGGCCTGGCCTGCGCCCTCGAAAGCCAGCGCAAAGGCCTCACCGTAGCCATCATCGAAAAGGGCGCGCTGGTCAACTCCATCGTGGGCTACCCTACCAACATGGAGTTCTTCTCTACCCCCGAGCTGCTCGAAATCGGTGGCTACCCCTTTCCCACGGCCCACTACAAGCCCCTGCGCGAAGATGCCCTCGACTACTACCAGCGCGTAGCCCGGTCCGAAAAGCTCGATATCCGCCTGCACGAAACGGTGCTGAAGCTGGAAGGCGAACAGGGTAATTTTCTCATCACCACCGACAAAGGCGCGGTTCCAACCCGCAACGTGGTGGTGGCCACCGGCTTCTACGACCTGCCCAATCCGCTGGGTGTGCCCGGCGAGGACCTGCCCCACGTCAGCCACTACTACAAAGAGCCCTACCAGCACGTGCTGCAACACGTGGTCGTCATCGGAGCCAAAAACTCCTCGGCCAAAGCTGCCCTGCAGCTCACCCGCGCCGGGGCCAAGGTCACGCTCCTCGTGCGCGGCCCCGCCATCAGCGACTCCGTGAAATACTGGATTCGCCCCGACCTCGTCAACCGCATTGCCGAAGGCCGTATCACAGCGCACTTCAACACCACCATCACGGCCATCACGCCTGCGGCCGTCGAAGTTCTCACGCCCGAAGGCCCGCTCCGCATCCCCACCGATTTCGTGTACGCCCTCACCGGCTACCACCCCGACGAGGCCCTGCTCGGCCGCCTTGGCATCGAGCCCGACCCCGCCGACGAAGCCCGCGCCCCGCTCTTCGACCCCGCCACCCACGAAACCACCCGGCCCGGCGTGTTCGTAGCCGGTACCGTGTGCGGCGGCCGCGCCACCAGCCGCTGGTTCATTGAGAACGGCCGCCACCATGCCCAGCTGATTGCGGCGTATCTGGCGGGCGGGGTTTTCGTTGGCTAAAGAGTACCCCGCTGGTTTCAGCAGGGTACCGTTCAGCCCAAGACCTAACCGTCAATTATGCGAGTAAAAATGCCTGTGCCGGACTGGGTTTCAGCAAAAACGCTCCGGCCATTGGCCGAAGCGTTTAGGAAAAGATGCTGATACGCCACATCTTTTTTTGCGGAAGATGGGCGACCTTACTTCTTTGTATACGTCGCTGTGGCGGTATAATTCACTCCATTGTACGGAAGCAGCTGGGTTAGCTTCATGGTATTATCCGATAAGTCCGCCACCGTGTAGCTACCGTTATTATCTACCGTACCACCGATGGTGATGACGGTATCATTAGAGCTAAAAGCCCAAGTGCCGACGCGGGTCTGGGTGCTGCTGGAGTTGCATTTGGTCGCGCCTTCATCTTCTTTGAAAACGCTCGCGGCTTCGAAACGGATAAAATCATCCTTGTCGCACGTGTCGAATTGCGCATAAAGGTCGGTGATGGGGGAACCACCATTGGGATTTGGCAGGCCGGGGCTAATGGTCGCGGCCGTTATCACCCAATTCCTGTTGGTAAGCAACTCGGTTTTGGTGGGGGCTGGAGCAGCATTGGGGCTGTCTTTTTTGCAGCCGGCGAACGTGAGGCCCAAGGCAAGGGGCATCAAGAAGAGGAAACGATTTTTCATGGATGGAAACAGGAGTGGAAAAGAAATGAATGTATCGTGAGCAAAGGTATTTCCTAAACAGTAGAATACAGGTCCATCAATCTGCTTAAGCAGTCGTGCATGAGTAACCGTGTAAACTAGCCTGTCAGGCTCCCCCTCTTTTTTGGAGCGGGGCCGTGCCCGGCAGGGGTCTCGTGAGGTTGCCCAGCGCGGCAGAAACACGATTACTTATGCGTGAGTACGTAACAGCAGCATCTCATTTCAGCGGCCAGCCCGCTGGGGTGGTACCCGCAACAAAAAAGCGCCTCCCTGTTGAGGGAGGCGCTTTTTTGTTGCGAAATGTTGGTCACGATTACTGCGGGAAAACGGCTCCGCGGTAGTTGTTCGGGTTCACGGCAGGCACCGAAGCGCCGTAGAACCCATTGATAACGCGGATGAACTCGTTGGCTACCACAGCGTAGCCGCGGGGCGTGGGGTGCACGCCATCGAGGCTGAACAGGTTGCCTGAAGCAAACGTGGCGGAGTTGTTCACGGCGCTGGTCACGAAGCCCGACTGCGAAATGGTGTTGAAGAAAGCGTTCATATCGGCATAGGCCACCTTGTTCTGGCGGGCCGTTTTGGCGATAATGCCATTCAGCAGGTTGGTGCGGGTGACAATGATTGCCACTTCTGCGGCATCGACTACGTACTGGCTGGGCAAGGGGTTTGCCTGGGTAGCCGAGTAGCCCACGCCCACCGGGAAGGGGTTGGCCGTACCGCTTGGAGTACCAATGACCGCGCGCGCCGTTATCGTAAGCAGGTCGGCGGCGGTGGCTTCGCGCACGGTTCCAGTACCCGTAGTGATGTACAGGCTGGCCGCTGCGGCGTTTGGAATATTCGGGTTGGCCTTGATGCTGGCAATTACTGCCGTAACGGGCACGGTAGTGAAGTATGGAATGCCGGTTACGTTCGGAATATTGGCACATACGCCGCCTACCGTACCGTTTTTCGAAATGGTGCGCACAATGTTGCGATAGCCCCGGCCGAAGCTGGTGGTATCGGTGAGGCCGCTGAACGGATTGGTCGCCAAGCTGCTCACGCCGCCGTTGGTGGCGTAGGTCAGCACGTCGTTGTTGCCCATCCAGCAGGTAAAGAACGTGGCCGACTTCTGGCTGATGTACGTCACGTAGTCCTTCGTGCCACGGTCGGCGGCCGGCAGCATGCGTTGGTAAAAGTTGTTCAGTACGCCATAGGCCGCCGCCGCGCCACGGGTAGCGCCATCGAGGGCAGCCGAGCCAGTAGAGGCAGCCGTTTTATCGGCACTCAGCACCGAGATGCCAGGTACGCCCAGATTGTCGGGCTGGGCACCGGTGTAGGGCTCCAGCTCGCTCGGGAGAGTGGGGTTGGTGCCGGTGTAGGCAATGGCCTCTCCCAGGAAACCGTTGGCTTGCGAAGGAACAACCGGGGCCAGGGCCCCGTTCACCACTTGCAACTTGATGTAGCCCGAGCCATCTTTTTTAGCGGCCGAGAACGAGGGCTGCACGAAGCCAGCCGGGCCGTTGTTGGTTTTGGCAAACTGCTGGGCCAGCAGCGCCGGGTAGGAAGTCGCCTGGGCTTCGTTGTACAGGCCGCCATCGGAGTAGCCCGAGGTGAGCGAATTGCCCACGGCAACGTAGCTGGAAAAATCGGCCGAACCGG
>JANNDE010000384.1:0-11816 GCA_031387395.1 Hymenobacter sp.
CATCCGCAACGACGAGACGCGAAGTATCGCGCCTCTACACCGTTCAACAGTCCTGACTCAATCTTATGACTCTCCAAACCGACTACATCGGCAAACCCACCAGCCGCGTCGACGGCCCGGCCAAGGTGGCCGGCACCGCCAAGTACGCCGCCGAATTCAGCGTGCCCAACCTGCTCTATGGCTACGTGGTGAGCAGCCCGATTGCCAGGGGTAAAATCACGCGCATCGACAGCGCCCCAGTGCTGGCGCTGCCCGGCGTACAGCAGGTGTTTTCGCACGAGAACGTGCCGCATTACGCCTTCCTCGATAAAAGCTACAGGGACCAGATTGCGCCCGGCGGCTCGCCTTTCCGCCCGCTGCACGATGCCGAGATAAAGTACAGCCTGCAACCCGTGGCGCTGGTGGTGGCCGATACCTTCGAACTGGCCCGCTACGCCGCCTCCATCCTGCACATCGAGTACGAGGAGGCCGCCCACAAAACCGAGCTGAGCCAGCACATTGATGAGGCCTTTGAGCCCGGCAGCGGCAAGGCCGGCTACAAGCCGCCGAAATCGCGCGGCAACTTTGGCAAGGGCTGGAAGGAAGGCGTGGCCCACATGGAGGCGCGGTACTCGCACCACGCCCAGCACCACAACCCCATGGAGATGTTCGCCACCACGGTGGAATGGCTGGGCGATAAGAACCTGAATATTTACGACAAAACCCAAGGCGTTTTCAATAGCCAGCTGGTCGTCAAGAATATTTTCGGGCTGAGCAAGGACCAGGCCCGGGTGATTTCGAAGTACACCGGCGGCGGTTTCGGCTCCGGTTTGCGGCCCCAGTACCAGCTGTTTCTGGCCGTGATGGCCTCGTTGCAATTGGAGCGCTCGGTGCGCGTGTCGCTCACCCGCGAGCAGATGTTCAGCTTCGGCCACCGCCCCGAAAATATGCAGCACGTGGCCCTGGCCACGGCCGCCGACGGCTCGCTCACGGGCATCAACCACTTCGCCGTGGCCGAAACCTCGCAGTTTGAGGATTACACCGAAAACGTGGTGGGCTGGAGCGGCATGCTCTACGACTGCAAAAACGTGGAGCTGGGCTACCGCATCGCCAAGCTCGACATTTATTCGCCCCTCGACATGCGCGCCCCCGGCGCGGCCTCGGGCTCCATCGCCCTGGAAATTGCGATGGACGAAATGGCCTACGCCGCTGGCCTCGACCCGCTCGAATTACGCCTCCGCAACTACTCCGACTACGACGAAGCCCAGAACCTGCCCTACTCCAGCAAGGCCCTGCGCAAGTGTTACGCCGAAGGCGCGGCCAAATTCGGCTGGGCGCAGCGCACCGCCGAGCCCGGCTCGATGCGCGACGGTAAGCTGCTGGTGGGCTGGGGCATGGGCGGCGGCGTCTGGGATGCTTCCAAGATGCCCGCCACCGTCCGCGCCAGCCTCGATGCCGACGGCCACCTCACGGTGAGCAGCGGCACCAACGAAATCGGCACCGGCACCTACACCATCATGACGCAGATTGCGGCCGAAAGCATGGGCCTGCCCATCGAAGCCGTGACCTTCGTGCTGGGCGACACCACGCTGCCCGAGTCGCCCCTCCAAGGCGGTTCCTGGACGGCCGCCTCAGTCGGCAACTCCGTGGTGGAGGCCTGCACCAAGCTCGGCGAAGCTTTGCTGAAACAGGCTAAGAAAATGGACCACCCGGCCTTCAAAGATGCCAAAATAGAGGACGTGCAGTTTGCCAACGGCCAGCTGCGCCTGCGCGCCGACGACACCCAGGCCGTGGTGCTCCGCGACCTCGTGCAGGCCAGTGGCGAGCCCAAAATCGAGGCTGAAAACTCCACGGTACTCACCAAGCTGGAAATGCTGAAGCCGCCGAAATACTCCATGCACGCCCACAACGCGGCATTCGTGGAAGTGAAAGTGGACCCCGAGCTGATGACCGTGCACGTTACCCGCGTAGTAAATGCCGTGGCCGCCGGCCGCATCCTCAACCCCAAAACGGCCCGCAGCCAAGTCCTCGGTTCGGTCGTATGGGGCATCGGCTCGGCCCTGATGGAGGAATCGGTGATGGACCACCGCTTCGGCCGCTACATGAACCACAACTACGCCGAATACCACATCCCCGTAAACGCCGACATCCACGACATCGACGTGATTTTCGTGAGCGAGGAAGACGACAAAGTCAACCCCCTCGGCGTGAAAGGCCTGGGCGAAGTGGGCATGCTCGGCGTAGCCGCCGCCGTATCCAACGCCATCTACCACGCCACCGGCAAGCGCGTGCGCGACATGCCGATTACGATTGACAAGCTGCTGTAGCAACCCCGGCGGCCAGCGCCGCTGAAGTGACACGGAAACGCCCCGCAACTGCTTGGTTGCGGGGTGTTTCCACGTTAGCATTTACGAAATCTATTCTGCCGTTAGCTTAAAATCGGGTAGGCCGACCGTTTTCAGAATGTAATTTACCCGGTCCACCTTGTCCTTGAACAGCGGCTGGTCGGCATACTTATTATCTAGGCCCGGCTTAATGGAAAAGCCTTCGAGCAACTTCTTCTTCGCTGGTTCTTTTTTCGGCTTCATGGTTATGAAGATACTGATTTGCGCCGCACCAAAAACGCGCCGTACTGTATTCCTTTATTGGCTGGATTTAAGGTTCGTTTTACATAGTGCGGTTCATCTGTACTAAAACGTATCCGTTGCAACAAAGCGGCACAAAACCGTTACATGAAACAATTATCACGAGCCTAAAAGCCGACTGGCAGCCCCTCGAAAAACCTTGGTTAATTCAGCCCGAACATTCGCTCGAATAATGCCCCGCTGGCTCCTCCCCCTCCTACTCCTAACCGCCCTCGCCGCTTACCCGCGCCTGCACCGCCGCCTGTTCCGCGACCAAAGCCCCCGAGCTACTGATGCTGCCACCGCCCAAATCGAACCCCAGCTCCGCGATGGCGACCTGATTTTCCACACCTCCCTTTCGGCCCAGAGCCGGGCCATTCAGCTGGCTACGCATGCGCTCTGGAGCCACTGCGGCATCGTGTATAGGGAGGGTGGAAAGTGGCTGGTGTTTGAAGCCGTGCAGCCGGTGAAGCGCACGCCGCTGGCCGATTGGGTGGCGCGGGGCCAGGGCGGCCATTTCGTAACCAAGCGGCTGCGCGATGCGGCAACCGTGCTCACGCCCGCCGCGCTGGCCCAATTGAAAGCGGCCGGGCAGCCAATGCTAGGCCACAGTTACGACCGGTATTTCGGCTGGAGTGATGACCGGATTTACTGCTCCGAGCTCATCTGGAAAGTGTACGAGCGCGGCCTCGGGCGGCGGCTGGGACAGCTCCAGCACCTGCGCGATTTCGACCTGAGCAGCCCCGCCGTACGGGCCAAGCTGCGCGAGCGGTACGGCGAGAAGCTACCGCTCGATGAAACGGTGATTTCGCCGGTTAGCATCTTTAATAGCCCTGAACTGGTGACCGTGCTCCGCCGTTGAACCGGCGGGCGGCTGCAACTTTGGCGGCGCGGGCCGACCTTTAGCGCTGATTCAATCCGACTTTCTTTTGCTGACCACTTCCTATTCCTCCTGGTTTATCCTGCTTTGCCTGGCCGTGGGCGCGGGCTACGCGGCCCTGCAATACTCGGCCAAAGCCCCGTGGAGCCGGCGGCGGAACGGCGCGCTGGCCGCGCTGCGCTTCGCCGTGGTGAGCTTTCTGTGCTACCTGCTACTGGCCCCGGTCATCAAAAGCACCACCACGCGTACCGAGCAGCCCACGCTGGTGCTGGCCATCGACAACTCGCAGTCGGTGGAGCTGTTCACGCCCAAGAACGTGCTGAGGCAGGCCACCAGTGGCCTCGTCCGGCTGGCCGAAACGCTGCGCGGCAAGGGCTTCACCGTCGAGACCCGAACACTGACGGCCCCGGCCGGCCGCCCGGCCCGGCTCGATTCGCTGCGCTTTTCGGCCGCTACCACCGACCTCGACCAGCTGCTGGCCAGCACCCGCGAGGCGTATGACGGCCGCAACCTGGCGGGCGTAGTCCTGCTATCCGACGGCCTTGTGAACCAGGGCCGTAGCCCCGCCTATTCCGAGTTCAGCTTCCCGATTTACAGCGTGGCGGTGGGCGATACCGTTCCCAAGCGCGACCTGCGCCTCACCGGCCTCACCTACAACCGGGTGGCGTTCAGCGGCAATAAATTCCCCCTTGAAGCCGAGCTGGGCTTTGAGGGCTTCGCGGGCGGCGCGGCTACCGTGGAGCTGCGCGAAGGCCGCCGCGTGCTCGACTCGCGCCGCGTGGCCCTGCCGGCCGGCCGCCGCCGGGTGCGCGCCGCGTTCCAAATCACGGCTCCCGCGCCCGGCAAGCGCCGCTACGAGGTGCGCATCGTGCCCCAGCCGGGGGAGTTTACTGAGCTGAACAACCAGCGCACCGCCTTCGTTGAAATCGTGAAGGGCAAGCTGCGCGTGCTGCTGGCCGGCGCGGCCCCGCACCCCGATTTGAAAGCCCTGCGCGCCGCCATCCGGGCCAACGACAACTTCGACCTGACCCTAGCCCTGCCCGGCGTGCAGCCCCTGCAAGCGGATGCCGATTTCGACGTGGCCATTTTGCACCAGCTGCCGGCGCAGGGCGGACTCGGCAACGAGATTCTGGCCCAGGTGAAGGCCCGCAAAACGCCGGCTTTCTACATTCTGGGGGCGCAGTCGGACCTGGCGGCCTACAACCAACTGGGCGCGGGCCTCAGCATTCAGCCGCGCGGGGCCCAGACCGATGAGGTGACGCCCGTGCCGAACCCCGGCTTCGCCCGGTTTGCCACGGACGAGGAATCGGCGCGCCGCTTTGCGCAGTACCCGCCCGCGCCGGTGCCGTTTGGCGACTACCGCCTGGGAGCCGGGGCCGAGGCCGCGCTCTGGCAACAGGTGGGCCGCGTGGCCACCCAGAAGCCGCTGCTGGTGTTCGGCGGCCCAATGGACGCCCGCCGGGCCACCCTGCTCACCGATGGCAGCTGGCAGTGGCGGCTGAGTGAGGCCGTGGCCCACGACGACCGGCCCGAAGCCTACGACCGCCTCATCATCCGCACGCTCCAGCTCCTCACCCAGAACGCCAACAAGAAGCGCCTCGACGTGTACCCCACGCAGGACGCCTTCGGCACCCAGGACGACGTGACGCTCGGCGCGGAAACTTACAACGCCGTATTTGAGCGCCTCTACAACCAGAAAATTGACCTGGTGCTGACGGATGCCAAGCAGCAGGCCCGGCGCTTCAGCTTCGCCAATGCCGAGGATGGCGCGCCGCTGCACCTGGGCCCGCTGCCGGCCGGCCTCTACAAGTATCAGGCCCGCGCCACGCTCGGCGGCCAGCCCCAGCAGGATGCGGGCGAGCTGCTGGTGCAGGCGCAGCCCCTCGAAGCGCTGGAATCGAAGGCCGACCACAACCTGCTGGCGCAGCTTTCGCGCCGCAGCGGCTCGCGGCTATACTACCCGGCCCAGCTCAATAAGCTGGCCCAGGACATCATCAAGGCCAACTACAAGCCGATAATTACGCAGGAGGAAGACCTGAAAGACCTGATAAATCTGAAGTGGATTTTTTTCGTGATTCTGGGCTTTCTGACGGTGGAATGGGCCGTGCGCAAGTATTCGGGCAGCGTGTAGCTTTCGCCCTGCCGGGGCACCTCACCCCCTGCCCCCCTCTCCTTGGGGAGAGGGAGCACCGGTTCGTGAAGACAATTTTCCGTAAGCTTCGTCTGAAGCAATTCCGGTGTCCCCTCTCCCCAAGAAGAGGGGGTCAGGGGGTGAGATGCCTCGTCCGCGCCGTGAAACAAAACCGCCCTCCAACCGTCCTCCCTCCTACTTTACCAAGCCACTATGAAATTACGAGTCATTCTCACCGGCGCGACCGGCATGGTGGGCGAGGGCGTACTCCTCGAATGCCTTTCAAATCCCGCCGTCGAGCACGTGCTGGTGCTCACGCGCAAGCCCACGGGCCGCAGCCACCCCAAAATGACCGAGCTGCTGGTACCCGACCTGGCCAACCTGAGCGCCGTGGAAAGCCAGCTGACGGGCTACAACGCCTGTTTTTTCTGCGCGGGCATCTCAGCGGTGGGCGTGAGCAAAGAAGAATACGAGCGCATCACCCACGACCTGACGCTGGCCGTGGGCACCACCCTGGCCCGCCTCAACCCGGAGCTGACGTTCGTCTACGTGTCAGGCGCGGGCACTTCGGAAACCAGCGGCCAGCATTGGGCCCGCGTGAAGGGTCGCACCGAAAACGGACTGTTGGCCCTGCACTTCCGGGCGGCCTACATGTTCCGGCCGGGCTTTATGAAAGCCACTGCCGGCCAGCGCAACGTGCTGAAGTGGTACGGGGCCATTGCCTGGCTCTACCCGCTGGCCCGGCGGCTGGCTCCCGGCTACGTGAGCACCATGCAGGAGGTGGGCCGAGCCATGATTAACGTGGCCGATTTTGGCTTCTCCAGACCCGTGCTCGAAGTGCGCGACATCGTAGCCGGGGCAAAATCGATTGAAAACCAGGGTGCGCCGAAAGTTTAAAGAACGTTGAGCTCAGCTCAGCGTAACGTTCAATCAGGCACAACGACTTCCCAATCCGCTTTATCAATTCATGCGTGACGCTCTAAAGAAATTTCTTGTGACAACCGGCTCCATTCTCGGCACGCTGCTGGTGGCGGTAGTGGCCTTCACCAGCCTCAGCCCGCAGCTGGGCGGCACCCCCACCAACCTCGAAAAGGCGGCCTACGCACAATCGGGGCATTATCAGAAAGGCAAGTTTGTGAACCTGCTGCCCACCGAGGTGATGACCGGCGGCAGCACCGTGGGCGTGATGTGGAACTTCCTGTTCCATAAGTCGGCGCAGGCCGCGCCGCCCGGGCCACTGCCCCAGCAGCCGCTCGATTCGCTGGCCATCATCCGCAAAACACCCGAAATGGTGCGCGTGACCTGGTTTGGCCACTCGGCCAGCCTGCTCGAAATCGCGGGCCAGAACATCCTGCTCGACCCCATGCTGAGCGTGAAGATGGGCCCCGTGAGCTGGGCCACCCCCAAGCGCTACAATCCCGCGGTTGCCGTGGACCCCACCCGGCTGCCCTACATCGCCGCCGTGCTGATTTCGCACGACCACTACGACCACCTCGACTACGAAACCATCGAAAAAATAAAGGACCGGGTGGGGCAGTTTTACGTGCCACTGGGCATCGGGCCGCACCTGCGGGCCTGGGGCGTGCCCCGCAATCGCATCACCGAAATGAACTGGGGTGACAGCGTGGCGCTGCCCAACCTGCTGTTGCACTGCACGCCCAGCCGCCATTTTTCGGGGCGTGGCCTCACCAACCGCAACTCCACGCTGTGGTGCTCGTGGGTGGTGCAGGGGGCCAGCAAACGCGTTTTCTATACCGGCGACGGCGGCTACGGACCGCATTTTGCCGCCATCGGCCGGCAGTACGGGCCGTTCGATTTGGCGCTGGTCGAGTGCGGCCAGTACAACGCGGGCTGGGCCGAAATCCACATGAAGCCCGAGCAGAGCGTGCAGGCCGCCCGCGACGTGCGCGCCGCCGTGATGCTGCCCGTGCACTGGGGCGCGTTCACCGAGTCGCTCCACGCCTGGAATGAGCCCGTGACCCGCGCCACCGCCGAGGCCGCCCGCCTGGACCAGGTCATCACCACGCCCCACCTGGGCGAGCCCGTAACGTTGGGTACCGCGCTGCCGCAGGAGCGGTGGTGGGAGAAATAGAACTGTAGCGTGGACTCTGCGAGTCCGCGAATGAACGAAACCCGCACGACACCATTCACGCGCGGACTCGCAGAGTCCACGATATAACCATGCGTTACCTCCTGCTCAACAAGCCCTACGAAGTCCTCACCCAGTTCACCGACGAGCACGGGCGCGCCACGCTCAAGGATTTCGTGCCCGTGCCCGACGTGTACCCCGTGGGCCGGCTCGATTTCGACAGCGAGGGCCTGCTCCTGCTCACCGACGATAAGCAGCTCCAGCACCGCCTGAGTGACCCCAGATTTAAGGTCCCGAAGACTTACTGGGCGCAGGTCGAGGGCACCGTTTCGGAGGCCGCTTTGCAGCAGCTGCGGCGCGGCGTACAGATAAAAGAGGGCCTCACCGCCCCCGGCGAGGCCGCCGAAATCCCCGAGCCCGCGCACCTCTGGGCGCGCACCCCGCCCATTCGCTACCGCGCTAGCATCCCCACCAGCTGGCTGGAAATCCGGATTTCACAGGGCATGAACCGCCAGGTGCGCAAGATGTGCGCGGCAGTGGGCCTGCCGTGTCTGCGGCTGGTGCGGGGGGCTATTGGGCTATTAGAGCTGGGTAAATTACAGCCCGGCCAATGGCGCGAGCTGACGGCGGCCGAAGTCCAGCACCTGCGCCAGGCGGCCGGCCCCGCCATCCGCCGTCGTTGACCGATAAATGAACGGACCGCGCCGCATTGCGGGCGGCTGCTACGCATCACCACTGGCCCAAGGAGGGGAACCCGGAAGTGCAACTGGCCGCGCCCGCGCCAATACCTTCGGCTTCTATCTTCGCCGGACTTTTTGTTCCCCGTATGGCTTACCGAACTCTGAATCTGTACCTACTACTGGTAAGCTTGTGGCTCACGGCCTGCGGCGCGGCCGATGCCCCGGCCGCCGGCCAGCCCGGCAGCTACCTGACGACCATTCCCGACCCCAAAACGCTGGGAGAAACCTACGTTAGCGACCCCGACCGCATTTTGCAAGCGACCACGGTTGCTGACCTGAACGCCACGCTGCAGGCCCTCGACAAAGCGGGCCGGGCGCATATCGATGTGGTGCTGGTGAATAGCATTGGCGATGCGGTACCCAAAACGGCCGCCTATGAGTTGTTCAACCGCTGGAAAATCGGGAGCAAGGCGAAGGACAATGGCCTGTTGATGCTCCTCGTGCTCGACCAGCGCCGCATGGAGTTTGAAACCGGCTACGGCCTGGAAGCCGACCTGCCCGATATTCTCTGCTACCGCATTCAGCAGCGCTACATGGTGCCGCTGGTGCGCGCCAGGCGCTACGATGAGGCCGTGCAGGCGGGCGTGGCGGCCATCATCCGGCAGCTCACCCAACAGCCGGATTCGCTGATGGAGGCCGCACCGGAGCAAACCGATGGCTCGCTTTCCGAACCCGAACCCGGCCAGTCGCTGGCGGCATCGGGCCGCGATGAGCCGGCCAACCCGAGCAAGCTCAATAGCGGCCTGGCGATTCTGGGGGGCATCATTGGAATGGGCCTGTACATCGCCCTGGCCATTCTGACGACGGTAGCGGGCCGCTGGCACCGCTGGCTGCTGGGCCTGAGCGTGCTGCTGCCCGCCAGCCTCATCGCCCGCACGGCGTTTGCCTCGGCCCCGGCCCTGGGCCTGGTGCTGCTGGTGGCCTACCTGCTGCCGCTGCTGTACCTGCATGGCTACCTGGTGGTCGTCGGCTACCGGGCTGCCAACGGCGCTGCTTATCCCTCGCGCCACACTCAGCACGAGTATCTGAGTGAGACGCACTACCGCTTAGGTTTCAGCGCCTACACGTTTCCGGTGCTGCTGGCTTTTTACTGGCCCTGGCACCGGCGGCGCCTCCGGCAGCTGCGGGAAGTTCCCTACCGCTGCCTCGGCTGCGGCTGCCTTATGCACCAGCTTTCCGAGCAGGAAGATGACGAGCACCTGGCGCTGGGCCAGGTAGCCGAGGAAATGATGAAGTCGATTGACTACGACGTGTGGCAGTGCGGCCACTGTCAGCAGCAGCTCATCTTCGGCTACCGCAACCTGGCCAGCACCGCCATGCCCTGCCCCGAGTGCCAGCACCACACCTATCTGGAGAAAAACCGGCAGGTGGTGAAAGCGGCCAGAACTTCGTCCGAAGGCTGGGGATGGCAGCACTACCAGTGCGAGTTCTGCAGCTACCGGCACAAGGAAAAATTCACCATTGCCCAGATTTCCACGTCCTCCAGCTCCTCGTCATCATCGGACAGTGACTCCGGTGGTTCCAGTAGCGGCGGCTCGTCGGGTGGCGGCGGCGCGGGTAGTAGCTGGTAGCTCCCGGATACCCATTACTGAAAAGCTGCTTAAGCTGGCAGGTGCAGAACTCCGAATTTATTAGTTGGAATCCCCGCCCATACTCTTCAGACCATGCGAAAAGCTGCTGGAGTAACAACGCGACACTTTGCGACTCATCGTTGCAACGATGACACCTGCACCAACGGCGCTGACGACGAAACCCGCCGTATCGCGCCGCCATCCCATACCACCCTTGGCCGCTGCCCACATGAAGAAAAACCGGTCGCGCTGGCTGCTCCTGCTCCTTCTCACCGCCTTTGGGGCCCTGAATGCCGTGGCCTTCTTCCACGCCTGGCGCTTCACGCATTTCAGCAACGAGCCGGGCGGGCACTCGCCCAACCCCGAGCAGCTCGGCCCCGGCCGCAAGCTGTGGGTGCTGCTCACCGGCATTCGCAACCCCAAGCCGCGCAACGGCCCCAAGCCCGAATTCCCGGTCGAAACCATCACCATCGCCAGCCCCAACGGCCCGCTTGAAGCCTGGTATGCCCGGCCCGACAGCAGCCGGGCGCGCGGCACGGTGGCGCTGTTCCATGGCTACACCAGCAGCAAGTCGCACCTCAGCCACGAGGCCGGCTGCTTCCGCCGCCTGGGCTACAACGTGCTGCTCGTCGACCAGGCTGGCAACGGCAACTCGGCCGGCTTTCGCACCACCGTGGGCTACCGCGAGGCCGATGACGTAGCCGCTGCATTCTACTGGCTGCAAAACTCCACAAAATCGTCAGGCTCCCCCTTTCCGCGGGAGCGGGGGCCGGGGGGTGAAATCATCCTCTACGGCGTAAGCATGGGTGCCGTCGCCATCCTCCGCGCCGAGGCCGAGCTGGGCATCCGGCCCACCGCCAACATCCTCGAATGCCCCTACGGCAATATGCGCCAGACGGCCTACAACCGCTTCGAATCGATGCACGTGCCGGGCTTCCCGCTGGCCGACTTGCTGGTGTTCTGGGGCGGCGTGCAAAACGGGTTCTGGGCCTTCAGCCTGGATACCGAGCACTATGCCCGTCAGGTTCACACGCCCACCCTGCTACTCTGGGGCACCGCCGACCCGCGCGTTACCCGCGCCGAAACCGCGGCCATTTACACCAATCTGGCCGGCCCGAAAGTCCGGCACGATTTCCCCGGCGTGGGCCACGAGCCCTACTGGCACCGCTACGCCGCCGGCTGGGAGCAGCAGCTGCGTGGGTTTCTGGAGGCTGCGGGGCGGTAGCGGACCCCCGGGGCGGCGTTCTCAGTCAATCACGTAGGTGGCGATGGAATGAGCGGGGCTGATGGTGGTAGCGCCCTGGCCCTTTATGCAGAGCTGGAATTCCTGGGGCTTGTCGCCGCTGCTCATCACCACCACGGCCAGCTTGCCGTCGGGGTTGCGGAAGGCGGTGGTTTGCAGCCAGTCGCGGTTCGAGCTGCTCACGATGCGCTTCGCCCCGGGCCGGATGAACTTCGAGAAGTGGCCGATGTAGTAATAGGCGTTGGTATAGAGCAGCTTGCCGGCCCGGGTGTCGCCGATGATGGGCGCGAAGCAGAAGTTGCCCACGTGGTTGGGGCCGCCGGTTTCGTCGAGCAGCACGTTCCAGTCGGTCCAGCCCACGGTGCCGGCGTTGAAGTCGTTAATCATCGAGTAGCCGTACTTCTCGCCCAGGGTCCAGTCGTCGATTTTGGCAAAATCAAACTTCTCCTTGCAGCCTTCGGTGAAAATCAGGTTGGTAGCGGGGTAGGCTTCGTGCACGCGGCGCTCGTTGTCGAAGAGCATGGCGCTGGTGGTCCAGGTTTCGTACCAGTGGTAGCCG
>JANNDE010000417.1:0-1795 GCA_031387395.1 Hymenobacter sp.
CCCAAACCGTGAGCTGGAATGTGGCCAACACGAACACGGCCCCGGTGAGCTGCGCCCTGGTAAACCTACGCCTTAGCCTAGACGGGGGCCTGACGTACCCGCTCACGCTGGCCACCGGCGTGGCCAACTCGGGCACGGCCAGCGTGGTAGTGCCTAACGCCCCCAGCACCACGGGCCGCGTAATGGTGGAGGCGGCCGACAACTACTTTTTCGACATCTCCGATGCCAATTTCGCCATCACCCCCGGCTCTGGTCCGGTGGTCAGCAGCTTCACGCCGACGTTCGGACCGGTGGGCACGATGGTCACGCTGACGGGACTCAACTTCACCGGGGCCACAGCGGTGCGCATCAACGGCACGGCGACCACCAACGTCACGGTGGTGTCGACCACGAGCCTGACGGCTACCGTAACAGCGGCTAACACGTCGGGGCTGATTGCGGTGAGCACGCCGGCGGGCACGGTCACTTCGGCCACGCCGTTTCGGGTGGGCAACCCGCCCACCATCACCAGCTTCACGCCCACCAGCGGGCCGCGCTTTACGGATGTCACGCTCACGGGCACCAATTTCCGGGACGCGACCCAGGTGCTGGTCAGCGGTCAGGAGGCGAAGTTCACCGTCATTTCGGCCACCGAGCTCAAGCTGACCGTGCCCGACTACACCAACACGGGCCTGATAACCGTGACCACGCCCTTCGGCACGGCTCCCTCGTCCAGCGTCTTCACCGTGCCTCTGCGGCCGGTCATCAACTCGTTTGCCCCCGATAAGGGTCCGGTGGGCACCACGGTGGTGCTGTCGGGCCGCAATTTCACCGGCGCGACGCAGGTGGGGTTCGGCGGCATTGTTGCCACCGTGGTACCCGTACCGGGCGATTCGGATACGCAGCTCACGGTGAAGGTCCCCGCCGGGGCCCTCACGGGGCCAGTCTCCGTTACTACGCCCGTGGGTTTGGGGGTAGTAGAGAAAATCTTCACGGTGACGGTGGTGGCGGCTACGGCGGCGGCGAATACGATGGTCTTCAGCGTGTGGCCCAACCCGGTGGGAGCCCGCAGCACCTTGCACGTGCGGCTGGCCGTGCCGGCGTCGTCGGCGCACGTGAGCTTGCGCAACGGACTGGGGCAGCTGGTGGGCACGCGCGAGTTCAGTGGCAGCGGGGCGGAGCTGTCCACGGCGGGGCTGGCCAGCGGCCTCTACCTGCTCAGTGTGCAGGCGGATAACCACGCCCCCGCCGTGCAGCGCCTCGTGGTCGAGTAAGCTCACCTATTTCCGCCGTTTCCCATTTCTCGTCACCATAATTCCTTTTTCGCATGAAACAACCATACCACGGCCGGCCCGCTGTTCAGCGGCAGGTCTCCCTCGCCGATGCTGGCCCGGGCCTGCGCCGGTTGGGAGCCACGCTGCTGCTGGCCCTGGGCCTGGCGACGAGCAGCACCCAGGCCCAGCAACGGCCCGCCCAGAGCTTCTTCCGGGCCGACGCCGCCGCCCGCACGGCGGCGGCCGCGTCGTCGTCGGCCGCCATGCTCGCCCACGCCCGGTCGCAGGCCCTCACGCTGGATGAGCCCGGCCTGCGCGCCGCCCTGGCCACCGCCCCGCCCGAGGGCCGGGCCGGGGCCGCGCCCCTGGTGCTGGCCCTGCCCCAGCCCGACGGCACCAGTGCCCGCTTCGCCCTGCGCGAGGCCCCCATCATGGAAGCCCCACTCGCCGCCCGCTACCCGATGATTAAAACCTACGCCGGCATCGGCCTCGACGATGCCACGGCCAGCGTGCGCCTCGACCTCACGCCCCGGGGCTTTCAC
>JANNDE010000054.1:0-2539 GCA_031387395.1 Hymenobacter sp.
CTGGTTGGCCTTGGGGTTGTGCAGGTCGATGGCCGTCTGGCAGCAGTTGAAATCGCCGCCGATGAGCAGCGGCGGGGTGCGGCCATCGGCCCGCAGCCGGGCCACGTACTCACGAAAAAAGTGCAGCCACTCCACTTTGAAGGCCTGCCGCTCCGGCCCGCTCGTGCCCGAGGGCATGTAGGTGTTCAGCACGGATACGTCCTCAAAATCAAGCCGCAACACGCGGCCTTCATCGTCGTAGCAGCTCAGTCCGCAGCCGTGGATAACAGCTTTAGGCTCCACTTTCGAGAACGTGGCCACGCCACTGTAGCCCGGCTTCTGGGCCGGGTGCAGGTAGGCGCGATACCCCAGCTTTTCGAAGCCCGAAACGTCCATCGGCTCCCGGCTGGCCTTTATTTCCTGTAGGCACAGCACGTCGGGCGCGGCTTCGGCCACCCAGTCCAGCAGGCCCTTGCTCAGGGCTGAGCGCAGGCCGTTCACGTTGTAGGAGACGATTTTCATGGTAGTTTTTGTAGCCTGGACTCTGCGAGTCCGGGCGTGAGCGCAGCGAGCAATCTGGTGCGGGTTTTGCTCGATTTTCCAGTTCAGACGCTGCGGGTTTCAGTCCGAACGTGAGTGCGGCGAACATCTAGCAACGGCATTACCCGGTCCCGGATGCTCGCTGCGCTCGCGCCCGGACTCGCAGAGTCCAGGCTACTATAGTTCGTCGCCGGGGTCTAGGGCAAAATACTCCAGTACGTGCCATTTCAACATGCGCTCCTGCTCTTTCAGGTTGGCGAAGGGCACGGGGCGTAGCAGCTTGAAGTGCGGCCAGCCATCGGCATCCAGGTGCGTTTTCTCGTAGTGGCCGCTGAGGCCGAAGAGGCGGCAGGTAGCAATGTGCATCAGGTCCTGCTTCTGCTCTTTGGTGAAGACGGTAATGCCCTGGTTCAGCTCCTGAATGCCGATGAGCAGCAGCAGCGCGTTCAAATCGGGGCGCTTATCGAAGCGGGCCTCCATTTCTACCATCAGGGTTTCCCAGCGGGCGTCGAAGTCGGCTTCATCCTCGTGTTCGGTGGCCGGGGCGGCGGGGTTCCGTTCTGCGCTCATGCGTGGGGCTGGCCGTCGTGCTCGGCTTTGTGGGCGGCCAGGACCGCGCCGTCGTGAGCCGTGGCACCAGCTTCCGATTTCAGGATTTCCCAGTATTCCACCGCACGGCGGAAATGCGGAATCACGATGCTGCCGCCGATGATGTTGGCGATGGCGAATATCTCGTAAATCTCCTCGTCGGTCAGCTTCTCCTCGAAGCATTTGCCCACGTGGTACTTGATGCAATCGTCGCAGCGCAGCACCATGGAGCAGGCCAGGCCCAGCATTTCCTTGGTTTTTACGTCGAGCGCGCCGGCCGCGTAGGTGTTGGTGTCGAGGTTGAAAAACCGCTTGATGACTTTGTTATCAGCCGCCAGGATGGTGGCGTTCATCCGCTGGCGGTACTCGTTGAATTCGGTTACTTGGGACATTTGTACTTGGATAGGCTGGAAAAAAAGAACGGTCATGCTGAGCGGAGGCGCAGTCGCAGTCGATGCAGCTCGCGTGCAGCAGTAAACCAATCGTTCAGCGAATATGATTGCTTCTCTGAGCGAGATGCTTCGGTTGCGCTCAGCATGACGTAATTATGGCGAATGGCCACCAATTCTGGCTACATTGCTTTCTCAAAAATACTTCCAAACCCTTCCCCCACTCTACCGCCATGCTCCGCACCCTGTGGCAGGATTTCGTCGGCCTCGTCTATCCGCGCCTGTGCCTGGCCTGCCGCGAGCCCCTCGTGACCGGCGAAAACCACCTCTGCACCGGCTGCCGGGCCGAGCTGCCCTACACCGACTACCACCTGCTGCCCCCCGACCAGAACCCGCTGGGCCGCCGCTTCTGGGGCAAGCTGCCCATCCGGCACGCCCTGAGCTACCTGCGCTTCGTGCGCCACGGCCGGGTGCAGCACCTGCTCCACGAGCTCAAGTACCAGGGCCAGCGCGATGTGGGCACCGCCCTCGGCCAACTCTACGGGGCCGAGCTGCACGCCGCCGGCTTGGCGGCCGATTTCGACCTCATCATCCCCGTGCCGTTGCACCCGCGCAAGTTGGCCCGGCGCGGCTACAACCAGGCCGCCGCCTTCGCCACCGGCCTCTCGGAGGGCTTGAAAATCCTGGCCGTCAACACCGCCCTGCGCCGTACCACCAATACCAAAACCCAAACCAAAAAGAACCGCGCCCAACGCTGGGAAAACGTGGCTACGGTGTTCGAGGTCGACGACCCGGCCGCCATCATCGGCCGCCGCGTGCTGGTGGTAGATGACGTGCTGACGACCGGTGCCACCCTCGAAGCCTGCGGCGCGGTGCTGCTGGCAGCTGGCGCGAGTGAGGTGAGTATCGCCACCATCGCCTGCGCCTAAAATCACTGATTTCTCGGATTTAAGCGGATTTCA
Source organism: Hymenobacter sp. (assembly GCA_031387395.1). Lineage (GTDB taxonomy): Bacteria > Bacteroidota > Bacteroidia > Cytophagales > Hymenobacteraceae > Hymenobacter. The sequence goes on from JANNDE010000054.1 coordinate 2,459, forward strand.
CGGATTTTGTAGTCGATTGTTCCTTATTAATATGGTCAATAGGGTAAGGCGGTAGCCAATAAAACAAGAAGAGGCTTGCCA
>JANNDE010000064.1:0-2530 GCA_031387395.1 Hymenobacter sp.
CTGGTGCTGCAGGTCTTCCACCACCTTCGCGTAAATCATGGTGGTCTGGATCTTGGAGTGCCCCAGCACTTTCTGCAGTACTTCCACCGGCATTCCCCGCAGCAGACTCTGGGTGGCGAACGTGTGGCGGGCCGTGTGCATACTCACCAGTTCCCATTTAGCCACCGGCCGCTTCATTATCTGCCCGCCAATCGTTTCCACCACTTCCACCAACGATTCCATGCCCGCCAGCCGGCAAATGCGCTTGAGGTAGCGGTTCATCACCTGGTTGGCCGTCGACGGCATGAGCCGCGTCCGCGTCCCGGCGTACTTGTCCAGCAGGGCCGTCGCCGGCGGTGTCAGGTAGATACTTACTCCCGTCCGCGTCTTGGTTTGCGTCAGCCGCAGGATGCGTCCGCCGTCCCACTCTTTCACGTTGCCCTCGTGCAGGGCAGCCAGGTCCGAGTACCGCAAGCCAGTGTAGCAGCAGAACAGGAAAGCATCCCGTACCAGCACCAGGTTAGCCGGCAGCGGTGCCTTCTCAAGGCTGGCCAACTCCGCCGCCGTCAGCCACACTTTTTCAATATCCTCCCATTCCACCTTTAGCTTGGCTGGGTCCACGGCCAGCGTCTGGCCCCGGTCGTCCCGCGCCCACGCCAGAAACGGCTTGAGCTGCTTCACCACGCCGGCCACCGTGTTCTGAGCTGACCCACGTACGTCCCGCAGATGCCCCAACAGCCCGTCGTGCATTCCCGCGTCGTAGTCCGCCGTTGTGAGCCGCCCCGGTAGCGTGTCAGCATACTCAATAAGGGTGTTGTGCGCCGTTTTGTAGCCTTTCAACGTGTGAAACCGAAACCCCCGCGCCCGCAGCACCTCGATGTATGCCCCGAACAAGTCAGTCAGCAGCGGCGCGGGCGGCAAGTCAGCCGCTGCCACTTTCGGCGTCAAAGCATCTTTCACCAGCGCAGCGGTTACTACCACGCCCGCCGTGCGAAGGTCTCGGTGAGCTTTGGTCACCTTCTCACCCAACGCATCAAGCACGTCATTGGCTTCTTGGAACCCGCTAAAAGATTTTCTAAATCGGCTTTTCTCTTCGTTCCACTCGGAAACTAGGCACCGCTCGCCCGTACTCAGCCGCAGGCGCTGCCCGTCGAAAGTAGCCACCAGATACACCTTGCAGCGTCCAGCAGCATCCGGCTGGTCCGTGCGACGTTCAAATTTGATTATCATGACTTGGGAAAAGTAGTGGCAAAAGTAGTGTCACGTACAGTGGCAAAATTCCCGTAGTATATCGGTTTATAAAGGGTAGTGCATCAAATGCAAGAACCCCCGAAAAGTGCCCGTACTACGTAGTAGGCGACTATTCGGGGGTTCCCGTAGCTAGTAAATGTACCCGGAGCCGGAATCGAACCGGCATATCTTTCGATATCGGTGTTTGAGACCGACGCGTCTACCAGTTCCGCCATCCGGGCAGCTCTATCCGTTTCTGCTGGTAGCTCAGGAACGGGCTGCAAACTTAGCCAGACTTTCGCGAATGCGCAACAGGTAGCGCTTTTTCAGGTAGTAGGTGCGCACCTGCTGCAGTGCTTGTGGGTGGGCGTTTGTCGGCAGCATATCATAATCAGCCAATACCGGCTCAATGCCGGTTTCAAGTTTATCAGTCAGAGCGTTGACTTCGCTTTCAACTTGCGCGACGATGGCCGGATCAGTGTCAAATTCGAGCTCCATGAGCTGCTCATTCAGTTCCATTACTTCCATCAAAAAATCGGCGGGAAGATCTTGCTTGCCTTCTTCCAACAGGCCGTGGCGCTGCAGAATGTATGCCATCCGCCGGTCGGCGTCGGCGAGGGTACGGTAGGCGTTGGTGTTGAGCGTAGCCAACGCCAGGATTTCTTGCTGCCGCTCCGGGCTCTGGGTGGCATGGAAATCGGGATGATATTCGCGGCTTAGCGCGTAGTAGGTGCTCTTGATTGCTTTCTCGTCCGGACGAAACGTTTCCGGCAGGTGATAAAAGTCGAAGTAGTCTGGCAGCATGCGCAAAAAGGAAAAAGTAGGCGGGAAGCAACGAAACAGGGCTATACGTACCCCCGAACAGAAGGCGTAGCAGAAACTATAAAAATCCGCTCGCGCTCTACACCGGCCTACCGGAAGCAGGAGAAGGGTTCGCAGAAGCATTAGGCTGCACTGGGCTAACTGAAAACGCCAGCGCCGGCGAGGCAAACAGCGCTTTCGTGGCTGGCCAGACGCGGCCAAATAGCCCCGAGCGCCGGTAGTCCTGCAGCGCTTGCGCAGATGCCCAATGGCTGTGCGTGCAGTAGATGTGCGGCTGGTCGACGTCCTGCCACAGTTCTAAAAAAAGACAGCCCGGCATCTGCCGGATAGAATCTTCGGACTCGCGGAACAGCTGCAAAAACTCTGCAATACGCTCCGGAGCGAATGTCATGCGCACAATGCGAATCAGCATACCAAGCAAAGGAAAAAGGAAGTAGCTATGAGCCCAGCTATTTAGTTAACATAATAAATAGATAGATGCAAATAATGCTTTTAGGCG
>JANNDE010000533.1:0-13920 GCA_031387395.1 Hymenobacter sp.
CGCGCCAGCTGGCTTGGGAGCCAGCTGGCGCGGCCGCAACCAAAGCCCCGGCGCCTAGCCGCTGTAGCCGCCGCCGCTTTCGGGCTCGGTGGCGCTGCCGCCGGGCTGCACGTCGAGCCCCGGCTGGGCCAGAAAATCGACGTCGCTGTAGTCGGGCACGCCGTTGTCGCCGTGCTCCGGGGCTTCGTCGAAGGTGCGGTCGATTTCCGACATGTCCAGCGGCTCGGTGGGCGTACCGAAGCTCACCTTGGCCGTGACGCGGTACTCCACGATGCGGTTGTGGCGCACCTTGCAGCTCTGGTCCTTAATATAGATAGACGATATATTGGGGATGGACTTGCTGGTTTCGGCTACGGCGCGCTGCAGGGCATCTTCGAAGCTTTTATCGGACGAGGCCAGAATTTCAATGACTTGCTTGATGGAAGACATTTTTAATGTGCTGAGGTGATGAATGTGAAGATGGGAGGATAAAAACGCGCTGCTGCCGTTTTGGTTTGTGGCGTGTACGCTAACCGTAGGCTGGTGGCTACGCCGGAATCGACAAATGCCGTGCTTCGGCATTAACGTACTTTTGCGCCCGGCGCTCACGCACCGTTGCATTTCCACCTCTTCCCATTCGCCCATTTTCACATTCAACCCAATGGAGTTCCGCACCGAAAAAGACACCATGGGCACCGTGCAGGTGCCGGCTACCGCCTACTGGGGCGCCCAAACCCAGCGCAGCATCGAGAACTTCCCCATCGCCCAGGACATCAACCGGATGCCCAAGGAAATCATCGCCGCCTTCGCCTACCTCAAAAAAGCCGCCGCCCTCACCAACCGCGACGCCGGCGTGCTGCCCGCCGACAAAGCCGCGCTCATTGGCCGGGTGTGCGATGAGATTCTGGCCGGCCAACTCGCCGACTCGTTCCCGCTGGTTGTCTGGCAAACCGGCTCGGGCACCCAGAGCAACATGAACGTGAACGAGGTGATTGCCTACCGCGGCCACGTGCTGCAAGGCGGCCAGCTGACCGATGAAAAGAAGGCCCTGGCCCCCAACGACGACGTGAATAAGAGCCAAAGCTCGAACGACACGTTCCCGACGGCCATGCACATCGCGGCCTACAAAATCCTGATGGAGCTGACCATCCCCGGCATCGAGAAGCTGCGCGACACGCTGAAGGCCAAGAGCCAGCAGTTCATGCACATCGTGAAAATCGGCCGCACCCACCTCATGGATGCCACGCCGATGACCGTGGGCCAGGAGTTTTCGGGCTACGTGTCGCAGCTCGACCACGGCCTGCGCGCCATCAAAAATACGCTGGCGCACCTGAGCGAGCTGGCCCTGGGCGGCACGGCCGTGGGCACGGGCATCAACACGCCCCCCGGCTACTCCGAGAACGTGGCCCGGCACATTGCCGACCTCACCGGCCTGCCCTTCATCACGGCCGAAAACAAGTTTGAGGCCCTGGCCGCCCACGATGCCATCGTGGAAGCCCACGGCGCGCTGAAAACCGTAGCCGCCTCGCTGATGAAAATCGGCAACGATATCCGCCTGCTGGCTTCGGGCCCGCGCGCCGGCATCGGCGAGCTGCACATCCCCGACAACGAGCCCGGCTCCAGCATCATGCCCGGCAAGGTGAACCCCACCCAGTGCGAGGCCATGACCATGGTGGCCGCCCAGGTGATGGGCAACGACGTGGCCATCAACATCGGCGGCATGAGCGGGCACTTCGAGCTGAACGTGTTCAAGCCCGTCATGATTTACAACTTCCTGCACTCGGCCCGCCTCATCGGCGACGTGTGCGTGGCCTTCAACGACAAGTGCGCCGTGGGCATCGAGCCCCTCGAAGCCAACATCAAGAAGCACGTCGATAGCAGCCTGATGCTCGTGACGGCCCTCAACCCGCACATTGGCTACTACAAAGCTGCCGAAATTGCCCAGACGGCCCACAAAAACGGCTCGACGCTGAAGGAAACCGCCATTGCGCTCGGCTACATCACCGCCGAAGATTTCGACGCCTGGATGAAGCCCGAGGAGATGGTGGGGGAGCTGAAATAGGCAGCTGCATGGCCAGGGCAATGAACGTCATGCTTTATCTCGCGTCCGCTTGTCGAAGCATGACGTTCCTGGCTGCGCTATATATCCTTTGGCCCCTTGTTCAACACCATCCTCCCCTACCGCTTTGTGCAACGCAACCGCAACCGAACGGAAGGGCGGGCTAGCTGGCTGTACGAGGACATTTACAAGTTTTTCATCCATTCGCCCAGCTCGCGGCGCAAGTACCTGGTAGAAGTACACGCCTACCCGGACCACCTGTACACGGTGGATTTTTATGCCAAAGTGCACGACGTGAACCGCTACCGGCTGCGCACCAACCAGCGGGCAATGGGCAAGCTTGGTGGCACGGTGCTCAGTATCATTGCTGACATCATTCGGGCCGACCCAGAAGCCCGATTTGGCTTTTTAGCAGCATCTATGATGCACGAAATCAGTAATGTAACGACCAAACGATTTAGGATTTATGTCAAGATGTTCGAACTCAAAATCGATTCAAAACGTCATAGGCTTGTCGTTAGGCCCACAAATAGCAGTATATTCGTTATGCCAGTTGCAGTAGCTACGGATTTATCTTTGCAACACTCAATTATCAGCCGCTATGAAAGAATATTCGCCGAAACTTTCTAAAAAAACAAACTCGCGCCAAGCTGAGCGCGAGGCTCGCAAGGCTGCTCGCAAAGATTTCTCCTTTGGCAGGGCTGAGTTATTGCTCGTCGGTGCCGACGGCGGCGAATACTATAGCATTGAGCCAAACACCCCGATTCCTGGTTATACTCCCGCTTTTTAGCGGTTGTTTTTTGGTTTCTGAAGCCGCCCTTCCTGCCCCGGAAGGGCGGCTTTTCTTTTTCCCCAGCATCTTTGCGGCCCAACCCTTTTTTATCTGACCCCATGGATTTCTCCGCTCCCGTCGTGCTCGAAAACCGCCGCGCCCGCCTGCGCCCGCTCGAGCTCACCGATTTCGAAGCCCTGAAGGCCGTAGCGATGGATGCCGACCTGTGGCAGTTCACCCTCACCCGCGCCGACGACGCGGTGAGCCTGGCCGCCTACCTGCGCCAGGCCGTGGCGGCGCGCGGGCAGGGCCTGCGCTACCCGTTTGCCATCATCGACCGGGCAACCGGCGAGCTGGCCGGCAGCACCAGCTACTACAACGTGAGCGCCCCCGACCAGCGCCTGAGCATCGGCTACACCTGGGTGGGTACCAAATTTCAGCGCTCGGGCCTGAACCGGGCCTGCAAGCATCTGCTGCTCAGCCACGCTTTCGGACAGCTCGACTGCGAGCGGGTGGAGCTCGAAACCGATTCGCGCAACCACAAGTCGCGCACGGCCATGGCCCGTATGGGGGCTACCGAGGAAGGCACGCTGCGCAGCCACCGTCCCACGCAGGGCGGCATCCGGCGCGACACGGTTATTTTCAGCATCATCCGGCCCGAGTGGCCGGCGTTGCGGCAGTCGGTATTTCAGGAGTTCGAAGCCCGTGGCTGAACCGGCGGCTCCCAACCAGCGGCGGCCACCCGAGGGGCTGTGGCGGCGGCGCGTGGCCAGCTTCGGCCACGCCGGCCGGGGCGTATGGAGCGCGCTGACCTCGGAAGTGCATCTGCGCTTTCATGCGGCGGCCACGGTGGTGGTGCTGGGCCTGGGGTTTTATTGCGGTATTTCGCGGCTGGAATGGGCCCTGGTGGCGCTGGCCAGCGCCGGCGTGTGGACGGCCGAGCTGCTGAACACCGCCATCGAAGCCCTCACCGACCTGGCCTCGCCCGATTTCCACCCGCTGGCGGGCAAGGCCAAAGATGTGGCCGCCGGGGCGGTGCTGCTGGCCGCCGCCGGGGCCGCGGTGGTGGGGGCGCTGGTGTTCGGCGCGCACTTGTTTGGCAGTTGATTCGGACCTTTGCCTCAACCATTGCCCGCGCGGGGCGTACCCGTTAGAGCGGTTTCTTTATCAGTGTACAGCGTTAAAAGTTGAGAGTTAAAAGGTAAAATTCAACTGGTAAAGGTTTTAACTTTTAACTCTCAACTTTTAATTTCCATAAAAGTGTGCATCAACCGGAAAACCGCTGTAGCGGTTCCGTTGCTTATTCGGGGCTTTCTTATTCTGTGAAACTATGCGCTTGTTCTCCTTTGCCGCCGTGTTGCTGCTTGCCAGTGCCTGCGCCCGCCAGCAGGTGAGCGTGACTACGCCCACCACGCCCCCACCCGGCGGCAGCGTATCGGGTACCGACACGCCCGCTCCCACCAGCACCAATACCGTCGACCCCGTGAGCCGCTACGTGCCCGAATCGGACACCACCGCCCGCCCGCAGTGGCTGAAGGCGCGCATCGCGGCCGTGCTGGCCGAGCGCAAGCGCAACCCCATCACCCGCATCCTGCGCTACGAATACGAGGGCCGAACCGTGTACTACATCTCGGCTCCGTGCTGCGACCAGTATTCGCAGGTCTTCGACACCAAAGGCAAGCTCATCTGCCAGCCCGATGGCGGCATCACGGGCAAGGGCGATGGCCAGTGCGCCGATTTCGAAAAACATAAAACCAACGAAAAAGTGGTCTGGCAAGACCCACGGTAGAGTTAAAAGATAAAAGCTGAGAGTTAAAAGTTGAAAATGGCAACTAGCTTTTTCAACGTCTCTGCTCAGCTTTTATCTTTTAATTTTTAACTTTTAACTTCCCATGATTAACACCATTGCCAAGCTCGGCGCTTTCAACGTCTGGGCCAACGAAACGCTGTTGCGCCGCCTCGATTCGTCGGTGGCCGCCGGCCAGAAAGCCCCCCCGCCCGCCCTGCGCATTTTCAGCCACCTCATCAACGCCCAAGCCATCTGGATTGCCCGCCTCACCGGCACCGCAAGCCCGCTGAAAGTGTGGCAGGAGCACGACCTGGCCGCCCTGCACCACTGGCACGGGCAAACCTCGGCCCGCTTCGCACAGCTCTGCGAAACCACTGACGAGGCCGAGCTCACCCGCCACATCCAGTACACCAACTCGCAGGGCGACGCCTTCGACTCGCAGGTGAGCGACATCCTCACCCACGCCGTGGTGCACGCCAGCTACCACCGGGGCCAAGTGGCCACCAAAATGCGCGAAGCCGGCCTGGAGCCCGTTAACTCCGACTTTATCACCTACTGCCGCGAAACGAGCGGGCAGGTGGAGCCGCAGCTGTAAGCCTCCAGTTTTCAATTCCTTTTCCATTTCAGCTACGCGCATGGTTTGCATCGTGATGGGGGTTTCGGGCTGCGGCAAAAGCACGGTGGGCGAGCAGCTGGGCCCGCGCCTGGGCCTGCCGTTCTACGACGGCGACGCCTTTCACCCGGCCACCAACATCGAGAAGATGAGCCACGGCACGCCCCTCGCCGACGACGACCGGCGCGGCTGGCTGGCTACGTTGGCCACTAAGCTGGGCGAGTGGGAAACCGCCGGCGGGGCCATCCTGGCCTGCTCGGCCCTGAAGGAAAGCTACCGCACCACCCTGCAAAGCGGCACCAGCAGCCCCATCCACTGGGTGTTTCTCGATGGCCCGCGCGAGTTGCTGCTAGCGCGCATGGCCGGGCGCACAGGCCACTACATGCACGCCGATATGCTCGCCTCGCAGCTGGCCACGCTGGAGCGCCCAACGTACGCCCTCACGCTGTCCATCACGGCCCCGCTCGAGGCGCTGGTGCAGCAAATCATAACCGCTCAGCAGCAGAATGCCGCTTTCGGCACCAAGCCGGCCACACCGCCAGCCTAACGCAAGCCGCTCCATTCCGCCCCAACCAACAAAAAAGGCCGCCCTGTGGGGCAGCCTTTTTTGTTGCGCTTATCGTCCACAAAATCCGTGAAATCCGCTAAAATCCGCGCTAATCAGTAGTCTAGTTGAGGTTGGTGCTGCCCAGCAGCGTTACCTGGTCGTTGGTCACCGTGATGCCGGTGCGGATGACGCTGCGGTAGGCTGGCTGGCCCGTGGGGGCCGTGGTGCTCGGGAAATACTCGACGCGGTAGGTGCCGGCCGGCAAGCCGCCAATCTGGTACGCGCCCGAAACATCGGCCGAGGTACTCACCGTATCGGGACCGAGGATGCCGCTGCGAATAGCCAGAATCTGGGGCCGGGCCGCCGCCGGGCTCACCGTGCCGGCGAGGCCGCCGCGCAGGTCCTGGGCCACCACCCGAATCACGGGCTTGAGCAGGTAGCGCTCCTTTTTGTCGTTGCCGGGCTTCCAGCTGCCGCGCTCCACAATGGACTTGGCCACGTCGAAATCGAGCAGCAGCTGGAAGGTTTCACGCTGCTTCAGGGTGCATTTTTCCAGCTTCAGCTTCACGCCCGAAGTCTGGCCGCTGGGCGTTTTCAGGTCGTACTGCTGGCCGTCGCGGCCCACCACGTAGCTGTCGGGCCCCAGAATGAGGCGAATTTCCTTGAGGTCGCCGGGCGCGAAATCGTCGCTCACCAACAGGGCGGAGCGGCCGTTCACGTAGTCGAGCACGTTGAGGGCCTGCGGGCTGAAATTCAGCATTTTCCAGCCATCGGGGTCACCGTCTTCCTTCAGGTGCACCTCCACTTGGCGTACGTCCAGCACCACGCGCTGGAAATCGCCGGGGGCATCCATCAGCCGCACTTCGAGCTTGGAAGTATTGGCGGCATCTTCCGATTTTGAGCAGCTGGCCAGGCCCAGCAGGGCCATGGCCGCCAGGGGCAGCAGACGGGTGATTTTCATACGGCGGAAATTAATTGGTTATTGAATAAATGCAACTTATTCGCCACCAATGTGGTAGCCAACTCGTCCCCTTCAATAACGCTGCCAAAGTTGCTGGCCGCTTACGGCTTGGTGGTGTCGGCCGGAGCGGTTTCCACCGGTTTGGGCTTGGGTTTGGGCTTGTTGAAGAGGCTGTTGAAGCCCTTCGCCAGCTGCTCCTTGGCCTTGTTGGCCGCGTCGATGCGCTGCTGCTTCTTATCGAGCTCGACCTGAGCGGCGGCTTCCTCGACCGTCTGGCCGGCCCGGCGCACGCTGTCGTCCTTGCTGATGGCGCGGGGCTTCACGCCGAGCAGGTCGAGGGCCTTTTGCTTGGCCACGGCCTTCACCAGCGTCTGGCCCTGGGCCTTCATGCTACCGCTGGCCAGCTTCACTACCGGCTTGCTCACCGTGCCGCCAATGTCGAGGCCCAGCGTCACACGGTCGGTGCCCTGAATGTTCTGCACGCCCGTGAGCTTGGTGAGCTGGCTGTTGAGGGCGCTGCCCAGCTTGCCGGTGGGCGTGTTGATGGCCGTGACGTAGGCCAGCGCCCCGGTCAGGCTGTTCTGCCCACCCAGCGTCATCTTGATATCGCCAATCTGCAAGTCGAAGGGCTGCACCACGAGGTTGCCGTTCACCAGGTTAGCCTGAATTTTTTTGTTGATGATAACGAAATTCTTCAAATCGGGCAGCGTGGTGAGGCTGGCAATCTTATTAAGGGCTTCCGACTGCCCGATGGCCGCCCGCACCACATCAAACAGGCCCTTGCCGCTCAGCGTGGCCAGGTTCGGGAACATGTCGGGCCCCATCTCGCCGCTCACATTAAACGTAGTGCCGAACACGCCCTCCACCTGGCTCGCCAGCGGCACCAGCGTCTTCATCGTGTTGAAGGCCGAAAACGCCTTCTGGAAATTCAAATCCTTGATATTCAGGCCGAAGTTGAACCGGGGGTGCGCCAGGTTCTTGCTGCTGTAGCTGCCCGTGGTGCCAAAGCTGGCCCCCAGCGTGCTGAAGGTGAGGTTTTTGAGCGTGGCCGTCTGGTCGTTCACCGCCACCACGCCCTGGGCGTTGGTCAGCTTCAGGTTGTCGTAGGTCACGTTATCGACGTGGCTGTTCAGCACCAAATCAAAGAACTTCGGAATCTGGAGCACGCCGTTGGCCTTGGCCGGGGCCGCGCCGCCGGTGGCCGTGGGCTTGGCCGATACCTCGTCCACCATCCACTCGTTCACGTTGAAATTGCGCGAGTTCACCGTCAGGTTGCCTTTCAGCGCCTGCCCCGGCGTGAACAGGTAGCCCAGGTAGTTGCTGATGGTGCCCGACGCCGCAAAATCGGAGCTGCCGGCTACGCCGTTCAGGCTTTGCAGCGCAATCTGGTTGTTGTTAAAAGTCGCGGTGCCACTGCTGATTTTCACGCCCTGCGGCAGGTCCTTGCTCTTGTAGGTCACGTTGCTGGCGCGCACCGTGCCACTGGCCACCACGTTCTGGTAGCGGCCGGCTTCCACGTCGGCCATGTTGCCTTTGGCGGCAATATCGCCGGCCACGCGGCCCGTCACCGTCATGCCCTGCAGCGGGAAAATCTTCGTGATTTTGGTCAAATCCACTGTGCCGCGCACGTTGGTATCGAACACCGGCTTGTCGATGTTGTGCGCGCTCAGGCGGCCTTCCAGCGGCTCGCCTTCCAGCACCATCCTGAATTGCGGCAGGTTGATTTGGGTGTCGTTCACCTGCCCGGTCGTGTTCACCACGGTGCCGCTCAGGTTAATGTTCTCAATCGGAGCCGGGAATTTGGCCGATTTCACGTAGCCGTTGGCCAGCCGGATGGCCGCGTTCACCACCGGCATCTGGGTTTTCGAGTAGATGCCCTTCGCCGTGCCATCCACAAAGAATTGACCGCGCATGGCCAGGTCCTTCACCGGGTACACCTTCAGAGCCTCGGCCAGGTTCACGTTGGCTTTCACGCGGCCGTCCACCCGCATCGGGTTCAAGCCGTCGATGGCCACGTTGCCGTCTACCGGGTCGGGGCCAAGGTCGAGATGAAACTGTGGGATATTGACTTTCACGTCGTTGGTTACGCCCGTGGGGTTGCTCACCTGCATCTTCAGATTGATATTCCTGGCCGCGCGGGGCAGCTCGGGGTATTTGAACTGGCCGTTGGTCACGGTCAGGTTCACGCCGTAGCCGGGCAAGTGGTCGGCGGTCTGCGTGCCCTTCGCGTAGCCATCGAACGCCACCTTACCGCTGGTTTCAATGTTCTTAAACTTCTCGGTGAACACACCCGGCACCAGGCTCAGCAGCGTTTTAAAATCCGTTTCCAGCGCCTTAAACGTCACGTCGTACGTAATATCCGTGGCATTGGGCAGCCCGATAACCCCGGCGAAGCTGAACGGAAAATCGTTGAGCTTAAACTTATTATCCTTGAAAGTATAAAGATTTTTGCCCAGGTCCATCTGCATGGTCACGTCGGCGTCGAGCTGCTTATCGGTCACGTAGGCCACGTTGTTATAAATCATGTCGAGGTCGGTGGCCGTCGTCTGCGAGGTCAGGTCGAACACGTTGCGGGCGAAGTCGCCGCAGCCGGTGTGGTTCACGCCGCGCGCCTCCATCCGAAAGGGCAGGGTCAGGTCCTCGTAGCGCAGGTGGGCGTCGGTCAGCTTCCATCCCTTGATGGCCAGGCTCACCTGGCTGGTGTCCTGGCCCTTGGCGGCGGCGGCCGAGTCCGAAATCACCACGTCCCAGTTGGCGCGGCCGCTTTTCAGGCGGCACAGGCTTAGGTCGGGCCGTTCCAGCTCCACGCTGTTAATCTTGATTTCCTGGCCTTTGATGACGGTCATCACATCGAGCCCCACGCGCATGGCGGGCAGGTAGGCCAGCGTATCGCGGCTGAACGAATCGAGCCCAATCACGCGCAGGTTCCTGATATCCAGCGTCAAATCCGGGAAGGAGTGGAGGATACTCACGTCGATGTCGGCGGGGTTGTACAGCACCTGGGCCCGCACGCGCTGGGCAATCTGCTTATCAGCCAGGGCCCGCAGCTTGTCTCTAAAAAGAAAAGGGGCCGCCACGGCCGCCAGCAGCAGCACAACGATAACTCCGACCGCGCCCAACAGTATTTTCCGCATAGTTCAGGTTCTTATTCAGTTTCAAAGCAAAAGTAGCCGGCCCGGCGCAAGGCTTCATGCTACGGCCGCAACCGGCCCCTCCACCGGGCTTAAAACTGCGCAAAGCCCGGTTGCGTTGCATCCCCCCCCGCCCTACGCCAATCCTTATGAGCCCAATAGCCTGGGAAAGGCTCCTTTCACGCAGCATTGCGCCCCTTTGCCGGTAGCGAAGAATCGGCTCGTTCTATTCAATAAATCACAAAAAATTGCTGAATTTTCATAACCATATTTAAACACTATATTTGACAGCTTTCCATCGACTACGAGCTATTGGCTGCTTCGGGTGGCTGGCCGGCGGCCGCTATTCTATTTCTGCAATTCTGTTACCATGAAGCGCATTTCTATTCTGCTGCTCACGCTGCTTGCCCTGGCCGCGCAACCCAGCCAGGCCCAGCCCGCGTTCCTGAGCCTCACCGGCAGCGTGCAAACGGAGGCCCTGCAGGCCCTGGCGGGCGCCGCGGTTACGGTTGTTCACGTGCCATCGGGCAAGCGCTACTCGGCCGTGGCCAACGGCCAGGGCCGCTTCGTGGTGGCCAACCTCCCCGTGGGCGGCCCCTATCTGATGCAGATTGGCGAAGGCGGCTACCGCTCCCAAACCGTGGAAAGCATTTTTCTGGAGAACAACAAAACGGCCTGTTTCAGCGTGACGCTGTCGCGGCTCGGCTCCGGCAACAAAGAACGCGCCGGCCGCACCACCGCCACTGCCACGCCCGAGCGCCTCGCAGCCGAGAGCGAGGTGGGGGGGCCGGTGCTGTTTGCCAACTCGGCCGCTGGGGCTGGGAGCCAGGCCCCCAGCCCCAGCGGCCGGCGCTACCAGCCCGTGCCGCAGCTTATTGCTTCCCCGGCTGCCGTGCCGCAGGTGCCCGCCTTGGCCGCTCCCACAGCCCCGGCTGCCATCCGCAGCCCCTACCGTGCCGGCAGCAGCCGTAGCCAGCCCCGCCGCCTTACCCCACCGGCCCCGGATTTCATCGTGCCGGGCCACTACGATACCCAAAGCGGCAACTACTTCTACGACACCGGCGCGCCCGTCACGCTGAAGCTGCCGGGCGGGGCCAGCATCGCGGGCGTCGGCACCAATTCGACCGAGAGCCTGCTCTACCGTTTTCTTTCCGACCCCACCAGGCAGGTTGATACCCTCGACCTGAGCCGCGGCTGGTACAACTTCGACCGCGTTTTTTTCGAAAGCGGCAAGGCGACCCTCACGCCCGAATCGATGAGCCAGTTGCGCAACATCGTCACGCTGCTGCGCGCCTATCCCGTGGCCCGCGTCAAAATCGGGGGCTACACCGACAGTACCGGCACCTACAAGGTGAACAAAATGCTGAGCGAGGCCCGCGCCCGCACGGCCTGGGCCAGCCTGGTCGAGATGGGCATCAGCCCAACCCGCATCGATGCGCGGGGTTATGGCCCCCGCTACTCCATTGCCCGCAATGCCACCGACGAAGGCCGGGCCATGAACCGGCGTCTGAGCGTGAAGGTGCTCGCGAAATAGCCCGGCCCACCCCGGCCCGCGCGGCGAGCCGCTACTACCTTCGTCCTACCGCGCACTAATCGGCGCGGCGGTCGCGTTATCCGGGTTCCCATGGCTGATTTCTGGCTTTCTGTTTTGCGAGGATGCGTGCGCCGGGCCGCGCTGCTGGCGCTGGCCGGGGCCGGCGCGCCGGCGGCCCGGGCGCAGGACGTGTATTTCTCCCAGCCCTATGCTACTCGCCTGCACGCCAACCCGGCCTTCACCGGTCTGGTCGATGACTACAGCGTCACGCTGAGCTTCCGCAACCAGCTGCCCACCCTGGCGGGCTCGTTCGTGAGCACCCAGCTCGCCGCCGACCTGCGCCCCAGCGCCCCCGGCCAGCACCACGCCTACGGCCTGCTCGTGAACCAGGACCGCACCGGGGCCGTGGGCTACACCCGCCTCGAAATCGGGGGGCTCTATGCCTACCACACCCGCCTGCGCGAAGGCCTGGCTCTGAGCGGCGGACTGCGCGCCAGCTACGGCCGCCAGCGCGTGGAATATGACAATTTCGTGTTCGGCGACCAGATTTCGGAAGACGGCAGCCTGCGCGGGCCCAGCGCCGAAGCCCTCGACTTTCCGCCCGCCAACTACTTCAGCGTGGGCACCGGGGCAGTGCTGTACTCGGCCCGCGGCTGGCTCAGCCTGGCCGGCCAGCACCTCAACCAGCCCAGCCTGGGCTTTCGGCAGCAGGCGGGGCTGCCCAGGCTGCTCAGCGTGGCGGGCGGCTACAAATTTTTTATCATCGAGCCCGGTACCGGTCTGGCCACCCGCGAACTAAGCTATACCCCCGTAGCGGCCCTCAGCCGCCAGGGCGGCTCCACACGCACCGAAGCCGGGCTCTACGTCATGGCATCACCCATCACGGCCGGAGCCGTATACCGCAATATTTCCCTGCCCGGCAGCGTTGCCCGTCAGCACGTGCTCGCAGCCGTGGTGGGGTTGCAGGCCGGAGGGCTGCGGCTCGGCTACAGCTACGATGTGGGCCTGAGTCGCCTGAGCGCCGATTTGGGTGGGGCCCACGAAATCACCTTGTCCCTGCGCGCCTTCGACCGTTTGGAAAACGCCCGTCGTCGCCTAAAAAGAAGAGTTTACCCGGCAGCCCCTTGCCCCGCATTTTAATTTTTTGTACTATTGTGTCCTGATTGCCCCTGCTAACCCTTCCGAACCCATCTTCATTTTAACTTTGTTATGAAATTCATTAATTATCTGTGCTTGGCAGCGATGGGCCTTACGGCCCTCAGTGGCTGTAGCAAGAATGGGCACGCTACGGCTACAAAGCCCGGCAAATATTCTTCAACGACGGGTATCGAATACAATACGGAGAAGGGGATGGCAGTCGCCAACTTCAAACAGATTCCCGAAGGCCCGGGTCTGGTATTTATCGAAGGTGGCCGCACAGTGCTGGGCTCGCAGGAGGAAGACGTGACCATGTCGCACGACAACATCGAGCGCACGGTTACCATCGCCTCGTTCTTTATGGACGAAGCCGAAGTGGCCAACATCCACTGGCTTGAGTACCTGCATTTTATTCGCACCGACTCGGCCGAGGAGTTCTACAAGTCGGCCCTGCCCGACACCACGGTGTGGGCCCGCGACCTGTCGTTCAACGACCCCTACGTGACCTATTACCTGCGTTATCCCGGCTTCCGCTACTTCCCGGTGGTGGGCGTGAGCTGGCTGCAGGCCGACGACTATTGCACCTGGCGTACTGCTAAGGTGAACGAGAAGCTAGCCTCGGGCTCCGACACCAAGTCGGAGGGCGGGCTGTTCAAGAAAAAACCAAAAGCCACTGGCGCCGAAGGCACGGCTGGTACGGCTGGTACGGCCGGAGCCGCGAGCAGTGGTAAGAACACGACTTCCATCGAAAACGGCAACACCCTGCCCAACTACCGCCTCCCCACCGAGGCCGAGTGGGAATACGCCGCGCAGGCCCTCGTGGGTACCCAGGAAGTGGGCAACGAGAACCAGGAGGAAAAGCGCATTTACCCTTGGGATGGCAAATCGACCCGCAATGCCTACGGCAAAAAGCAGGGCCAGTTTCTGGCTAACTTCAAGCGTGGCCGCGGCGACTACGCGGGCATTGCCGGCAGCCTGAACGACGGCGCCATGATTACCGAATACATCTACATGTACCCGCCCAACGACTATGGCCTCTACAACATGGCCGGCAACGTGAACGAATGGGTGCAGGACGTGTACCGCCCCCTGTCGTACCAGGATGTGGAAGACCTGAACCCCTTCCGCCGCAACGGCGTGGCCGACCCTTCTGACAAGTACGACAAGAAAGGATACCAGTCGCTGATTGATGACCACGTGCGCGTGTACAAAGGCGGTTCGTGGCGCGATGTGGCCTACTGGCTCTCGCCCGGCACCCGCCGCTTCATGGCCGAAGATTCGTCGACGGCAACCATCGGCTTCCGCTGCGCCATGATTAACGCCGGCAGCAACACATAGAATCACTGATTTCTCGGATTTAAGCGGATTTCACGGATTTTGTAGTCGATTATTTGAACA
>JANNDE010000571.1:0-6051 GCA_031387395.1 Hymenobacter sp.
GCCCATCGCCGGCGTCAGCATCACCGACCTGCAAACCCGGGCGGGCTCCACCACGGACTCGCAGGGGCGGTTTGGCCTGGCAGGTCCTGCGGCGCACTTCCGGCTGCACAGCCTGGGCTTCGCCGACCTGGAGGCCACGCGGGCGGCCCTGCCACCCGGCCAGGTCGATACGCTCCGGCTGCTGCCGGAGGCCATTCTGCTGTCCGGGGTCAGCGTGCGGCCCACGAAGCCGGTCGTGCTTTCCAGCGTGGGAACCAAGGCGGGCAAGCTGCGCGGGGCTTTGCTTGTGCCGGGTGCGCAGTGCGGCATTCTGTTCCGGCCGGCGGCCAGCATGCTGCCAGCGGTGGTGCAGCAAATCAGCGTGCAGTTTGAGCTCAACAAGCAAGCCCATGCCCTGGCGGGCCGCGTCCGGGTGCGCCTGGTGGCCCTGGAACGCGGCTCTTCGATGACGCCCAGCGCGCACGACCTGCTGCCCATTGCCGCCACCTACGCCGCGGCCGAGCTGGACGCGCTGCCCAACCACCTGCTCATCATCGACCTGTCTTCGTACAGCATCCGGCTGCCGGCCAGCGGCTTCTTCGTGTTGGTAGAAGGCCTGGCCACCGCCGCCGGCGAAACCTATGTAACCGATAAGTTCGTGGGCAGCGGGAATAAATTCCTACCCGTTGTCGTAACTGCTTCCGACCCTCAAAATCCCGCCACTTTCCGCGAAACACCGGCCTGGGACCATCCGGCCGTTTGCTGGGTGTCATCCATTACCGACGTAGAAACCGTGACGCGCCAGGGCTACAACAAGCCATGGCACGTCCGGCAACCCAACCGTGACTCGAAAAAAACGGATAACGTGGCGATTTCCCTAACCATTCTGGCCGAATAATCCCAGTCGAAATCGGTTCGTCAGGCTTCCCTCTCCCCAAGGAGAGAGGCCGGGGGTGAGGTGAGGTGTCAAACGCAAACAACCGCCGTTGGCCCAGGGCCAACGGCGGTTGCCGTAGTTGCATTCAGCAACGCAGAAAGCCTTAGTTAGGCATCAGCACCGTGTTCACTACATGGATTACGCCGTTGCTCTGCAGCACGTCGGCGATGGTTACCATCGACACGCCGCCTTTTTCATCTTTCAGCTCGATGCCTTTGCCTTTCATCATAGCCGTGAGGGTACCGCCCTGCACCGTTTTGAGGGTAGCTTTGCCTTTGCCGGCCTTAATGGCCTTCATCAGGTCGGCCGAAGTCATGCGGCCGGCTACCACGTGGTAGGTCAGGATTTTGGTGAGGGTAGCCTTGTTCTCGGGCTTCACCAGCGTCTCCACGGTGCCGGCGGGCAGCTTATCGAAAGCCGCGTTGGTGGGCGCAAATACGGTGAAGGGACCAGCGCTGCTTAGCGTCTCCACCAGGCCGGCGGCCTTCACGGCAGCCACGAGGGTGGTGTGGTCTTTCGAGTTAACGGCATTTTCCACGATGTTTTTCGTGGGGTACATGGCGGCACCGCCAACCATGACGGTTTTAACTTTCTGAGCCGAAACGGTGGTGAGGGTGGCAGTGCTGAACAGAGCCACGAGGGCGAGCGAAAACAACGTCTTTTTCATCGGTATAGAGAATTGCTTGGATTTTTTGAATGATGACTCACCTACGCCCCAACTTGCGTGCGCGGATTGCCCCGGCCGTATTATTTCTTTGGGGCGGGCTGCGCTGGTGAGGTTGCCCGGTTCCTTCCCGCAAGCTTAGAATGGTAAACAGCTGCTATATGTATAGAACCCAAACCCAAACATTTTCCTTTTCCGATTCTTGCTGCTACATGCGAATAACTACTCTGCTTTTCTTCCTGCTCCTTTCCACCCTGGCCCGCGCCCAGAACCCCGGCACCCTGGCCGGCACCGTGCGCGACCGCGCCACCCAAGAAGCCCTGCCCGGCGTGAGCGTGACGCTGGAGGGCACCCCTTTCGGCACCGCCACCGACGCCGAGGGGCGCTACCGCCTGCCGGGCGTGCCGGCCGGGGCCTACAACCTGCGCGCCAGCTTCGTGGGCTACGATGCCCTGCTGCGCGCCGACGTGGCCATCAGCAGCGGCAACGTGAATACCCTCAACCTCGAAATCAACAAAAGCCCGCAGGCCCTGGGCGAGGTAACCGTGACGGCCAGCCGCGCCATTCGGGTGGCCACGGCCGAAACGCCGCTGAGCGTGCAGCGCCTCACCACCGAGGAAATCAAGAGCAACCCGGGCGGCAACTTTGATATTTCGCGGGTGGTGCAGAGCCTGCCCGGCGTGGGCGGCGGCGGCTCGGGCGGCACGGCGGGGTTTCGCAACGACATCATCATCCGGGGCGGCGCGCCGAACGAGAACGTGTACTACCTCGATGGAATTGAGGTACCGGTCATCAACCACTTCCCCACGCAGGGCAGCGCCGGCGGGCCGGCCGGCATTCTCAACGTGAGCTTCATTGAGGACGTGACGCTGAGCTCGTCGGCCTTTCAGGCGCGCTACGACAACGCGCTGAGCTCGGTGCTGCAGTTCCGGCAGCGCGATGGCAATGCCGAGCGCGTGCAGGGCAACCTGCGCACGTCGGGCACCGAGGTGGCGGCCACGCTCGAAGGGCCGCTCACGAAGAATACCACGTTTCTGGCTTCGGCCCGGCGCTCGTATTTGCAGGTGCTCTTCAAGCTGATTGACTTGCCCATCCGGCCCGATTTCTACGACTTTCAGTTTAAGACGACCACGAAGATTTCGCCCAAAACCACGCTCACCACGCTGGGGCTGGGCGCGATTGACCACTTCGAAATCGTGCCGCCCAAGAAGAGCTCGCCGAGCAAGGAATTCATCCTGCGCAACAACCCCACCATCAACCAGTGGAATTATACCGTGGGCCTGAACCTGCGCCACCTCGTGGACAACGGCTACCTGAACCTGGCCCTGAGCCGCACCCAGCAGTACAGCGCCGCCGACCAGTTCCAGTTCGGCTACACCGGCCAGGAGGCCTACCGCAAGCTCCTCGCCCGCAGCCACGAAACCGAAAACAAGCTGCGCGCCGACGTGAACAAGCGCGCGGGCCGCTGGCAGTACAGCTACGGCGTGGTGGGCCAGCTGGTGCACTACGACAACAACCTGCGCAACCGCATCAGGGCCGAAGTGCGCGACGCCAGCGGCGCGCTCGTGAGCCCGGCCGTAATAGTAAACTTCACCACCGACCTCGATTTCGTGCGCTACGGCCTGTTTGCCCAGGCCACCCGCACCTACGGCCCCGATGGCCGCCTGACGGTATCGGGCGGCCTGCGGGCCGATGGCAGCAGCGCCCTGCTGCAAGGCTACCGCCTCGACCGCACCCTCTCGCCCCGCGTGGCCCTGAGCTATGCCTTGCTGCCCACGCTGAACCTGAACGCCAGCCTGGGCCGCTACTACAAAATTCCGCCGAGCACTATTCTGGGCTACCGCGACACGGGCGGCCGGCTCGTGAACGAGGGCAGCCGCTACATCCGGTCCGACCACGCCGTGGCGGGGCTGGAGTGGCTGCCCGGTGCGGGCACCCGCCTCACGCTGGAGGGCTTCTATAAAAAGTACGCCTACTACCCGGTGAGCGCCCGCGACGGCATCAGCCTGGCCAACCTGGGCGGCGACTTCAACGCCATCGGCAACGAGGCCATCACCAGCACCGGCGACGGGCGCGCCTACGGGGCCGAGACCTTTTTCCAGCAGAAGCTGAGCGGCAAGCTCTTCGCCATCGTGTCACTCACGGCCTTTCGCTCCGAATTCAGCGGCACCGACGGCGTGTACCGGCCCACGGCCTGGGACACGCGCTTTCTGGGCTCGGCGCTGCTGGGCTATAAGCTGGGCCGCGGCTGGGAGTTGGGTGCCAAGTACCGCGTGGGCGGCGGCGGCCCTTACACGCCCTACGACGCGGCCGCCAGCCGCGCCAGCTACCAGGCCGTGGGCCAGGGCATCCTCGACTACGCCCAGCTCAACACCCAGCGCCTGCGCCCCTTTCAGCAGCTTGACCTGCGCCTGGACAAGAAGGTGAGCCTGCGCCGCCTGAGCTTCGACTTCTACATCGACGTGCAGAACGCGTTGCTGGCCAAACCCATATCGGTGCCTACTTACACCTTCGAGCGCCTGGCCGACAACTCGGCCTACACCACCACCGACGGCCAGCCCCTGCGCCCCGACGGCGGCAACGCCGTGCCCATTCTGCTGCCAGCCAGTGATGCGCTGGTGGTGCCCACGGTAGGGTTTATCGTGGAGTTTTAGGAGCCAAGAGAGCAAAAAGCAAAAAAACCCGTTCCTGAATCAGGAACGGGTTTTTTGTGGCAACAGTTGGAATCGAACCAACGACACCAGCATTTTCAGTGCTGTGCTCTACCAACTGAGCTATGTTGCCGTTTCCCCGCAGCGCCTTTTGGTTGCTTAGGGGACCGCAAAGGTACGCATGCAGCGCAATGGTGCAACAACTGGCGCAAAAAAAGTGTTGAGGTAACGGAAATTCTTCAAGAACTACTCGGCATGCCGAGTATATTGCACCCCCAAACGTTTCCGCCTCCTTACCTTTACGCCATGTTGCAATCCATCCTCTTTCTACTGCTGCTGGTAGCGGCTTTTGGCTTTTTTGCCTGGCAGGTTCGGAAAATCCGGGCTAACATCCTCGTCGGGCGCGACCGCGACATGAGCGGCAATGCCGCCGAGCGTTTCCAGAAAACCCTGCTGGTGGCTTTCGGCCAGCAGAAAATGTTCAAGCGGATGACGCCCGCCCTGCTGCACCTGGTGGTGTACGTGGGCTTTTTGGTCATCAATATCGAGGTGGTTGAAATCGTTATCGATGGCCTGTTCGGCAACATTTTCGGCTTCCACCGCGCCCTCAAGTTCCTGGGCCCGGTGTACGATGTGCTGATGGCCACCAATGAAATTCTGGCCGCCTTGGTGATTGTGGCCGTGGCGGCGTTCTGGTGGCGCCGCAACAGCAACCCGCCCCTCAAGCGCTTCACCGGCCCCGAGCTGCGCCTGTGGCCCAAGCTCGACGCCAACATCATTCTTTACATTGAAGTGGTGCTGATGGTGGCGCTGTTTTTTATGAACACCGCCGACCTGAAGCTGCACCAGCTGGAAGGCCAGGACTTACCGGGCACTTTCCCCATTAGCAACCTGCTGGTGGGCCTGCTGCCGACCAGCGTGGGCACGCTCGAAGTGCTGGAGCGTCTGGGCTGGTGGCTGCACATTATCGGCATCCTGCTGTTCCTCAACTACCTGCCCAGCTCGAAGCATTTCCACATCATCATGGCGTTCCCGAACGTGTGGTACTCGCGACTGGTGCCGCAGGGCCAGTTCTCGAACGTGGAAAGCATCACCAACGAGGTGAAGGCCATGATGGACCCCAGCTTCGTGGTGCCACCCGCGCCGACGGCCCCCGATGGCTCGGCCCTGGCCCCCACTTCGTTCGGCGCGAAGGACGTGGAAGACCTGCCCTGGACCAACCTGATGAACGCCTACTCCTGCACCGAGTGCGGCCGCTGCACCTCGGTGTGCCCGGCCAACCTGACGGGCAAGCTGCTCTCGCCGCGCAAAATCATCATGGACACGCGCGACCGGGTGGAGGAGAAGTATAACTCGCCCCTTATCTTCCGTCCCAATGTGTATGGCGAAGAAGCCAGGCACGAACCCGTGACCGACCTGATGGAGGCCACCCTGCTACGCGGCAAAGTGACGCCCGAGGAGCTTTGGGCCTGCACCACCTGCAACGCCTGCGTCGAAAGCTGCCCCGTGAACATCAACCCGCTCGAAAGCATCATCGAGATGCGCCGCTTTTTGGTGCTGGAAGAATCGGCCGCGCCGAACTCGCTGAACGTCATGTTCTCCAACATTGAAAACAACGGAGCCCCGTGGGCGTTTTCGCCCTCCGACCGGTTCAACTGGGCCGATGAGCTGTTCGCGGCAGAGAAATCGGCGGCAATAGTGGCTTAGTTACCACGCAATGGAAGAGTCATGCAGATCGTAGCGAAGCATCTTTACCTCGATACTAAATTTTTTTATTTCTTTGAGCGGGAAAGTTGCTTCGCTGCGCTCAGCCTGACCGT
>JANNDE010000588.1:0-1116 GCA_031387395.1 Hymenobacter sp.
TGCGCGTGGTGCTGGCCACCCTGCAAACCGACGTGCAGCCGCTGGTAGACGCACTATAGCCGCCGGCCGCTGGCTTTTGGTGGCTTTAATTGATGAAGGCTTTTCAACTTTTTGTCTCTATTTCTGATGCTTGTCTTCCCCTTTCGAATTGGTTCCGGCCTGCTGGTGCTGGCAGTGGCTGCTTCCCTGACGGCCTGCTCGAAGGGGGAGGCTGATAGCGTGGAGCCAACTGGCACCGACGAGGTAAATGCTGGTGGCGCGGCCACGGTGTTCAGCGCGGGCAGCAATGCCTACTCGCTGCCCGCTCCTAACCTGCGCGGGAATTCAGGCGCGCAGCACCTGGCTGGCGACGCAGCTTTTGAGCGGCGGTTTGTGACCAGTGACGGGCTGGGGCCGCTATTTATCAATGGCAACTGTACCGCCTGCCACGTGCGCGACGGCCGCGGCGCGGCCCCGCTTACGCCCACCGACCCTGTACAGATGCTGTTTCGGCTGAGCCTGCCCGGCCAAGTCGCGCACGGCGGCCCCCGGCCCGTGCCCGGCTTCGGCGACCAGCTGCAAAACCGCGCCACCGTGGGCACCAACCCCGAGGGCCAGCTCAGCATTCAGTATGTGGAGCAGCTGCGCACGCTGCTGGACGGCGCCGCCGTATCGTTGCGGCAGCCCACCTACCGCGTCGATACGCCTTATTTGCCCGTGCCGGCGGGTACGATGATTTCTCCCCGCGTGGCCCCACCAGTGTTTGGGCTGGGGCTGCTCGAAGCCGTGAGCGAGGCCAACGTACTTGCTCTGGCCGATGAGAACGACACCAACGGCGACGGTATTTCGGGGCGGCCCAACTACGTGTGGGACGTAGCCGTGCAAGCGCTGCGCCTGGGCCGCTTCGGCTGGAAAGCCAACCAGCCAGGCCTACGCCAGCAAACTGCCGCCGCTTACAATGGTGACATGGGCATCACTACCAGCCTGTTTCCGCTGGAGCCGGCCGCCGGCCAGAGCCAAGCTGGCAACCAGCCGCCCGGCGGCCCCAACGCAGATCTGGCCGATGGCGAGCTAGCCAACACCACCTTCTACGTGCAAACGCTGGGGGTACCCGCCCGCCGCGACATAAACACCGAC
>JANNDE010000626.1:0-1905 GCA_031387395.1 Hymenobacter sp.
GGCGACCATCACCTGGTCCCAGACGGCTTTGGCGTGCTCGTTCGGCACGTACAGCTCAAACCCGCCCGCGCCGGTGTAGCCCGTGGCGGAGATAATGACATTCGGAACGCCCGCAAACGTGCCCTGCACGAACGAGTAGTACGGAATGGCGCTCAGGTCGGTGGCGGTGAGGGACTGCAGGGCCTGACTGGTTTTGGGGCCCTGCACCGCGAACAGGCTGATCTGGTCGGAAACGTTTTCCAGCGCGGCGCCTTCCGTGTTGTGCTCACTGATCCAGTTCCAGTCTTTGTCGATGTTGGAGGCATTCACCACCAGCATATAGTCTTCATCGGCCAGTTTGTACACCAGCAAATCGTCTACGATGCCGCCCTCGGCGTTGGGCAGGCAGGCATACTGCGCCTTGCCGTTGGTGAGCTTGCTGGCGTCGTTGCTCGTGACGCGCTGAATCAGGCCCAGCGCCTGGGGGCCGCGCACCCGGAACTCGCCCATGTGCGACACGTCGAAGATGCCCACGGCCCGGCGCACGGTGTGGTGCTCGTCGAGGTCGGAGGAGTAGCGCACGGGCATGTTGTAGCCCGCGAAGGGCACCATTTTGGCACCCAGCTGCTGGTGCACGTCATTCAGGACAACGGTTTTGAGGGTTTCACTCATCGGGGAGGGTGGGTTGTGGTGGGTGCCGCCCAGCGGCGCGGCGAAATTAGCCATTTCCGCCCGGCAGTTGGCATGTGCTATCTTTGCTGAACACCCGCCCGCCTTCCTGCTTTCCCTTCGCGCCCACCAAACGGGCTGGCGACGACAGCGCGGCCGGTGGCGGCCCCTCTCCCTAATATGACCAACGAACTCAAGCAGGATTTCGAGGCGGCCCTGATCAAGCACCTGCTGTTCAAGTCCAAGCTGCGCTCCTTCCTCTACGGCAGCGGCACCAGCGAGGGGCCCATCCGCGACCCGCAGCAATGCGCGTTCGGTCATTGGATCCGGGACCGGGCCCTCACCGACTACCGCCACCTGCCCGAGTCGCGGGAGCTGGACCGGGTGCACATTCAGATTCATGAGCAAGCCAACCGCCTTATGGACCTGCACCAGAAGGGCGACCGGGAAACGGCGCTGGCGGGCCTGGCGGCCGTAGAGCAGCTCGCCGACCACATCACCGGCGTACTCCGAACCATGGAGCAACGGCTGCGTACCGGCAAATAAGATTTTCGCCCGCTACCCGCTGCCGCATATGAAGTTAAAGCTCTCCACCAAGCTCTTTACCGGGTTTCTGGTTATCCTGCTGCTGTTTGTGGGCGTGGTGTTCATCAACTACCAGCTTTCGCGCAAAGTGCTGCGCAATGCCCGGCGGGTGCAGCTCTCGCAGCGCACGTCGGCGGAGGCGGCCACGCTGCTGCGCAACGTAGTGGACATGGAAACCGGCTTCCGCGGCTACCTGCTCATCGGCAAAGAGGAAATGCTGGAGCCCTATCACCAGGGCGAACAGTATCTGAACCGCCATTTCGAGCATCTGCTGACTGAGCTGGAGGCCACCTCGCCCCAGCGGGCCCGCATCGTGCGGGCGCGGCGTATTTTCCGCCAGTGGCTAGCCTATTCGCACATGCTGGTAAATGAAAAGCGGGCCGCCCGCGGGCGTTTGCCCAATCAGCAGGGCTTGCAAGGCATAGAGCACCGCGCAATGGCCGAAGGCCTGTACGGCAAGCATCTGGTCGACCAGATTCGGGTGCTGTTCTCGGCCTTCGACCATGAGGAGCTGCTGCTGCGCGAAAAGCAAGGCATCAAGCTGCAGGACAGCATCCGCGAAACCCGCCTGATTTCGGTGGGCACTACGCTGCTGGCCATTGTGCTGGGTTTGATGTGGGCTCACTACATCACGCGGCTTATTGCGCGGCGCATCGACACCATGGTGTCGAT
>JANNDE010000674.1:0-12448 GCA_031387395.1 Hymenobacter sp.
GCAGGTCGACAGCCGCCGCGTGCAGACCGCCGCCCCCGAAGAAACGGCTCCGGCCACTGCCCACCGCGAAATCTTTCTGGTGCTCACGGCCGCCCAGCTCACCCGGCTGCGGGAGTGGCAGGCGGCGCACCCGCCGCAGGCCGCGCTACTGGCCCTCCCCCCGCAGCCCTGAGCCGGGCGCGCTTTTCGTCGCTCTTTCACTCCTGCTTGCTTTTTTATGTCCCGCTCCGAAGACGAAACCCAGGCCCTGCTGCGTTCGGTACTGCAAGCCAACGAATATGCCCGCTTGCAGGCCCGGCAAACCGCTCAGAAACGCGCCTGCCGCCACGGCCGCCGGCCACAGAAATAAATTATCCGGGTGCTGCCATCCAGATTCATTCGCCCACTTATTTTACGTCAGCTATGATGAAACGCCGCGTGTATAAAACCCTGCGCCGCATCCTGCGTCGGCATCTTATTGCGCCGGCCCAGCTTATTCCGCGGCGCCGCCTGAGCGCAGTTTACGCCAGTGGTATCGAACGGGCCGAACTGTATTGCGACGTGGAGCGTACGTTTCGGGTGCAGCTGGACGATGCTGAGCTGCAAGGAGTAGAAACGTTTGGGGCGCTGGCTGCCTACGTGGTGCGCTGCCTGCCGGCATGACCTTCTTTTTCCACTTCCCGCTCCCTGCTGCCCGTTACAGGCGGCGCAGGCCGGCGGTGGCAGCGGCGTCGCCGGGGCGGATGAGCAGGGCTTTGGTGTAGAGGGCACGGGCCTCAGCTTTTTTGCCGAGGTTGAGGTAGGCCCAGGCCAGCGAGAGGTTGGAGTCGTAGTCGAAGGGATAGAGGTTGACGACGCGCTCGAAGTAGCGGGCGGCTGGGGCGAAGGCCTTGCGGTTGAGATAGATGACGCCGGTCCAGTAATTGGCCTGGGTATTCTGGGGGTCAATTTTGAGGATGCTTTCGTAGGTGGCCAGCATGCGGTCGAGCTGGCCCAGCGCGTTCAGGGGCTTGATGAGGCCGAGCTTGGGCTCGATGGCGTAGGGGCGCTGCTCCACGGCTTTCTGGTAGTGGGCGGCGGCGGTAGTGTAGTTTTTGGCCAGAAAGTAGAGCCAGCCCAGCCGCAGGTTCTGCTCGTAGGTGCCGGTATAAATGGCCCGGATAGAGGCAATGGCCTCAGCGTAGTCGGCCTTGGCCTCGGCCGTGTAGCTGCCGGAGAACGCGGCCGACTGGTCTTGCTGGGCCCGGGCGGCGGCGGGGGCGGCTGCCACGAGGGCGGCGGCGAGGGTCAGCCTTACCAGGTCCATGCGAAGGTCGTGCTTAGGGAGTGGAGCGAATAGTAGGTGCCGTCGAAGGCATCGCGGCGGCGCTCGGTGCTGCCCGCCAGGCGCAGCGAGCACTGCTTCGGCAGCAAAAGTAGCAGGCTGGCCCCAGCACGGGCGCGCACGGGGTCGAGCAGGTTGTACACGTAGGTGCCATCTACTTCGGCCAGCACGGGCACAAGCCCCAGGCCGCCGTAGGCTTCGAGCCAGGTGCGGCGATGCAGCCGCCCGCCCACGCCGAACACGCCGTTGGGGTAGCTGCGGCTGGCCGAGTGCACCACGCTGGCCCGCCCAAAGCCGTAGAGACGCAGGTTGCCAAGCGGGTACACGGTCAGGCGCAGGTCGGTTTGGGTGCGGGCGGTATCGGTGAGGGTGCCGGCATAAAAGCCGGCCTGCACCGTGTAATAGGGCCGGGCGTAGGCCAAAGCCACGTAACCTAGCTGGCCCACGGGGCTCTCGCGGCGGCCCAGGTCGCTGACGAGGATGTGGTAGCCGGCCAGTGCCCGCCAGCGCGGGGCGAGCTGGGCGGCCAGCAGGGCGTGGTACTGGTTCTGGCTGACGCGGTAGCGGCGGTAACGGCTGCGCTGCTCCGGGTCGGGCTGGTCGAGGCTCTGGCCGAAGTAGGTCAGGTTCTGCGTGAGGCTGAGGCGCGGGCTGAGGCGGCTGCTGACCCCCAGCCGCCCGAACGCCGCCGGCCCCCGGCGCGGGGTATTGGGAAACTGCGCGCCGGCTTCGGCTTCAACTTCGGTAACCAGCCGGAAGCCCACCACATGCAGGCGCCGCCGCAGCGAGTCGGGTAGGGTGCGGGCCAGCAGAGCGGCCGGCCCGGGCTGGTTCAGCTGCAGGTAGGTCAGGGTGAGGCAGTAGCGGGCCAGGGTATCGAGTGGGTTGGTGCGCAGGGCCGCGTCGTACTCGCGCAGGGCCCGGGCCGGGCGCTCGCGGCGCAGGGCCGCCTGGCCCCGGTAGCGGTGCAGGGCCGGGTAGTCGGAGCCCAGCCCCTCGGCTGCCCGCGTGGCCGAGTCGAGCGCCAGCCAACGGCCGCGCGCGGCCAGCGCCGCAAACACGCTGTCGGCGTAGAAATAATCGGCCAGCGAGGGCGGGGCCGCCGCCACATGGGGCCGCAGAGCTTCGGGCCCGGGCACGACCACCGAATCGGTGGTCAGCCCCATCAGCTCTGCCGCCGGGCGCAGCGTAGAATCGGGCCGGGTGGTGGGTGCCTGGGCGTGGGCGGCCGGGCTGGTAACTAACAGCAGCATGAGCAGCAACAGTTGCTTCAGCGCCAGCTCGGCAATGCGGATGGCAACGTCCGCGCTACATGCTTTTTGGTTCCAAAAGTGTATTGTGCTCATGCGGCGGGCAGGCTACAGGTGAGAACGGTTTCATGGCCGCCGCGCCGCACGCGCAACCCGGCCAGCTGCCCGTCGCGGAAGGTGAGCTCGGCGGCCTGCAGCTCGCGTTGGCGGCCCAGCCCGGCCACGGCCACGCGGCTGCGGAGCACTACGGCGCGGCCGGCGGCCGGAGCGGCTTGTTCGAGGAAAAAAGTGGGCCGCACGAAGCGCCAGAAGGGAGCCAGCACGTCCTGCGCCCAGGCCAGCGCGGGCTGGCGCACCACGCTCAGCGGCAGCTCGTCGTGGGTGGCGTGGCCGGGCAGCAGCGCCAGCGGCACCCGGTAGGCGGCCTGATACAGCAGGTAGAGCCATGAGCCTTCATCGCCATAGAATGCCGTGCAGTAGAACACCGAATCGTCGCCCCCGAAGTACAGCACCGCGCCCGTGCGCAGGCAGCGCAGGTAGCGCAGGTTGTAGGCATCGGTGAATACTTCCCAGCGCTGGGCCGGGGCCCCGGGCACGGCGGCATCGCGCACGTCGAGGGCGTAGCCGGGCGGCAGGCGCAGGGCCTGGCTCAGGGTCCGGTCGAAGGTGGGCGGGCGCACGGTTTCGCCGGCTACGGGCACGGCGAAGTGGCGCATCTGTGGTAGCGCAGGCTTTCTTACTGGTTCAACCGCCGCCACCAGCGCGCCTGAAAGCGGGTCTAATGCATCTGAAAGCGCAACCGAAACGTCCGAAATGCTCGCCGATGCTTCGGTTGCCCCTGTCGTTTCGCCCGCCGCTACAAACCAGGCCAGCGGCCACGCCAGCGTGCGCGAGCCCACGTAGGGCGTGGCCTGCGCCTGAAAGTGCAGGTGGGGCTCGGGCGAGCGGCCCGAATTGCCGCAGGTGCCAATGATGTCGCCGCGCCGCACGTAGTCGCCGGCCTGCACCGGCACCGAGTGGGCGCGCAGGTGCGAGAGCTGCGTGAACAGCCCCGGCGCATGCCGGATAACGACGGTGTTGCCCCAGTTCTGCGCCAGGTTCACCTCGCCGATGGCGTTGTCTTCGAGGTGCTGAATGACTTCCTCCACCACGCCGTCGGCGGGGGCCAGCACGGGCTTGTCGTAGGCGTAATAGTCGCTCAGGCTCAGCCCCAGGCCCTGGTAGGTGCGGCCGTCGGCATCGGCAATGGCGAAGTCGAGGGCCGCGCCCCAGTCGCCGAGGTGCGTGGGGCCGCTGCCGTCGGCGTAGCCTTGCGTGCAGGTCCAGGTGCCCAGGAAGGGCAGGGTGAGGGCCACGTCGCCCTGGTGGGCCAGCCGCTCGCGGTCGGTGGTGTAAGCATAAAGGTTGCGCTCGGGCGAGTAGCGCTGAATGGGCGTGAGCACCAGGCTCCGGCCGGGCCGCTCGCGCAGCAGCAGCACGTACAGAAACAGCAGCGCCGTGAGACAGTAGGGCAACGACAGCGCCGGTAGCCCCAGCCCCGCCAGCGCCGCTGAAATGGCCGCCAGCGCCAGCACCGTCACCGGCACGCTGGCCAGGGCCCAACCGTAGCTGGCCGCCGAGGGAATGACGAACACGCTGCCCACCGCAATGGCCGCGATAATATAGTTGGCCCCCAGGTTGTAGTCGCCAAAGCTGGCCGGCCCGGTACCGTTCAGCCAGGCCAGCCCCACGGCCAGCCCAAACGCCAGCCCCGACAGCGTGAAGGCAATGCGCGAATGCCACAGCAGCCCCAGCGCCACCAGCAGCCCAGCCGCCGCGTTGTCCTGAAACAGTACCGAGCCCAGCGCCCGCAGGTAGGTAGCCAGCAGCGGCGGCCAGGGCCAGTCGCCCACCCACCGCGCCAGCGCCACCAGGCGCGGCCCGCCCAGCGCGTAGGCATCGTTCAGCCAGTACACGCTGGCTTCGCCGGCCGGCAGGTGCAGCAGCGGCGCACCGCCCAGCAGCAGCAGCCAGGTGGTGCCCACGAATGGCAGCGACAGGTAGGGCAGCCCGCGCCCGCCCAGCCAGCCGCCCAGCGCCACGCTCAGCAGCAGGGCCACGCCCGCGCCCACCACCACCAACCCCGCCAGCGCCCACCCCGGCGGGTAGAACGAGGCCAGCGCCAACCCCGTCAGCAGCGCGTTGAAGCTGTAGGCCCCCGCATCGGTCCAGGCCCGGTTGAAGCCCGCCAGCCGCGCCCCGGCCACTGCCAGCCCTGCCGCCGCCAGCCCCGCCACACCCGCCGTGGGGTGCGCGAAGCTCACCAGCAGCAGCACGCCCGCGAACCCCAGGTGCTGCGAGAAGAACAGCATGGCGTAGGTGCGCAGGATGGCGCGGAAGTAGGAGGTGAACGAGTCTTTGGCCATGGCGAATTACTGCAAATGCGCCGGCACCCGCTCCAGCTGCTGCAGGTACTCCAGCGTCTCGGCGGCCCGAATCAGGTGCACCGCGCCGGCCTGGTCGAGCAGCACTACGTTGGGGCGCAGGTTGATGAACTGCTGCCACTGGCTCAGGTTGTAAGCCCCCACTTTGTGCACCACCACCTGGTCGCCGGGCGCGAGCAGAGGCAGGCTGATGCTGGCCCGCAGCTGGTCGATGTTCATGCAGAGCGGGCCGTAGAGCACGGTGGGTTCGGTATGGTCGGAGAAGGGGCGGGCCGGGCTGATGTGGTGGTCGTACCAGAAGGACGTGAACAGCAGGTTCACCCCAAAATCGAGGACGGTGGCGCGGCGGCCATCGGCCAGGCGCTTGTTGGCCAGCACCGTCCCGATGAGCGAGCCCGCGTCATCCACCAGGGCGCGGCCGGCCTCCAGCACCAGCAGCGGCCGCTCGTCGGGCGCAAAGCCGGCCGCCAGCAGTGCCCCGGTAATGGCCTCCGCGTATTCGTCGATGGCCGGCACGGTGTCGGTAGCCGGTAGGTAAGCGCCTTTGAGGGTGTTGGTGGAGGGGAAGCCGCCGCCCAGGTCGAGGTACTGCACCAGCGTGTGCAGCTCGCGCTGGCAGCGCAGGGCCAGTGCCGCCAACTTGGCGGCGGCCGTGGCGTAGGCCGCCGGCAGCAGCACGTAGGTGCCGATGTGGCAGTGCAGCCCCACCAGCTCCAGCAGCCCCGAAGCCACCACCCGTCCCAGCGCCTGCCAGGCCTCGCCGTTCTCCAGGTTGAAGCCGAACCGGTCCCACTGCGGCAGCAGGCCGGCGTCGAGGTTCACGCGCAGGGCCACGCGGGGGCGCGGCGTGCGGCCGGCGGCCACGGCCAGCAGCAGGTGCAGCTCGTCGGCATTGTCGAGGTGAATAACGGCATCGACCTCGCAGGCCCGCTCCAAATCGGCGCGCCGCTTGCCGGGGCCGTTGAAGAGAATGTGCGGGCCGGGCACGCCGTTCAGCAGGGCCTTTTCCAGCTCCATACCGCTCACCACCTCGGCCCACGCGCCCTCCTGGTGAAAGGTGCGGCACACCGCGTTCAGGTAATTGGTTTTGTACGACCACGCCAGCTGCACCCACGGGTAGCGCGTGCTAAAGGCTCGCAGCAGCGCCTGGTAGCTGCGCCGCAGCTGCCGCTCGCTCAGCACAAAAAGGGGCGAGCCGAACTGCGCCACCAGGGCCTCCACCCGCACGCCGTCGAGCGTTTCCACGGCCGGCGCACCGGCCCGGGGGCCGAACTTGCCCGGCAGGCCGCCCGTGAGCCTGCGGAGAGTGGGACGTTCGTAGGGTTGTTTCATGAGGTAGGGGGAATGGATGGCGCGGGGCTCTGCCCCGTGCCGATTACTGGCAGGCCTCTGGCCTGCGGCGGTGGGGCAACCGGGGCCGTGCAAACGTCGCGGGCCAGAGGCCCGCCAGTAGTCGGCACGGGGCAGAGTCCCGCGCCATCAAGTTTCAGCTTCGACTACAACCAGCGTCAAAGTTCGCCCAGCGCGGCTACTTGCTGGAAAGTGGTGTGGTCGGTAATCAGGTCCCAGGCGTAGCGTACGAACATCTTGCCCACCGCGTAGCCCTGCATTGGTGGCACGGGCAGGCCCAGGGCCAGGCGCAGCAGGGCGGCGGGCTGGTTCTGGCCGGCGGCGGCCGTGAGGTATACCCAGGCCGGAAAGCGCGGGTTGATTTCGAGAATCACCAGCTCGTCGGCGGCCGTGCGCAGCAGCTCCAGCTCGAAGCCGCCGCGCCACTGCGTGGCCTCCACGAAGCGGCGAGCCAGGGCCAGCAGGGCCTCGTCTTCAATCGTGATGCCGGCCCAGGCCTTGCCCTTGTCGGTGATGGTGAGCTTACGCATGGGCACGGCGCTCAGCAGTTGCCCGCGCCCGTCGCCCAGCCCGGCGATGTTGATTTCCTGGCCCGCCACGAACTCCTGCGCGATGAGCGGCACGCCCCACTGGCCGCTCAGACGCAGAAAAGCCTGCTCGGCCTGGGCCAGCGAATGCACCACGGCCGCATCGTAGTAGCGGCCTTTCAGCACCAGCGGCCAGCCCAGGACTTCGGCGGCGGCGGGCAGCCCGGCGGCGGCGTCGAGCAGCTGGCTGGCCGGCACCCGCAGCCCGTGGGCGGCTCCGAAGGCGGCCAGGTTCAGCTTGTCGCGGGCTTCTAGCTGGGCCAGCGTGGGCAGAAACAAGCGAATGCCCAGCGCCCGCAGCGGTGCTTCGAGCTTGATGAAGTTGAACAGCTCGGCGTCGAAGTTGGGGATGAGCACGGCCACTTCCTCCTGCCCGCAGATGTATTGCAGGCGCGCCAGCAGCGCCGCCGTGCCGGCCGTGGGGTAGGGCAGCTGGTAGGTTTTGTCCACCAGCTCGCGCAGGTAGATGCCGGGCTCCAGCGCCTCGTAGCTCAGGCCGATAATGCGCAGGTCGAAATCGGGGCTTTCGCGCAGGGCGCGGATAACGGCCACGCCGGGGCCGGGGCTGTCGGTGGCATTAAGGCCGGTAACGGCCACAGTGAGGCGCGGCCGCGAGGTGGGAACAGGCACGAAAATCTAGGCTAGCAGGTTGAAGTCGCGCAGTTGGGCCAGCAGGTCGTCCCAGTCTTTTTCGAGCTGGCCAGGGGCCACTTCGTAGCGCGCCAGAATATCGGCTTTGATACCCGCCGCATCCTGCCCGGTGCGGGCCCGGGCCAGAATATCGGCCGCCAGCGGGTTGGCCGCAAACGAGTCGCCGGTGGCGGGGTTGAACAAAAAGCCAGCCTCGCTGGTGGCAATATTAGGTTTGAGCTTCATGAAGGAGGAAAGGTAGGGGCCAGAAAACCGAGTATAGGGATACTCTATAGTGCGGTCGGCATGACGTTCTAAATCATTCTCCCCCCTACGGAATCACTTCCACCCAGCCCTTGAAGCGGCGGCCATCGGTGTACGTCACGAGATAGTAATACAGCCCTCCGGAGCCCTGGCCGCTCCACTGGAAGCCCCGCGCATCGGACTTGAACACCGGCTGCCCCCAGCGCGAATAAATAACGATGCCGGCAAACTTGCGGTCGCAGAAGTCGAGCGGCAGGTCGGGCATCCTGAAGAAGTCGTTGTAGTTGTCGCCGTTGGGTGTGATGACGTTGGAAGGGACAAAGGGCTTGGGGTCGGGCACGGGGTCGACCACGAAGCGCACCACGCGTTCCTTCGGCAGGGGCAGGCAAGGGCCGGTTTCGGTCAGCCGGAAGCGCACCAGCAGGCCGGTGCCGGTGCCGGTGGCCGCCACGGCCCCGCAGTCGGGCTCCCACACAAAGTCGGCCGTGGCCCGGCCCGCGCCGTTGCGGGCCGTGAAGCGCATGCCGGTGCTGGCCAGGTCGAAGCCATCACCCACGGCCGTCAGGGCCAGGGCATGGTTGTCGGCATCGAGGCCCAGCAGGGTGGCCGCGTATGCCTGGCCGATGACGATGTGCACCACCGCCGCGTTGGCATCGGAGGCTGGCAGCGGCACGGCCGGAAACGTGCTGGTGAGCACCGGCGCAGCATTGGGCGGCTGCGTGGCAATAAACGCAATGCGCAGCGTGTCGTGCTTAGGCAGGCTGCAGCCGTTATCGGCCACAATCACATCGAGCAGGAAAACCTTACCCTTGGTATCGGCACAGTCGGGAAAGCAGAGCGTGGCCGTGAGCGTATCGGGCTGGCCGGCGGCGCGCACCGTGCCGCTGGTGCGGGTAGTGAAGGTGGGTAGCTGGCCCGTAAAGTTCACGGCCCGGGTGCTCATCGTGAGCGCTGAGTTGGGGTCAGGGTCGGTATAGCGAATGTTCAGGCAGCGGCTGCCGCCCGGCAGCAGGCGCAGCGTATCGCGGCCGAAGCGGTAGGGCTGCGTAGCCCCGGGCATGGTCACCTGCACCCGGGGCGGCTGGTTGGTGGCGCAGGTCACCACCAGCAGTTGGAAATCGCGGCGGGTTTCGCCAATCTTTACCCGGTTACGGTATTCCGAGCAGCGCACTCCGAACACGTACAGGCCGATGTTACCGGCCTGCACTGTGAGGCGGCCGGTGCGTGCGTCAATGCCCAGCGGAAGCGTCCCCGTTATCTGGTTTTGGGTGTTGAAGCCGGGTTTCCAGGTAACCAGCGAGTACGGGGCTGGCGAGGCCTGCGCGGGGTCGGGGGCGGTGGCGGTGGCGTGGCCGTTGAGCGGCGTCACCATGTCGTAGGCCAGCGAGTCGCCGTCGGCGTCCTGGCCGCCAAAGTCAAAGTAGAACAGCTCACCCCGGCACGCGTAGTCGCTCAGCGGCGGAAAAATCCGGGGCGTGGAATCGATGAACGGCTGGCCGTTGCGCACCACGGCCGGAAACTCCAGGTAGAACGTCTGGGCCGCGCTGCCGGGGGCCACAATGTTATAAATGCTGGCATTGCGGCAGCAGTTTTCCACGGCCACGTAGTAGCCGCCGGGGTTGTTGTAGATGGCCGCGTCCAGCACGATATCCCTGGTATATACCAGCTTGCGGGTGCTTAGTGAGCCGATGGCGCACGCTACGTTGGTGTAATCCACGTAAGTGCTGCTCACCATGGGCATCGGGACGTCGGCGATGCGCTGGTTGGTGCTTTTGAGGAAAATGCCCGCCGGCAGGATGGGGCGAATGGCCCCCACGGCCCCGTTGTAGGCATCAAAATACAGGTTGAGCGTGAGGGTGTAGTTGTTGCCGGTTTTGTGCTGCAAATCGAGCTCGCCGCCCACGATGTGCGTGGCCGAGGCTGCCCGCGGCAGCAGCCACAGCAGCAACAGCGTCAGCAGAAGCGGCCAGCCCGGGCCCGGCACTCGGAATATCACACGGCTCATGGGTAGGGAAGATGCTGGGGATGAGGAAACAAAGGGCAGACGGGCTGGTCGGCCGGCGAAGGCCGCGGGCAGCTATCGGCCGAAGCGGATGAAATATACCGCTTTTTCCAAAGCCCGGCCCGGCGTGGGTGCGCCAAGCCGGGCCGGCTGGAGCCGGTGGGGGCGGGGCTAGTTGGCCCCGCCCGAGCTGGTGCTGGACGAAGTGGTGGTCGTGGTGGGGGTAGTAGTGGGAGTGGTTTTTTTGGTGCAGCCGCCGTTGGGCCCCACATTTTCTTTCTGGCAGCCCGAGAAGCTGCTCATGGAAACCAGCAGCGTGGCGGCGCTGGCCAGCCGAAGAATGGAAGAAATACGCATGAGTACAAGGGTTAAATGAATGAAAAAATGAACTGAAAAAAAGAGGGGAAACAAGGCGCTGAATTACTGAATGCTGCCGCCCACGGCCAGCCCGCTGGGCACGCTGGCCGGCACGCTGCGGTCGTAGCTGGCAGCGCTCAGCGACTGCAGGAAGGCGATGATGGCCGCCGGGTCGGTGACGCGGCCGGGAAACAGCGGGTCGCGCCGGGCCAGGGGCACGTGGGCATTGGCCGAGGGGGCCTGGCCCCGGCCGGGGTCGTAGAAATTGAGCACGCCGGCCAGGTCCCGGACGGTGCCGCTGTGCATGTAGGGGGCCGTGAGGGCCACGTTGCGCAGGCTGGGCGTGCGGAAGGCGTAGGAACCATTCAGGCCGGCATCGGAGGTGGCGTTTTTGGCGTTGTCGGCCACGCCCAGCACGTGGGTTTTGTAGTCGCTGAACATCGGCCCGCTATGGCATTTGGCGCAGCCGCTGGCCACGAAGGCCGTCAGGCCCTGCACCTGCTGAGCGCTCAGGGCCGTGTTGTCGCCCCGTTGGTAGCGGTCGAAGGGCGAGTCGGTGGCCAGCAGCGTGCGCTCGAAGCTGGCCAGGGCCTTGCCGATATTAGTGGCCGTGATGGGAGCCGCCCCGCCAAACGCGCTGCCGAACAGCGTGCCGTAGGCTGGCAGCCGCCGCAGCCGGGCCACGGCCGAGTCGAGGGCTTCGGCTTCGGCGCACAGCGGGCCGCGCATTTCTTCCAGCGAGGCAATGGGCAGCAGCGACTGGGCTTCGAGCGACTGCGCCCGCAGGTCCCAGAGCATGGGGGCCGTGGCCGGGTCCAGGCTGCCATCGGCGGCCAGGCCGTTGAAGGCGGCGTTGAGCACCGTAGGCGAGTTGCGCGGCACGAAGGCAATGGTGTTGGGGCTGCGGAAGTGCCGGCTGGCCCCCAGGCCCTGCCCGTTGCTACCGATGCTGAGCTCGATGGCGTCGGCGTAGCCAGTGGCGGGGTGGTGGCAGGTGACGCAGCTCACGTCCTGGCCACCCGAGAGCACGGGGTCCCAGAACAAGGCGCGGCCCAGCGCGATTTTGGCGGGGCTGCCGGGGTTGTCGGCTGGGGCCGGGGCCACCAGCGGCAGCGCCGTGAGGGCGGCCAGCTCGCCGGCGTTGGGCGTGGGCGCTTGCTTCTGACACGCTACTGCCACCAGCAGCACGGCGGCGGCCCCCATCGAAGCAACCCGGGGAAGTACAGTGGAGGCCATAAGTAGCAAGCGGAAAGAAGTGGGAGGGAAGCGGCGGCCAACCCAGCCGGGCTGCTTTCCTGACTTCAAATGTGCAGGGCCCACGGCGCGGGGCTCGTGCGCAATCGCCGAGTGCCCGGCCCAAGTCGCCGAGTTGGCGATTTAACCGCTCTGAATTTCCGGCCCCGCCGCCCAACCGGCCCAAACGCCCGACTGGCCGACGCTGCCCGCCCACTGGCCGATGCAACCTCTCTGGTGCGCCCGGCCGGGTTGTAGCTTTGAAGGGAGTTGAGAAAGCGAAGCTAACGTTCGCGCTGCCATTCACTGGGTAACAGCTAGCAACTCTTACCTCTCAACTTCTGACTTTTAGCTCCAAACAATGCCTCTTCCGCTCCTGCGTTCGGCTTCCACGCTGCTGCTGCACGCCCTGGTGTGGGGGCTGGTGGTGGTGCTATTGGTGGCGCAGCAGCCCGACTATCCCGGCCCCAAGCCCCCCGAGTTCTGGCTGACGCAGGCCGTGGTGCTGGCCCTGCTGGTGGGCGTGTTTTACCTGAACGTGGCCTGGGCCGCGCCGCGCCTGCTGTACGGCGGCCAATGGTGGGCCTACGTGGCCCTGAATGCCGCGCTGGTGCTGCTGGTGCTGGCCGTGCACCAGCAGGTAGCGCTGCGCCTGGGCGTGCCCGGGCTGGTGGCCACCGCGCGCGAGGCCGTTCTCAACTCGCCCAACCCGTGGTCGGGGCCGCGCCCGCACCCGCAGCTGGGCCCCGACGAAGGCCGCCCGCTCCTCAACACCGGCGTGCTGCTGCTTACGCTGCTCGTGCTGGGCATTGCCACCAGTCTGGCGGCCATGCTAAAGGGCCAGCGCGACGCCGAAAGCCGCCTGGAGCTGGAGCGCCGCCAGGTGGCCACCGAGCTAAGCTTGCTCAAGGCCCAAATCAACCCGCACTTCTTCTTCAACACCCTCAACAACATCTACGCCCTCACGCTGCTTGATGCCGACCAGGCCCGCGCCGCGCTGCACCGCCTCTCGCGCATGATGCGCTACGTGCTGTACGAGTCGCCGGCCG
>JANNDE010000085.1:0-21983 GCA_031387395.1 Hymenobacter sp.
GGTTACACGACCGGCGAGCCCGAACGCACCAACGCGGCCCCCGGGGGTGAAGCCACACCTACTGTACCATATTCCGCGGGTCGGGCCGGGGCTGCAGCTGGTAGTCGTGCGGGGCGTCGGCCCCGGCCAGGTGCTGCACGAAGTAGTCCCAGCGGCGGCGCGTCATGTAGGGCGAGTAGGTGCCGTAGCCGTGCCGGGCGTTGGGGAATAGCACCAGGTCGTAGCTCTTGTTGGCTTTGGTGAGGGCTTCGACTACCAGCATGGTGTTGGAGGGCGGCACGTTGTCGTCCATCAGGCCGTGGGCCAGCAGCAGCTTGCCTTTCAGGTTTTTGGCGGAGGCGGCGTTGGCCTGGTTATCGTAGCTGGTGGTGCCGTCGGCGTTGGTTTTGAGCAGGCCGAGGTAGCGCTCGGCCCAGTCGTCTTCGTAGTTGCGGTTTTCGTGGTTGCCCGATTCCGAGATGCCCACTTTGAAGAAATCGGGGTAGCGGAACAGAGCCGCCGCCGTGGCGTAGCCGCCGCCCGAGTGCCCCCAGATGCCGGCCCGGTCGAGGTCGATATAGGGGTACTTCCGGGCCAGCTGGCGCATGCCGGTTACCTGGTCGGAGAGGGTGTTTTCGGCCATGTTGCCGTAGCAGGCATCGTGGTAGCTTTTGGAGCGCAGGGGGTTGCAGCTGCCCTCAATCACCACCACCACGAAGCCCAGCTCGGCCAGCGCCTGGTGGTCGTTGCGGGCCGGTACGAACGACCAGCTGCCCACGCCGCCGCCCTGCGGCCCGGGGTAGATGTAGTTGATAATGGGATACTTCCTGGCCGGGTCTAGGTTGGTGGGGGTAAACAGCAGCCCGTACAAGTCCGTCTGCCCGTCGGCGGCTTTCACCGTAATGGGCGTCGGGGCCTTCCAGCCGGTGGCGGTGAGGCGCGAGATGTCGGTTTTCTCCAGGGTCGAAAGCAGCTTGCCATCGGCCCCGCGCAACACCGTCACGCCGGGCTTGTCGGGTTGCGAATAAGTGTCGATAAAATAGCGGCCCGAGGGCGACATCGTCACCTGGTGGTTGCCGGCCTCAGGCGTGAGCGAAGTCAGGTTTTTGCCATCGAGCCCGATGCGGTAGAGGTGGGTGAAGTAGGGGTTGCCCGCCTCGCGGCCGTCGGCCAGGAAGTAGAGCTGGCGCTGCGCCTCGTCCACGCGCAGCAGTTGCGTCACCACAAATTTGCCCTTGGTAATCTGCCGTTTCACCTTGCCGGTGGTGGCGTCGTAGAGGTAGAGGTGGCCCCAGTTGTCGCGCTCCGAGTACCAGATGACTTCCTTGCTTTTGGGCAGGTAGCGCCAGTTTATCGCGCCCTGGCCCGATTCGTACTGCGTGGCCACGGTTTCGGCAAACACGTCGCGCACCGCGCCGGTGGCGGCGTCGGCCACCCGCATTTTCTCCGTTTTGTGGTCGCGTGAGGTCGACACGAAGGCCAGCTCGCGGCCGTCGGCGCTCCAGTCCACGTCATCAAACGTGCCGCTGCTCGAAATATCGTCCGAGAGCGAGCCGCGGTGCGGGTCGGGGGCCATTTGGAAGCGCACCACCTTCGCGGGGTTCACGTCGATGACGACCCGCTCGATGGTGGTAATATCCTTGTCGCCGGGCAGCGGGTACTTCCAGGTTTTGAGCTTGGGTGCGCCCACGTTGTTGGTTACCAGGTACATGTTGCTCACCCGGCGCTGGTCCTGCCGGAAGGTGGCGATTTTGCGCGAGTCGGGCGACCAGCGCAGCACCGGCTTGTCGCTGTGGGTCCAGCCGGCGTTGTCGGTGGCGTAGCCGTAGTCTTTGGCCCCGTCGGTGGTAAGCTGGCTGAGCTGGTTGGTTTTGGTGTCGCGCACCCACAGGTTGTCGTCCTTGATGAAGGCGGCGAGCCGGCCGTCGGGCGATTTTA
Organism: Hymenobacter sp.; assembly: GCA_031387395.1. Classification (GTDB taxonomy): domain Bacteria; phylum Bacteroidota; class Bacteroidia; order Cytophagales; family Hymenobacteraceae; genus Hymenobacter. The sequence goes on from JANNDE010000085.1 coordinate 1,918, forward strand.
CCTCGTTGTCGGCGTTGTTGTTGAGTGGGGCGGCCGGCTTGGCTCCCGGGCTCACCTTGCCGCTGGCGATGTCGTAGTTCCAGGGCTGGCCACCGGCCGCGAAGGCGAAGCCCTGCGCATCACCCGAAAAATCGACGCTCTGAAACGGCAGCCGGCCCGCCTCGTAGGTTTTGCCGCCGGCCGCCGCTAGCGCCGCCGCCAGCCTGGCCGGGTCGAAGGCCACGGTGCGGGTTTCGCGGGCCGGGTTCACGAGAATGAACTCGCTGCCCTGGGCCGTGAGCACGCGGTACCAGAACCGGTCGTTGGCCAGCCAGTGGGGCTGGCCCATGCTGCCATCTACCAGGGCCTGAGTATTGTAGCCCATCGCTCGGCGCGGGCATAGTCGTCGGCCGTGCGGGCGGGCTGCGATTGGCCCAGGGCGGCGCTGGCAGCAAAAAGGGTCGCGGCCGTGAGCAGGGCCGGGGCAAAATCGGGCATAAGCAGAAGCAAAAAAGCGGGAATGCAGCGTGGTTGATGCAGCGTGGTTGGGCTTGGTGGCCTGCCGGGCAGCCAGCCGAGCCCACCATCCGGCAAAAAGAAAGCCCCGAAAACGGGGCTTTCCTGCAATAGTCGCGGTTGCCGGGCGGGTGTTGCGTCGTTGTTTACGGAGGCTAGTTTTTTAACCGGGCTTTCGACTTGCTGTTCCCGGCCGCTGCCTTGCCCGGCGCGGCCCTGGCGGCCGTCAGCGGGAAGCCGCGCTTCTTCATCAGGGCATCAATCCGGGGGGCGCGGCCCCGGAAGGCGCGGTAGCCGGCGGCCGGGTCCACGGTGTTGCCCACCGTGAAGACGAAGTTGCGCAGGCGGGCGGCCACGGCCTTATCGTAGGGCCCGCCGGCTTCGCTGAAAGCACTAAAGGCGTCGGCCGCCAGCACCACTGACCACAGGTAGGAGTAGTAGCCCGCCGAGTAGCCATCCGACGAGAACACGTGGGTGAACTGCGGCGTGCGATGGCGCATCACCAGCTCGTGGGGCATGCCCAGGCTGGCCAGGGTTTCGCGCTCAAACTTGTCGGGGTCAATCTTCTGGCCGCCGGCCAGGTGCAGCTTCATGTCGACGAGGGCGCTGGAAATGGCCTCGGTTGTCTCAAACCCCTGGTTGAAGGTACTGGCCTTGTTGATGCGGGCCACCAGCGCCGCCGGAATGGGCTGGCCGGTCTGGTAATGCAGGGCGTACTTATTCAGCACTTCCGGGGTGGCCAGCCAGTTTTCGAGCAGCTGCGAGGGAAATTCCACGTAGTCGCGCACCACGCTGGTGCCCGAGAGGGTGGGGTAGGTGACGTTGCTCGACAGCCCGTGCAGAGCGTGGCCGAACTCGTGGAAGAGCGTGGTGGCGTCGGTCCAGGAAATGAGCACGGGCTCGCCGGGCTTACCCTTCACGAAGTTCGAGTTGTTGGAGACGATGGTGGTCACGGCCTTGCCGTCCAGGCGCTCCTGGTTGCGGTAGGCGTTCATCCAGGCCCCCGAGTTTTTGCCAGCGCGGGCGTAGGGGTCGAAGTACCAGAGGCCGATTTGCTGGCCGGTGGTTTTGTCATTCACCTGCCACACCTTCACGTCGGGATGGTACACGGGCACGTCGGTTACGGGCACGAAGGCGAAGTTGAACAGCTCGCCGGCCACCCAGAACATGGCCTCGCGCATCTTATCGAGCTGCAGGTACTGCTTCACCTCGTTCTGGTCGAGGTCGTAGCGGGCCTTGCGCACCTTTTCGGCGTAGTAGCGGTAGTCCCAGGGCTCGATTTTGAAGCCGGTGGGTGCGCCTTCCTTGCGGGCCAGGGCCAGCATGTCGGCCACTTCTTCGTGCTCGCGGGCCACGGCGGGCTTCCACACCTGCTCCATCAGCCGCATGGCGGCGGCGGGGGTTTTGGCCATGGTGTTGTCGAGGCGCAGGTGGGCGTGGGTGGGGTAGCCCAGCAGCCTGGCGCGCTCGGCCCGCAGCTGCAGAATCTGGCTGATGATGGCGTTGTTGTCGTGCGCGCCGCCGTTGTCGCCCCGGTTCGTGAACATGCGCCAGGCCTTCTCGCGCAGCTTGCGCTGGTCCGAGTAGGTCAGGAACGGGTCGATGCTGGAGCGGGTGTTGGTAATCACGCCCACGCCCGAGTTGCGAATGGTGGCCGTGGTTTTGGCCGCATCCACCAGCGAGGCGGGCAGGCCGCCCAGGTCTTTCTCCGTTTTCAGCACCAGCACCGAGTCGGCCTCGTCGGCCAGCACGTTCTGCGAAAACCTGGTGAACAGCCCCGCCAGCTGCTGGTTGATGGCCGACACCCGGGCCTTTGCCGGGGCCCCGAGCCGGGCCCCGGCCCGCACAAACTGCTTGTAGTCCACTTCTACCAGCCGCTGCTGCTCGGCCGTCAGCTTTTTGGTGGCCGGGGCGTTATACACCGCCTCGATGCGCCGGAACAGGGCCGGGTTCTGGCTAATCTGGTCGCTGAAGGCGGCCAGCTTCGGGGCCATTTCCCGTTCCACGGCCGCAAAAGCCGGGTCGTTCAGCGTGCCGCTCCAGATGTCGTAAATGGCCGAAACGCGCGTCAGCGTCTGCCCGCTGCGCTCCATCGCGGCAATGGTGTTTTCGAAAGTCGGGGCCGCCGGGTTGGTAGCAATGGTGTTGATTTCGGCCAGGTTCTCGGCCATCGCCGCTTCCAGCGCGGGCTTGAAATGGGACACCCGTACCTTATCAAAAGCGGGCGCGCCGCCGTGCGGCCCGCCCCAGGCCGCGAGCAGGGGGTAAGAAGGCTCGGCGGTGCGGACCGTAGCCGGCGCGCCGGAGGCCGGCGCGGCAGAAGCCGGCGTTTGGGCCATGCCAGGGGGAGAGAGCAAGAACCCGGCGAGGCCGAGTAGCGCCAGAAAACCGGCCGTCCGTCGGGAACGAGAAGAAAAGTGCATAAGTATGAAAAATACAGAAAAAAGGGGATTGCCCCGTGAAAGTAAAACGAGTTGCTGCTGTAATCGTCAGGCCACCCGCATGCAATAATCCGGGCTCTACCGCTGCCGCGCCGCCCAGGCGTCCAGGTGCCGCTCCAGTATAGCCAGGGGCATCGAGCCGCCGGTCAGGATTTCATCGTGAAAATTCTTTAGGCTGAAGCGCTTGCCCAGCTGCTTTTCGTAGCGGGTGCGGAGTTCGCGCAGCTTCAGCGCCCCTACTTTATAGGCCAGGGCCTGGCCGGGCATGGCCAGGTAGCGCTCCACTTCGGCGGTGGCGGCGGGTTCGGTAATGGGCTCGTTGGCTAGCAGGTAGTCGATGGCCTGCTCGCGGCTCATGCCCTTCAGGTGCAGGCCCACGTCTACCACCAGGCGCAGGGCGCGGTGCATCTCATCGCCCAGGGCCCCCAGGCGCTGGTAGGGGTCGGTATAAAGGCCGAGCTCCTTGCCCATGCTTTCGCAGTACAGGGCCCAGCCCTCGCTGAAGGCTGGGTAGGAGCCAAAACGGCGAAATTTGGGTAAGCTCGTGTTTTCCTGCTGCAACGAGAGCTGGTAGTGGTGCCCGGGAATGGCCTCGTGCAAAAACAGCGACTCCATGCCCGAGGTCACGTTGAACCTGGTGGCATCGACGATGGGCACGTAGAAAATACCCGGCCGCGAGCCGTCGGCCGTGCCCCGGTTGTACTCGGCCGAAGCCGACGCTGCCCGGAATGCTTCCGTCTGCCGAATCTCAAACGGCGACTTTGGCACCCGGCCAAACAGCCGGCTTAGGTTGGGCACAATGCGCGCCTGAATGCCCCGGAAGGCCCGCAGCACCTCTTCGGGCGTCTGGTAAGGCATGTAGCGCGGGTTGTTGCTGAGCGAGGTGAAGAAGCTGGCCAGGCTGCCCTGGTAGCCCACCTGCTTTCGCACGGCCTCCATTTCGGCCCGGATGCGCTTCACCTCGCTCAGGCCGGTTTGGTAAATGGCCTCCGGGTCGCGGGTGGTGGTGGTCATCAGGCGCACGTCGTAGCGGTACATCTCGGCCCCGCCGGGTACGTCGCCCAGGCCGGTGCTGTTGCGGGCCAGGGGCAGGTATTCGGTTTGCAGGAAATCGGCCAGCTTGCGGTAGGTGGGCACCAGGTCGGTGCTGATGGCCGCTTGGTAGGCGGCCGTGAGGCGGGCGCGGTCGGCCTCCGAAAAACTGGCGGGCATGTGCGCCACGGGCCCATAAAAAAGACTGCGGCTCACCTCGCCCGCTGCCTGGGCCTGCAGCTGGGGCAGCATCTTCAGCACTAGCACCTTGGGTAGTACCACGGCTGCTTTGGCCCCCGCCCGAAAATTGGCAATGGCCGAGTCGGCCCACACCGGAAACTTGCCGACGCGCGCCAGCCAGTTGTCGTAGTCCTTCACCGTGCGGAAGGGCTGCGCGCCGGTGCCGGTGCCCAACTGCCCAAGCGTGGTGGGCAGGCTGTAAATCTGGGCGAAGGGCATCATCCAGGTGTTTAGGCGCAGGCCTTCGAGGCGGGTGCGCATGTCGTACTGGAAAATGTCGTAGCTGAGTTTGTCGTCGGCCGAGAGGCGGGCACGGTCAATATTCAGCAGGTCGTTAAGGTAGCGGCGGTAGAGGCGGGCCTGCTGCTGTCGGAAGGTCCGGGTCTGGTCGTTGGGCAGGCGGTCGTTGTAGCGGTTGTCGCCCTGGGCCGTGGCCACGAGCGGAAAAAGACGGGCGCGGTCGTCCCAGTAATTATTGAAAAGGGTGGTTAGCAGCGCGGCCGACGTGGCGGCTGGCGTAGGTTGCCGCGCCCACCCGGCCCCGGCCACAATCCCCCACATCACCATCAATAAAACCAAAAAGCGCTTCATCAACCCTGGAATTAAGCCGGCAAGCTACATTCATTTAGCACAATATCTGCCAAAGACTCTGGGAAAAAGCAAAAAAACTCCCGCCATGGTCCAGACCATGGCGGGAGTTTGGGCGGGAGTAGAAAGGAGACGAGCGTATTCCGTTGATAAAAAAAGACGTCGTAATCAATACTTTAAGGCTCACTGCTGCTTTGCGGCCCAGGCATCCAGCTTCTTTTCGAGCACGGCCAGGGGCATCGAGCCGTCCCTGAGCAGTTCGTCGTGGAAAGCACTGAGCTGGAACTTGCTGCCCAGCTGCTTTTCGTACTTGGCGCGCAGCTCCCGGATTTTGAGCTGGCCGATTTTGTAGCCCAGTGCCTGGCCCGGAATGGCCATGTAGCGCTCGATGGCCGAAGTGGCCTCGTCGCGGCTGGTGCTCAGGTTGGCCAGCAGGTAGGCGATGGCCTGCTCGCGCGTGAGCTGGCGCGAGTGCAGGCCGGTATCCACCACCAGGCGCACGGCGCGCAGCATCTCATCGCCCAGGGCCCCCATGCGCTGGTAGGGGTCCTTAAACAGGCCCAGCTCCGGCCCCAGGCTTTCGCAATACAGCGCCCAGCCCTCCACGTAGGCATTCTGGCCGCCGAAGCGGCGGAATTTGGGCAGGCTGGTGTTTTCCTGCTGCAACGAAATCTGGTAGTGGTGCCCCGGAATGGCCTCGTGCAGAAACAGCGACTCCATGCCCGAAGTAGTGGTGAACTTGGTGGCGTCGGGAATCGGCACGTAGAAAATGCCCGGCCGCGACCCGTCGGGGGAGCCCTGGTTGTACTCGGCGGAGGCCGAGGCTTCGCGGAACTTCTCGGTTTCGCGGATTTCGAACGGCGTTTTGGGCGTGCGCCCGAACAGCTGACGCAGGTTGGGCAGCATGCGCTGATGAATGGTTTCGAAAGCCGCCAGTACTTCCGCCGGCTTTTTATAGGGCCGGAACTTCGCGTCGGTGTTCAGGTACTTAAAGAAGGCTGGCAGGTCGCCTTTAAAGCCGACTTCGGTTTTGATGGCCTCCATCTGAGCGCGGATGCGGGCTACTTCGGCCAGGCCCGTCTGGTATATTTCGGCCGGGGTTTTGTCGGTCGTCGTCTCGTACTTCACGTCATAGGCATAAATCTCTTTGCCCCCGGGCACCGCGTCGATGCCGCTGCTGGGGCGGGCCTTGGGCAGGTACTCGGTCTGCATAAAAGCGCCGAGCTTGCGGTAGGCCGGCACCAGGTCGGTCATTATCGCCCGCTTGTAGGCGTCGGTGAGGCGGGCTTTGTCGGCGGCCGAAAAGGAGTTGGGCAGGCGCTCGATGGGGCCGTAGTACAGGCTTTTGGTGGGGTCGGTGGGCACCAGGTCGGGGGCTAGCAGCTGGGGTATCATGCGCTGCACCAGGGCCTTGGGCAGCACCACGCCGGCTTTCAGGCCCACCCGGAAGTTGGCAATCGCCGAGTCGGTCCAGGCCACGAAGCCGTGGGCGCGGCCCAGCCAGTTCTCGTAGTCCCGCACCGTTTTGAACGGCTGGTTGCCCTGGCCCGAGCCGTACTGGCCCAGCGTGATGGGCAGGCCGTAGAACTGGTTGGCCGGCATCATCCACGAATTCAGCTTGAGGCCAGCCAGCCCGTGCAGCATCTCGTACTCAAAAATGTCGTAGCTGATTTTGTCGTTGTCGCCCAGCTGCTCGCGGTCGAACTGGCGCAGCTTGTTCAGGTAGCCCTGGTAGAAGCTGCGCAGCGTGTCGCGGTAGGCGCGGGTCTGGTTGTTGGGCAGCTGGTCGTTGAAGCGGTTGTCGCCGTAAGCCGTGGCGTCGAGCGGGTTCAGCCGGGAATTCTGCTCCCAGTAGCTGCTGAACAGGCCCGGCAGGCCCTGGGTCGAGTCGGCGGCCGCGGCCGTGCCGGGCGTGCCGGTGGCAGCCGTTTCGGTGGTTTTGGTCTGGTTGCAGGCCGTAGTGAGGGCGGCCGCGACGAGGCCGGCCAGGGCAATTTTCTTCATGAAAGCGGGTTGCGGGAAGTGAGGCACGTTTGAACCGCCAAATAACGCCATAATCCCGGCAGGGCCGCGCGGGCCAGGGTGTGCTCGTCTTCAACGATGAGAACGGTTATGCGGCCGGAGGGAGGCGGAGGCGGACGAAATGACTGACGGCGGCCGTGGCCTCATCAGCCCGGGCGCGGGCCGTGGGCGCGGCAATGTGCAAGCCTGCGGCCCGCGCATGATGCCAACAAGCTGACGCCCCACTTCCGGTGGAGCCGGAGCCCGGGGCGTTTAGGGGCGCGTTGCTGGCCGGCCCGTGGCTACTCGCGCACCAGCCGCTGGGTGTGGCGGCCCGCGGCATCGGTCAGCTCCAGGAAGAACGAACCTTTGGGCAGCGTGCTTAGGTCGAGACGGTCGCCGCCGCTGGCCAGCTGCTGGCCCAGCGTATTGAGGATGCGGTAGCGCACGGGGCCCAGGCCGGCGGGAAGCAGCACGGCTCCGGTAGTGGGGTTGGGGTAGCTGGCGACTTCGGAGCCGTGGCGTGCCGTGACAATGGGCGAGTAGGTGGAGGTGCCGTCGGTATCTGCCTGGCGCAGGCGGTAGTAGGCCCGGCCGGCGAGCGGGCGCGCGTCCAAAAACGCGTAGGTGCGCCGGCTGCTGCTGCTGCCGGTGGGGGCCACGCGGCCAATGGTTTCGTAGGTTTGGCCAGTGGCGCTGCGCTGCACGTCGAAGTAGGCGCTGTTTTTCTCGCTGGCCGTAGCCCAGCTCAGGCCCACCCCGCCAGGCTGCGCAGTGGCCCAAAAGCCGCCGAGCTCCACGGGTAAGGGGTTCAGACCTGGGTAGTAAATCTGCTGCGCATCAAGGCTGGCGAGGGTGAAATCGGAAAAGGAAGTGAAGGCCCCAGAGGTAAGGCTGCCCGACTGCCCGATGCCGGTGTTGGTGCCGATGCCCGTGTTGGTGCTGCCAATGCTGGCCCAGGCCCCACCGTTGCGCCTGGCCACTACTAAGCTGGCGGTGGTGGGGTTGGTCACGTAGTCTTCGGGGCCGAAGGTGAGCTTGATGCTGGCGCCGAAGCTGGGGCCGGCAGGGGCCGGGGCGGCCGAAACCGTGTAGTAGCGCAGGTTTGAAACGTGGTTGATGGGAGCCGCGACCCCAAAACCGGTGGCCGAAGCCTCGGTTTGCTGCGCCGTGTAGGCAACGGCGTTGGTCTGGCTGGCCAGCGTCAGGGTGATGGGGCGGTAGCGGCGGTTGCCGGCGGCATCGGGCCTGCCCGTCGGGAACGTGATGGTGGCGTTGCCGGCGGCCGTCTGGCGGGTCAGCGGGCCGTTCACGAAGCTGCTGCTGGTGCCGGTGGCGGCCGCCGTGGGCGATGCCATGGTGAGCAGGCCCGCGCCGGCCGCGCCCGTGCTGAGCAGACCATTGGTCAGCAGCAGGTCGTTGGCAATGGTCAGGTCATTTTGCAGCGTCACCCCGGCCGGGTTGTTGATTTCCAGCTTGGCATTGGGCCCGAAGGTGAGGGTGCCAACGTTGCTGATAGTCTGGGCCGTGGTGCCGTTGAAAGCGACTTTGGGCATGTTGGGCATGGCCGTACTGGGATTGAAGGTCAGGGTCGCGGCCGGGTTGGGAATACTGATATTACCCCCGATAAGCGTCCCGATTGCGCCGGTACTCGCACTACCCCGCGCACCTATAATCAGGCTGCCGCTACCCGTCAGGGTCAGGTTGTTGAGGATGGTCAGGTTCAATGCGCCACCAATGAACCGGCCGGCTGCGGAAGCGAATTCCAGGTTGCCAAACGTGCGGTCAGCGGTGAGGGCGTCGCTCCCGAAAGTGCCGTCGACGTAGCGGAACGTGCTCCCGCTGCGGTATACTGCGGAGCCCACACCGCTCAGGTCACTGGAGACTGCCGCGTTCTGCTCCAGCGTCGAGCCGGCTTCAAAAACGGGCACGCCGCTGAACGCAGTGCTGCCGATGGTGCCAAGAATATTCAGCTGGCCGCCCGCTACAAAACGCAGCGCGTTGCTGGTAGTACAGCTGAGCTTGTCCGTCGAAACGGGCGCGTCGGCGTTCGGCAGCGTATTCGTCAGGGTGATGGTACCCGCTACCTTCCCCGTGGCACCAGCCTCCAGGTGCAGCACCACGCCCGCCATGTTCCAACTTGTGCCAGTGGCCGTCAGGGCCACGGCCGAGCCGCTTTCCACAATCAGGTCGTCGTCGGTGGCGTCGCCAGTGAGGGTAATGGTATTCGTGGAATTGCTAGACGAATTTAGCGTAACCGAGGTATTGTTAATGAATTTCAGGCGGGCAATGCGCTGCCCGTTATTCATCGTTACCACCGGCGCGCCGCCATCGAAAACAAGTACGTCGGTTGCCTGAGAATTGGTGCGGTTGCTGCCCGCACCCGAGGCAAGCGTGTTCCAGCTCGTCGCGGCCGTGAAGTTCGCGCCGGCCGCCCCGCGCCAGTAGTAGGTCGTTTGGGCTTGGGCAGTGGTGGTAGCCATCAGCAGTAGTAGCAGCAGCGCAAGTAGGGGCGCTGGTCCGTGGCCAAGGCGTAGGTAGCTCAACCGAAGGGTAGATTCTTGTTTCATGAACGGGGTAGAAAGCGGAAGATTAGACAAGCCAGCAAGTTAGCGAATGCATTCCGAATGCAGGCATTCTGTAAGTTGAAATAATAAAAAATAATATATAAATGTTTAAATTATTTTAACGAAAGATTGGCTTGCCCGGGCCTGGTGCCAGCTTATTTTGCGTAACGGCGACTGGCATTTGCTGGCAGCCTTCGCCGTCGCACTGAAAACGTTACTTTCGTTTTAAACTAGCTTTTTGCTTTTGTCAATCATCAAGTACCTCCTGTTGCTGCTGCTGGCCGTGCCCTTAGTGGGCCAGGCCCAGCGCCTCGCCGCGCCCGTTCGGGCTTCTAAGGCGGCCCACCCGCGCGCCAAAGCCATTCTCGCCAAAAAAGCTGCCCCACGCCCAATACCGCTCCCTGGTGCGCCGGCCTTCACGCAGTACCTGCACTCGCCCTGGGTCGATAGCCTGATGCGGGTGCTCACGCCCGACCAGCGGGCCGCGCAGCTGTTCATGGTGGCCGCGTACTCCAACCGCCAGCGCATCGACGAGGACTCCATTTCGGCTCTTGTTCAGCAGGCGGGCATTGGCGGGCTGATATTTTTCCAGGGTGGCCCGGGCCGGCAGGCGCGCCTGCTGAACCGCTACCAAAGCCAGGCGAAAGTGCCGCTGCTGGTGGCGCTGGATGGCGAGTGGGGCGTGGGCATGCGCCTCGACAGCGTGGTGAAATTCCCGTATCAGATGAGCCTGGGCGGCGAAACCGACACGGCCCTGCTCTACGACATGGGCCGCGAGGTGGCCCGGCAGTTCCGGCGGCTGGGCATGCACGTCAACTTCGCGCCGGTGGTCGATGTCAATAACAATCCCGCCAACCCGGTTATCGGCTTCCGCAGCTGGGGCGAAAACCCGGCCGCCGTGGCCCGCGATGGCCGCCAGTACATGCGCGGCCTGCAGGATGCCGGCATTCTGGCCGTGGCCAAGCACTTCCCCGGCCACGGCGACGTGGACGCCGACTCGCACCTGGCCCTGCCCACGGTGCGCGTCGACCGCCGCCGGCTCGATACCCTGGAGCTGCCGCCCTTCCGCAGCCTCATCGCGGGCGGGCTGGGCGGCATGATGGTGGCCCACCTCAACGTGCCCGCCCTCGATACGGTGAGCGGCCCGAGCACGCTCTCACGGCCCATTATTGAAGGGGTGTTGCGCCGTGAAATGGGGTTTAAGGGCCTGATTTTCACCGATGCCATGAACATGAAAGGCGTCATCAGCATGTTCCCGCCCGGCGAGGCCGACGTGCGCGCCCTCCTGGCCGGCAACGACATCCTGGAGTTCAGCAAGAACGTGCCGCTGGCCCTGCGCATGGTGCGCGCCGCCGTGGATAGCGGCCGCATCTCGCAGCCGGAAATCGACGAGCACTGCCGCCGCGTGCTGGCCCTCAAGCAGTGGTCGGGGCTGAACCACTACCGGCCCATCGAAACCAAAAACCTTTACGAAGACCTCAACGGCCCGCACGCCCGTTACCTCAGCCACCGCCTCACCGAGCTGAGTATCACGCTGCTGCGCAACCAGAAAAGCCTGCTGCCGCTGCAGCGTCTCGACACGCTCCGCATTGCCACGCTGGTGCTGGGCGGCGCCCCCCGCGATACCACCGAGTTTCAGCGGGCGGTGAGCGACTACGCGCCGGCCGCGCATTTCCACGTCCCGGCCACGCCCACGCTCGATGAGCTGGTGCAGCTGCGCGCCGCCCTCAAGCCTTATAACCTTATTCTGGTAAGCCTGCAGAGCCTGGGCCGGCTGCCCGCCACCAGCTTCGGCATCACCCCCGAAAGCAACATGCTGCTCCGCGAGCTTGCCGACCAAAAGCAAACGCTGGTGCTCAGCGTGTTCGGTTCGGCCTACGCCGTGGCCCGGGTGCGCGATTTGGACCGGGCCAGCGCCGTTATCATGGCCTACCAGGAAAGCCCGAATGCCCAGAGCCTGACCGCTCAGGCTATTTTCGGCGGTATCGGGGCTACCGGCCAGCTGCCCGTAACGGTGAGCGACCGCTACCCGCGCGGCTTTGGCCTGCGCACCGCCGCCGGCTCCCGCCTGCGCTACGCCAACCCGGAGGACGAAGCCATGGACCCGCGCCTCGAAGCCCGCGTCGACAGCCTCGTGGGCCGGGCGCTGGCGGCCCAGGCCTTCCCCGGCGCGCAGGTGCTCATTGCCCGGCGCGGCACGGTGGTGCTGCGCAAAAGCTACGGCAACCAGACGTATGCGGGCTTTGCCCGCAAGGAGGAATTAGGAATGAGGAATGAAGAATTGAAGGTGGGCAAACAGGCTGCGTATAAGTTCAGCAAAAATTCCTCATTCCTCATTCCTCATTCTTTATTAAACGAAGTGTCAACGCCCCGCCCGGTGCAGGACGACGACCTCTACGACCTGGCTTCGATGACCAAGCTGCTGGCCGCCACGCCCGCGCTGATGCGGCTGGAAGCTGAGCGCAAATTCAGCCCCGACAGCGCGCTGGACAGCTACTTTCCTTTTCTGCGCGGCACTAATAAAGCCGGATTAAAAATGCGCGACGTGCTGGCCCACCAGGCCGGCCTTAAGGCCTGGATTCCGTTCTGGCAGGAGCTGCGCCGGAAGAACGGCGCGATGCGCCGCCGCTGGTTCCGCGCCGATTCGTCGGCCCGGTTCCCGCTGCCAGCCGCCGCGGGGCTGTGGGCGCGCAAGGATTTGCCGGCCCGCATCTACCAGGAAATCGGCGCGTCGCCGCTGAATGCCAAGCCGGGCTACGTGTACTCCGACTTGTCGTTTATTCTCTATCCCGAGCTGGTGAAGGCCCGCACCGGGCAGCCGCTCGACGCCTATTTGCAAAAGGAAGTGTATGGCCCGCTGGGCGCTACCACGCTCGGCTTCCGGCCCACCAACCGCTTCCCGCTGCGGCGCATCGTGCCCACCGAAGTAGATTCGGCCTTTCGGCGGCAGCTGCTGCACGGTACCGTGCACGACGAGGGCGCGGCCCTGCTCGGCGGCCTCTCGGGCCACGCCGGCCTGTTCGGCGATGCCAACGACGTGGCCAAGCTGGCCCAGACCTACGCCTGGGGTGGCCGCTACGGCGGCCAGCAGTTCTTCGACAACGCCGTGCTGGCCGAGTGGACCAGCTGCCAGTTCTGCCCCGATAACCGCCGCGGCCTGGCCTTCGACCGCCCCGCCACCAACCCCAGCGTGAACTCGGCCCGCAGCGCCTCGCCGCGCAGCTACGGCCACACCGGCTTCACGGGCACGTACTTCTGGGTCGAGCCGGAAAAGGATTTGGTAGTGGTGCTGCTCACCAACCGCGTACATCCTACGCGCCGCAACAATAAGCTGACGGAATTGAGCGTGCGCTCGGCTTTGTTGCAGGTGGCGATTGAGGCGGCGCGGTAAGCATTTCACGCAGTGTTTCGCAGTGTTAAAGCGCGGTGTTTCGCAGTGTCGTTCTTTTGGTGTTCATTTGGGGATGACGGAGAACGGAATTTCTTTTGAGGTTAGACGAGCCGCTTATAAATTACACACCGAATTGGGGCCGGGGTTGTTGGAGTCGGTGTATGAAACGGCTTTGGCGTATGAGCTGCGCCAGCTTGGCCTGGCAGTGCAGACGCAGGTACCTCTACCGATGGTATATGCCGGGGTGCAGATGGAAATAGGGTTTCGCCTTGATTTGGTGGTGGCTGGAAAGGTCATCGTTGAAATAAAATCAGTAGAGGCGCTAAAGGAAGTTCATTTCAAGCAACTCCTCACTTACCTGAAGCTTTCCGGCCTAAAACTCGGCCAGCTTATCAACTTCAACGTCGCTACCTTAAAAGAGCACATGCACCGCCTGGTAAATGGCCTGTAAGAACAACACTGCGAAACACTGCGCTTTAACACTGCGAAACACTGCGTGAAATAAAACTTACCCCTATGCAAGGACTAATGATGGCCGAGCCCCTGCGCGTGGCCTCGATACTCGAGCACGCCGCCAAGTGGCATTCCGACACCGAAATCGTGTCGCGCCTGCCCGAAGGCGGCATCCACCGCTACACCTACGCCGATGCCAGCCAGCGCAGCCAGCAGCTGGCCCAGGCCCTGCTGGCGCTAGGCATCGAAAACGGCGACCGGGTAGGCACCCTGGCCTGGAACACGCACCGCCATTTCGAGCTCTACTACGGCGTGGCGGGCATTGGGGCAGTGTGCCACACCATCAACCCGCGCCTGTTTCCCGAGCAGCTCGTCTACATCATCAACCACGCCGAAGACCGGCTCCTGTTCTTCGACCTCACGTTTCTACCACTCGTTGAGCGCCTCGCGCCGGTGTGCCCCACCGTGGAGAAGTGGGTGCTGATGGCCGGCTCCGAGCACCTGCCCGCGCAGTCGGCCATGCCCGGCCTGTGCAGCTACGAAGACCTGCTGGCCGCGCAGCCCGGCGGCTACGCGTGGCCGAGCTTCGATGAGAACACGGCTTGCTCGCTGTGCTACACCTCCGGCACCACCGACCAGCCCAAGGGCGTGCTCTACTCGCACCGCTCCACGCTGCTGCACGCCTACGGTATCTCGCTGCCCGACTCGCTGGGCTGCTCGTCGGCCGACGTGATTATGCCCGTCGTGCCCATGTTCCACGTCAATGCCTGGGGCTTGCCCTATGCCGCGCCGCTCAATGGCAGCAAGCTGGTGCTGCCCGGCGCGGGCATGGACAGCGCCAGCCTGTTTGAGCTGATGGAAGCCGAGGGTGTCACGTTCTCGGCCGGAGTGCCCACCATCTGGCTGGCGTTGCTGCAATTTATGCGCGAAGGCCAGCGCCAGTTCCGCACGCTGCGGCGCACGGTGGTGGGCGGCTCGTCGTGCCCGCCGGCCCTCATGAAGGCCTTCGTGGAAGAGCTGGACGTGACCATTACCCACGCCTGGGGCATGACGGAAACCAGTCCGCTGGGCACCGGCAGCCGCCTCAAAGCCAACCAGCAGCACCTGAGCGCCGACGAAAAAGCCGCCGTGCTGGCCAAGCAGGGCCGTGCCGTGTTCGGTGTCGATATGAAGATTGTGGGCGACGATGGCCAGACCCTGCCGCACGACGGCGTGGCTTTCGGCGACCTGCTGGTGCACGGCCCCTGGGTGGTGCGCGACTACTACCGTAGCCCCAACCCCGGCGAGCTCACCGCCGACGGCTGGTTCCGCACCGGCGACGTGGCCACCATCGACCCCGATGGCTTCATGCAAATCACCGACCGCTCGAAGGACGTCATCAAGTCGGGGGGCGAGTGGATTTCCAGTATCGACCTCGAAAACCTGGCCATAGCCCATTCTGCCGTGGCCGAGGCCGCCGTTATCGGCGTGCCCAGCGCCCGCTGGAGCGAGCGGCCGCTGCTGGTTATCGTGCGCCGCCCGGGCATGGACGTTTCGGCCGAGGAAATGCTCAGCTTTTTCCGGGGTAAGGTGGCTAAGTTTTGCGAGCCCGATGCCGTGGAGTTCGTGGAGCAGCTGCCCCACACGGCCACCGGCAAAATTCTCAAAACGCAGCTTAGGAAGGACTTTGAGGGGTATTCAGTGGCCTGATTGGTGGGCTGGGGCCGGCTGGGCGCTGACTAAAGCGCCCGCCGGCCTGCCCGCGGTATCGCCGGGGCGTACCTTCGCCATAGATTTCACTCGCTTCCAGCGGCCACTCCATGCGCTACCTCGACCCCAAAAACGACCTCACGTTCAAAAAGGTGTTCGGGCAGCACCCGCACCTGCTGCGAAGCTTCCTGAACGCGTTGCTTCCGCTGGAAGAAGGCCAGGTTATTGAGTCGCTGGAATATCTGCCGGCCGAGCTGGTGCCGGTGGTGCCCTTGTTCAAGCACACTATCGTGGACGTGCGCTGCCAGGATAATTCGGGCCGGCAGTTCATCGTCGAGATGCAGATGCTGTGGACCGACTCGTTCAAGTCGCGGGTGCTGTTCAACGCCTCTAAGGCGTACGTGAGCCAACTGGGGCGCGGCCGGCAGTACGAAGGGCTCCAGCCCGTGTACGCCCTCAGCCTGGTAGACCAGATTTTCGAACCCATGTCGCCCGAGTACTACCACCACTACCGCTTCGTGCACGCCACCGAGCCCGAGCGCCGCCTCGAAGGCCTGGAGCTGATTTTCGTGGAGCTCCCCAAGTTTCGGGACGGCAGCCTGCTGGGCAAGCGCATGCAGGTGCTGTGGTTGCGCTACCTGACCGAAATAAAGGACCAGACCGAGCAGATTTCGGCCGACTTACTGGCCGTGCCCGAGTTGGAAGAAGCCGTGGAATACCTGCGCGAATCTGCGTTCACCCGCGATGAGCTCGCCGGCTACGACCGGTATTGGGACTCCATCAGCTCGGAGCGCACCCTGTTGGCCGCCGCCCTCCGCGAAGGCCGGGCCGAAGGAAAAGCCGAAGGAATAGCGGAAGGCCGGCACGAGGCGGCTTTGGAGCAAGCCCGTCGAATGAAAGCCAAAGGCTTTGATTCGGCGGTGATTGCCGAAATCACCGGCGTGCCGGCGACGGACATCGCGGCCCTCTAACCCAACTGCTTACCGCCCCAGCTCCTCGGCCCGGTCGCGGGCGGCGCCGGCCCCCGCCATCAGGCCTTCGCGCACCGCGCCGGCTCCGAAAGCGCCCAGCGCGGCCTCGGTGGTGCCACCCTTCGAGGCTACTTTGGCAATCCAGTCCTGGCAGCTCAGGCCCGACTGCGAGTACAGCTCTACGGCCCCGCGAAACGTCTGGCTCACCAGCAGCTCGGCTTCGGCCCCGCTGAAACCCATTTGGGCGGCCGCCGCCATCAGGGCTTCCATGCAGTAGTACACGTAGGCCGGGCCGCTGCCCGAAATGGCGGTGCTGGCATCAATGGCGCTTTCATTTTCGACATAAACCGTTTTGCCGGTCGTGCTCAGCAGGTTTTGCACCTGCACCAGCTCGGCGCGGCTCACCTCGTCGGTACTGGTGAAGGCCGTCATGCCCATGCCAATCTGGGCGGGCAGGTTGGGCATGGCCCGAATAATTTTGGGCGTGCCCAGCGCCGCGCGCAGCGTCTCAATCCGCACGCCGGCCATGATGCTGAGCACCAGCTGCTGCGGCTGCACCAGTCCCCGCAACGCCGCGAACAGCGCCGGCGAGTCCTGCGGCTTCACGGCCAGAATGAGGATGTCGACCCCCGGCACGCATTCGGCCGGCGAGCCCCACACCGTCCCGATTTCGTGGGCCGCCAGTGCCGCCACGCGCTCGGGCGAGCGGGCCAGCAGCCGCAAATCGAGCCGTGAGGTGATGTGGGCGCGCACGAAGCTGCGGGCGTAGGTGAGGCCCATATTGCCGCCGCCGATAATCAGGATTTTCATGGTTGGGAAATTGCTTGCGAGCGCAAAGAACGACCGGGTACAAAAAAGAATGTTGTACTGAGCCCCGCCAACCAATCGCAACGCGGCAAACGCCCCAGCCAACCGCAGCTTGGTTGGGGTGTTTAGCGGGGCGGCAAACGCTGGCGGTCGGCCTGGTCTTCGGCTGCCCGGTCGCGCATGGCCATAAACAGGGCAATGAACACCGACACAAACGGCAGCAGCAAGCCCAGCCCAAACCACCGCCAGAACGAGCGGCCGTAGTTGTAGGCGATGTACCCCGTGATGGGAGCAAAAACCAGCAGGGAAACGCCAAAAATGAGCAGTAAACGAAGTAAAAACACAGGAATCAGGTTTTGAAATAGTATCAGGAGCTACCGCACTTTGCCGCGCTTCACCAGGTACGCGTAAAGCACCTTCTCGAAGGGCTCGCGCACGTCCACCGGCACGAAGTCGATGCGCAGCTGGCCGCAGCGCTGGGCCAGCTCCTGCTCATAGGCTGTCATAGCGGCGCGGTACTGGTCTTTTATTTGGGACGGCTGGAGCTTGATTTCGAGGCCGGTTTCCACGTCTTCGAAAATGTATGGCCGCTCCGAAAACTCGAAATCGGCCTCGGTGGCGCGGTCGAGCACGTGGAAAAGCAGCACCTCATGATGCTGGTGCTTGAGGTGCTGCAAGGCCGAAAGGGCCGCTTCCTGCTCGGCCGCGCCGCGCCCCAGCATATCGCTGAACACGATGACGAGCGAGCGCTTCGGAATCTGCTGGGCGATGGCGTGGATGGTGCCGGCCACGTCGGTCCCGCGCCCCGATTTGGGCGCGGGCGGGCGCTCCAGCAGCTGCTGCAGGGCCAGCAGCAGCGTGTGCCGATGGGTGCTGGTGGAGCGCACCGGCGTTTGCAGCTCAATGGTATCGGCGAAGGTGACGAGGCCTACCGCGTCGCGCTGTCGGGTGAGCAGGGTGGTGAGCGCCGCCGCCGCCAATATGCTGAATTTCAGCTTATCGTGGCCCGGCGTGGGGTAATACATGCTCGGGCTCACATCCAGTAAAATGTGGGCGCGCAGATTGGTTTCTTCCTCGTAGCGCTTCACGAAGAGCTTGTCGGTGCGGGCAAAAACCTTCCAGTCGATGTGGCGCGTGCTCTCGCCGGGGTTGTAGAGGCGGTGCTCCGAAAACTCGACCGAAAAGCCGTGGTAGGGCGACTGATGCAAGCCGGTAATGAACCCATCGACCAACTGGCGGGCCAGAAACTCCAGGTTTTCAAACGAGCGGATGGCGGCGAGGTCGAGGGGCATGGGGTTGAGGAAGAGAGCGGGCTGGACAGGGCAAGAAGGGTGTAAAGAACGTCATGTCGAGCGTCGCCGAGACATCTCGCGTGCCGAAGTAAGCAATGCCGTTGCAACAAAGCGAGCAAGATGTCTCGGTGACGCTCGACATGACGTGCCACCCCAACAGCCGCACCATCCCAGGCGTTTATCTTTCGCGCAACTTTCGTAAGTTTAGCCCTTTCAACCAACCGACTTCTTATTTCCCACCCATACCCCCCAACCCAACGCCGTGGACGACCGTCACGACCAGGAAGAAATTTATTCCCAACGCATTAAAGCCGGCAAGCGCACGTACTTCTTCGACGTGAAAGCTACCCGCGGCCAGGATTACTACCTGACCATCACCGAAAGCAAGCGCCGCCAGAACGGCGACGACTCGGTTTCGTACGAAAAGCACAAAATCTTCCTCTACAAGGAAGATTTCCTCAAGTTCGTGGATGCCCTGCAGGACGCCGTCGACTACGTGCGCGAGGAGCTGCTGAGCCCCGAGGAAGTGGCCGAGCTCGACCGCCCCCGCGATTTCGACGACCGCGACCAGCCCCGCCGCGAAGCCGAGCGCCCCGCCTTCGACCCCAACCGGGCCGACGACAACTACTAAGTTTCTCACTTTAGGCCGTCATGCAGAGCGCAGCGAAGCATCTTCACCTCGATACTAACTCAATTAAAAGGATTTACGATTGAGGTAAAGATGCCTCGCTGCGCTCTGTATGACGGCAACCCCAAAACGGCGCAATCGGACTTTCGTCTGGTTGCGCCGTTTTGCGTGGCGGCAAGCCGTACCTTTGCGGCCGAATTGCCCCCAATTCAACCCTCAACATTCAACTCTCAACCCTACATAAATGGGCCTCCGCTGCGGTATCGTCGGCTTGCCGAACGTCGGTAAATCCACTCTGTTCAACGCGTTATCGAACGCCAAGGCCGAATCGGCCAATTACCCGTTCTGCACCATCGAGCCCAACGTGGGCGTCATCACCGTGCCCGACGAGCGGCTGCAGATTCTGGAAGCCCTCGTGAACCCGAAGCGCGTGCTGCCCACCATCATCGAGTTTGTCGACATAGCCGGCCTCGTGAAGGGTGCCAGCAAGGGCGAAGGCCTGGGCAATAAATTTCTGGCCAACATCCGCGAAGTCGACGCCATCATTCACGTGGTGCGCTGCTTCGACGACGCCAATATCGTGCACGTGGCCGGCGGTGTCGACCCGGTGTTCGACAAGGACGTGATTGATACCGAGCTGCAGCTCAAGGACCTGGAGAGCATCGATAAGAAGCTCGTGAAATCGGAGCGCAGTGCCAAGGCCGGCGATGCCGTGGCCAAGAAAGAAGTGGTGTCGCTGCAGAAGTTCAAAGCGGCCCTTGAGGGTGGCGCGAATGCCCGCGCCGTTGAAGCTTCGGCCGACGACCTCGAAGCCGTGGCCGACCTGCAGCTGCTCACCATCAAGCCCGTGATTTACGTGGCCAACGTGGACGAGGCCAGCATTGCCAGCAACGGCAACCACCACGTAGCCGCTCTGCGCGAGCACGTGAAAGCCGAAGGTGCCCAGGTCGTGCTGGTATCGGCCGCCATCGAAGAGCAGATTGCCGACATGGAAGACCCCGAGGAAAAGGAAATGTTCCTCGGCGAGTATGGCCTCACCGAGTCGGGCCTGAACAAGCTCATCCGGGCCAGCTACGAGCTGCTGAACCTCATCACCTACTTCACGGCCGGCGTGCAGGAAGTGCGCGCCTGGACCATCCATCGCGGCGACAAAGCGCCCGCCGCTGCCGGCGTTATTCACTCCGATTTCGAGAAGGGATTCATTCGCGCCGAGGTTATCAAACTGCCTGATTACCAGGAATACAAGACCGAAGTGAAAATCAAGGAAGCTGGTAAAATGGCCGTAGAGGGCAAAGAATACGTGGTGCAGGACGGCGACATCATGCACTTCCGCTTCAACGTCTAGAATCACTGATTTATCGGATTTTAGCGGATTTCACGGATTTTGTAGTGGATTTTTGGGTGGGGCACACGGTTGGAGTAATGAAAAAAATAGGCCACAGAAAAGAGGCCTCATTTGATAAGCAACCAA
>JANNDE010000089.1:0-1004 GCA_031387395.1 Hymenobacter sp.
GTTGCCGGCGGCTTGCTCGAAATATCATACACCACGCGGTTAATCCCGCGCACCTGGTTGATAATCTTGTTACTCACCTCAGCCAGGAAATCGTAGGGCAGGTGCGCCCAGTCGGCGGTCATGCCATCCACGCTCGTCACTGCGCGCAGGGCCACTACCCGCTCGTAGGTGCGCTCGTCGCCCATCACGCCCACGCTTTGCACGGGCAGCAGCATGGCACCAGCCTGCCACACGTGCTCATACAGGCCGTGCTGCTTCAGCAGGTTGATGAACACGCCGTCGGCGCGTTGCAGCAGGTCCACTTTCTCGGGCGTAATGTCGCCCAGAATGCGGATGCCCAGGCCCGGGCCGGGGAAGGGGTGGCGGTTGAGAATGTCGGCCGGCAGCTCTAGGGCCGCGCCCACCTCGCGCACCTCATCCTTGAAGAGCATGCGCAGCGGCTCCACAATCTTCAGGTTCATCTTCTCGGGCAGGCCGCCCACGTTGTGGTGGCTCTTGATGGTAACCGACGAGCCGTGCACCGATACCGACTCAATCACGTCGGGATAAATAGTACCCTGGGCCAGCCAGCGGGCACCTTCCACCTTCTGCGCCTCGCGGTCGAACACCTCGATAAACGTGCGGCCAATGGCTTTGCGCTTGCCCTCGGGGTCGCTGATGCCAGCCAAGGCGGCGTAGAACTCGGGCGCGGCGTTCACGCCGGTCACGTTCAGGCCCAGGCCCTCGTAGGCCTTAAGCACGGTGGCAAACTCATCCTGGCGCAGCAGGCCGTTATCGACGAAAATGCCGTGCAGGCGCGGGCCGATGGCACGGTGCAGCAGCAGGGCCGCCACGCTGCTGTCCACGCCGCCCGAAAGGCCCAGAATCACCTGGTCGTCGGGGCCGATGGTGTTGCGTAAGGCTTCCACGGCCGAATCCACGAAGTGGTCGGGCGTCCAGCTCTGGGCGCACTGGCAGATGTCGACCACGAAGTTTTTCAGCAGCTGCTTGCCTTCGGTGGAGTG
>JANNDE010000709.1:0-3906 GCA_031387395.1 Hymenobacter sp.
GATGATCTTCTAAAGAATTTGCTCTCAGGGAAAAAGGAACACGTTGTTTTAGTAGTAGAGTGGGATGGTACAGTGCCTTTGTCAGCTATTGAAACTATTTCTGGAGTAGAAAAGGTAGAAATGGATAAACATCTCTGTCGGATAACGTGGTGTGAAGGAATTGCTGCAAAACGCGGACTCTCAGAGTCCACGTTACGTGGCATTACGCCAGCTGCGTGCGCAGCTTGTCGGCCTGCTCTGGCGTGAGCTGGATGCCGCGCTTCGAGCGGTTGTCCGGCGTCATGGGCTCCACCAGCCGGTCTTTGCCGTAGATGAACTCGTCGCGCTCGAAGCGCGGCGGGGCCATTTTATCGGCTTGCAGGTACACGGCGGCTTTCGGGCAGGCTTCCTCACACAGGCCGCAGAAGATGCAGCGCAGCATGTTGATTTCGTAGCTCACCGCGTACTTCTCCTCGCGGTAGAGGCCTTCCTCGCCCTTCTTGCGCTCGCCGGCTACCATTGTGATGGCTTCGGCGGGGCAGGCTACGGCGCAGAGGCCGCAGGCCGTGCAGCGCTCGCGGCCGGCTTCGTCGCGCTTCAGCACGTGCAGGCCGCGGAAAACGGGGGAGAAGGGGCGCGTCTCTTCGGGGTAGCGGATGGTGACCTGCTTTTTGGTGGCCGCCCGAAAAAAGTGCTGCATCGTGATGCTCAGGCCCTGGAAAATAGCTGGCAGGTAGGCCCGCTCGGCCAGGGTCATGGGCTTCTTTTCGAGGACTTTGGCGCGTTTGCTTAAGGATTCCATAGGTCGTTATTGGATTACGCCGAACGTAATCAGGCCGCCGGTGAGCAGGATGTTGAAAATAGCCAGCGGGATGAGAATGGTCCAGCCCAGGCGCATCAGCTGGTCGTAGCGGAAGCGCGGCAGCGTCCAGCGCACCCACATGAAGAAGAAGATGAAGGCGAAGATTTTGCCGAACAAGCCCAGCAGGCCCACGATGGTAATGATGTTCTGGGCCGTCACCAATTCCAGGCCGCGGCTCGATACCAGCCAGTCGCGCATTTCGTACTGGAACGGGAAGTTGAAGCCGCCGAAATACAGCACGCTCATCACGGCCGAAGCCACAAACACGTTGATGTACTCGGCAAACAGGTACAGGCCCATTTTCATGGAGCTGTACTCGGTATGGTAGCCGCCAATGAGCTCCGTTTCACACTCGGGCAAGTCGAAGGGCGTGCGGTTGGTTTCGGCAAACGCACAAACAATGAAAATTAGGAAGCCCAGCGGCTGCTTGGCAACGTTCCAGAAGTGCCACTCGCCGGCGACCGACTGCTGCAAAGTGATTTCGCGCAGCGAAAGCGTGCCCGACATCATGAGCACGGCAATCAGTGCCAGGCCCATGGCCAGCTCGTAGCTAATGTTCTGCGAGGCCGCCCGGATGGCACCCAGCAGCGAAAACTTGTTGTTCGAAGCCCAGCCGCCAATCATGATGCCATACACGCCCAGCGACACCATGCCGAACACGTAAAGCATCCCCACGTTGATTTCAATGCCCTGCAGGTGAATGATAGTATCGCCGAACTGCAGGAAGTTGCCGAATGGAATCACCGCCGACGACATCAGGGCCGTAATCATGGCTAGGCAGGGGCCGAACACGAACAGCGCCCGGTTGGCCCCGGCCGGGAAGAATTCTTCCTTGGTGAAGAGCTTCACGGCATCGGCCAGCGGCTGGAGCAGGCCGAAAGGACCGGCGCGGTCCGGCCCCACCCGGTCCTGCAGGAAGGCGGCAATTACGCGCTCGGCGTAAGTAGAATACGTGGCAATCAGCAGCGAAACGCCGAAAACCACCAGAACGACGAGGCCTTGCCAGCCCAGAGCGGGGAGAGTCATATGTTATAATCGTTTGTCATGCTTCGGCTGCGCGGACGCAAGATGAAGCATGACGTGTTTTTTATTATCGTTCGGCTTAATTATTCAGGCCGCCCAACCGCAGCGGCGGGTTGCGCTCCAACTCGCGGGTGGTGCTTTCGGGTAAATCGGCCAGCACCTGCGGGTTCACTACCGGCAGTTCGTAGTGGTTCTGGGCAATCACCGAAGCGCGATTAATGTGCGCCGGGCCTTCGAGAACCCAGTCGGAGGTTTCCTTTTTGTCGAAGCGGCAGGTGTTGCAAATCCACTCCTTCACTTCGCCGTAGGCATCCTTGCGGGCCGTTACGCGCAGCACGTCTTTGCCTTTATACCAAAGGGTTACGTGGCCGTTGCACTTGTCCGTTTCGCAGTCGCGGTGCGCGTTCACGGGCTTGGTGAACCACACGCGCTGCTTGAAGCGGAAGGTTTTATCGGTGAGCGCGCCCACCGGGCACACATCGATGACGTTGCCGCTGAACTCGTTGTCGATGATGTTCTCAATGTAAGTGCCGATTTCCGAGGCATCGCCGCGGCCCAGCACGCCGTGCACGCGCTCGGGCGTGAGCTGGTCGGCGGTGTACACGCAGCGGTAGCACAGAATGCAGCGCGTCATGTGCAGCTGAATGAGCGGACCGATGTCAATTTTCTCGAACGTGCGGCGCTCTTCTTCGTAGCGGGTGGTGCTCAGGCCGTGCTCGAAGGCGAAATCCTGCAGGCTGCACTCGCCGGCCTGGTCGCACACCGGGCAGTCGAGCGGGTGGTTGATGAGCAGCATCTCCACGATGCCCTTGCGCACGTCCATTACCTGCTGGCTGATAGTGTTTTCGACCACCATGCCGTCCTGCACCGTCGTGATGCACGAGGCCACGAGCTTGGGCATGGGGCGTGGGTCTTTGGCCGAGCCGGCCGATACCTTCACCAGGCAGGCGCGGCACTTGCCGCCCGAACCCTTCAGCGGGGTGTAGTAGCACATGGCGGGCGGCACAATGCTGCCGCCAATCTGGCGGGCCGCGTTCATGATGGTGGTTCCGTCGGGAACTTCCACCTCAATGCCGTCGAACGTTATTTTAGCCATTAGGAAATAATTTGTTTACACACAACCGGAAACCTTCACTATACTTTTCAAAAAGAATATGTGACGCTGCCATTGCGGAGCATACTGCAATGGCAGTTGCGCAATTAGGTAAAGAATGGCATTCAATAAATTGATGCAATATTTCTTGTGCAAGGTGTAACCAAGCATACATTGAAATCAGTACAGCAACGGTAATCCCCAAGTAATAGCCAATTTTTTCCATTATTCATCAGTTGTGAAAAGTGCACTGAATAACTACGCCAGTACTGCCGCGCCGCGGTAAGCCGCGCCGGGTACCGTCGCCTCTTTCGGATTGGTCACGTGCCACTCGAACTCGTGGCGGAAGTGGCGCACTGCGGCGGCTACCGGCCACGCGGCCGCTTCGCCCAGCGGGCAAATGGTGTTGCCTTCAATCTGCTTGGCCACGCTCACCAGCAGGTCGATGTCGTGCATTGAGCCGTGGCCGTGCTCCAGGCGGTGCAGCACCTTCTCCATCCAGCCGGTACCTTCGCGGCAGGGCGAGCATTGCCCGCAGCTTTCGTGGTGGTAGAAGCGGCTGTAGTTCCAGGTGTTCTTCACGATGCACGTCGTTTCGTCCATCGCAATGAAGCCGCCGGAACCCAGCATGGTGCCCGTCACGAAGCCGCCGTCGCTCAGCGACTCGTACGTCATCAGGCGGTTTTCGCCGGCCGCAGTCTTCAAAATCAACTCTTTAGGCAGAATGGGAACGGACGAGCCGCCGGCCACTACCGCCTTTAGGTCGCGGCCTTTCCAGATGCCGCCGCAATACTCGTCGGAGTAGATAAATTCCTCGACCGGCAGGCCCAGCTCAATTTCGTAGATGCCGGGCTTGTTGAGGTGGCCGCAGGCCGAAATCAGCTTGGTGCCCGTGCTTTTGCCGATGCCGATTTTGGCGTACTCGTCGCCGCCCTCGTTCACGATAACC
>JANNDE010000092.1:0-2925 GCA_031387395.1 Hymenobacter sp.
GCCGACTTGCTCACGCGCTGCCTGCTGGCCCTGCGCCGCGACTTTCGGCGGCCCCTGCTTACCTGGTTCAAGGAGCTGTTTGCGGCACTGCAGCCGAGCGTGGCCGAGCGGCTGGGCCGGCAGGCCGAGCTGGTGGAGCTGCTGGCGCACCCGCTGCCGCTGGTCGTCAACTTCGCCCTCGACCAACTGAAGGAACTGTGGGCCGAAGCCGGATTCAGCGTCGAAACGCTGCTGCTGTACGCCGATGGGCTGATGACCCGGCAGGACCTTAAAACCGGCATCAAAACCCTGCTGAGCGGGCTGACCAAGGTGCTGAAAGCCCAGCCGGCCCAGGCCGCCGCCGTGGCCCGCCTGCTCGCCGCCGCCCTGGGCCACCCCGATGCCGCCGTGCAGGAGCGTGCCGCCAATGGCCTGGCCGACATGCTCACGGCCAAAAAGCCGCTGCTTTCGGCGGCGGAAACGACGGCAGCAATCGACTCGCTGCCATTTTACGCCGACCTGCTGGGAGCGGCGGCGCGCACGGCGCTGGCCCCCTGGCTGGCGCAGCCAGCTGCTACGGCGGCCCAGGCAACGCCGGAAGCTTACGAGCCGAGAGAAGGCTTTGAGCCGGAAATTTCGGCCGCGACGGCCATCGCGCCGGTGGCCGACTGGCACGAATTACTGTTCCTGACCGGCCAGGCCCTGAAGCGGGATAACCCGCTGGACGTGGAGCGCTGGGTGGATGGCCTGCTGCGGTTGCGCCACCAGTTTCCGGCGGGATACGCCCAGCAGCTGCGGCCCTACCTGCGCCAGGCCTTCCCGTGGCAGCTCGACGACCTGACCGATGTGCAGCAGGACAAAGCCCTGGCCGCCATTAAATTCAGCGGCGAGCGCATTGGCCACCACTCCCTGCTGTGCGCGCTACTGGTGAGCTGGCTGGATGGTTTCGCGCGTCTCCGCGTGCCGGCCGTTGCGCTAACCGCTAAACCGGACCAAAGCTGCGACCCGCTCATGTGGCTGGAGCAGCGGCGACTGGCCTCGGCCGAAGCCCGGCTGCACGCCGCCGGCCCCGCGCTGCCGCTGCTGAGCACGCCCAGCCACGCGCCGCACTGGGTGGCCCCTACGGTGCTGGTGCAGCGCCTGCTGGCCTACCAGGCCGCCGCCCAGGCCCCCGACCCGGCCGATTTCGCCCTGGCGCTGGCCCGCACCGCAGTCGGGGCCGCGGCCGATGCGGCGGCCGCCCGCCTGGCGTTGCCCGAACTGCACCATTCCGAGCTGCGCGAGCTGCTGCACTGGTTCCTAAGCCCGGCCACGACCCCGCTGGCCGTGCCCCTGCCCACGCCCGCTGCCAAGCCGGCCCGCAAGGCACTGGGCGAGTTGCTGGGCCGGCTCCTACTTTTCAAGCAAAGCAGCGCCGCCCCTACGCCGCCGCCGCTGGCCGAGGCGTTGCCCTGGCTGTGGGCCGTGGCCGCCCGCACCCGCCACCCCGAAGCCGGGCTGCCGGAGCTGCGCGCCCTGGGCGACTACCCGGGTCTGGCCACGCCGTGGCAGCCCAGCTGGCACTTCGCGGCGGCCTCGCACACCTACCAGCAGCCCTGGAACAAGAAGGAGCCCGTCCATATCCACTCCTGGCAGGAGCTGCACGTCGTGACGGAGCTCGAGGGCCAGCGGCCGCCCTCGCCCCTGCTGCTGTACTCGGTGCACGCCCGGCTGCGGCAGAAGGACAACCCGCACCTGTGGTCGGTGGGTAGTGACCTGCCGTTTTTATTGTCGCTGCTGCCCAACGCGCCCGAGTCCCTGCACTGGCACGTGCTGCGCACGGCTTGCCGCGTGAACGAGGGCTATTCGGAGGAGCGCGCCATGATGCTCAACCTGCTGGAGTCGCTGCTGGGCGCGGGCCCGCGTTTCACGGCGGCCACGGCGGCGCTGCTGGCGGCGGGGCTGTTGCACTACGCGCCGCTGTGCCGCGCGCTGGCGCTGGAAGTGCTGCTGGCAGCCATCGGGCACCGCCGCCTCACGCCCACCCTGCTGGGCCAGGCCCTGGGCCGGATGCTGGCCGCCGGTTTCGCGCCCGTGCAGCGCCTAGCCGATGGCCTGGCCCAGGCCCGCGCCATCAACGCCCCCACCGACGATGCCATGCGCCAAACCCTAAACGCCCTGCTGCCCGAGCTGCCCGCCGCGCCGCTACGCAACGTGCGCAAGCTGCTGGAAGCCTACGCCGACTGTCTCGGCCGCACGCAGCAGGCCGTGCCGGCAACGGTGCAGGCCCGGCTGCGCGCTTGGCAGACGTCGGCCAGCCTGAAGAAAATGACGGCGGGTTTATTGGGTTAGCGCCTCATCCTTCCATTCCTAATTCTTTGCCTGATGCCAACTACTATTGAAACCTTCGAGCACATTATTCGCCATGAGAGCACTCAGGAAATGGTGCCATTTCTGCTGGCGCTGGAAAAGAAAGATGTGGTAGCGGTGCGCGAGAAGCTGAAGAGCCTGAAGAAGGAATTGGAAAGATTTGTGGAGAAAGCCCCTAACACCTGGGGTAGTCTGGGTACGCCCACACAGTTTGCCAATATGTTTTTGACTGGGCTCGCTGTTTTTTCACGTCGGGACGCACTGAGTGAATCATTCCGGCCGCACTGGGAGCTCAACGCTGGCAATTGGAATTATTCGTCAGGAGTAAGAGAGTGCTTTTTATTAATCACTCAAGCATTAAGGCCAGATTGGCTAGGCGACTGGCTACAACATACCCACGACAAAGCTGGTAGGTGGGCGATAAACTACGCTTTGCTTCGAGTTTTAGAGGAGGAACAACTTATTACGTATTCGCCCAGCTTAGCTGGCCGAGCAGTAGTTCAGGTGTAAGCTTCCCCATAAAGTGCGCCAATCAAAACTAGAGGTCAGGCAGCTTGTCGAAACTCGATGGGGGTTAAGAAGTTGAGGGCTTGGTGA
>JANNDE010000732.1:0-1579 GCA_031387395.1 Hymenobacter sp.
CTCATCGCGGCCTGGATTAAGTGGAAATTCCCCGTTGAGGCCGTAGCGCTCCGCACCCTGGGCCTGCGCGATGCCGAAGACGAAGAAATATTCCGGGCTGCCAAAGCCGCCGGGGCCGTCGTGCTCACCAAAGACGCCGACTTCCGGCAATTACTCGACCGTTTCGGCCCGCCGCCGCAGGTTATCTGGCTCACTTGTGGCAACACGTCCAATGAGCGGCTGCAAGAAGTGCTGCTGGCCACCCTACCCGCCGCGATAGAGTTATTGGAAGCAGGGGAGCCCTTTGTGGAAATCGGCAATACCCTGCCTTAGCGGCCCCACGGCCACCCCCAACCCCACCCCAGCCGCCCCCGGCGCGAAGGCGGCTGAAGAAGCTGGAATTACAAAACCAAACCAGCCGCTCCCGGGGCAGCAGCGGCTGGATGCTTACCCTACACCTCCACCACGCGAGACCGGGACGCCGTGGCCCAACCCGGCACAAACAGACTGCCCGGCACCAGCACATCGGGGTGCCGGGGGTGCGTGTACACCACTTGCTGCGGAGGCATGAATGCGGCAATAATGCGGTCGTCAAAGGTCTTGATTTTTAGTGGCTGCCCGCCCCGAAATAGGTTGATGACAGTTTGGGGACGCCGGTTTTGGCGATACATCTCCGTGGTCAGGCCCGCAAACGTGATGGTTTCGGCCTGCCCGTATTGGTATATGAACTCGGCCCGGGCCATTTTGCGGCGGCTATTCCGGCGCAGCAGCAGTTGCGCCAGCACCAGTGCTACCATTCCCACGCCTACGCCTACGGGCACCATGTATTCGGTGTCCCGAAGCTCGGTTGCCATGCCAAACCCTATTCCTGCCATCACGCCCAGCGCCACGGGCAGGAACAAGCCAATCCCAAACACGTCGCCCAGGTCGGGCTTGTAAAAGGCCTTAATAGCCGCTTGGTGGTCGGCCGAAAGCGGGCGCCCCAGCGGGGTAGTAGCAGTAGGTTCCATAGGCACTGAGGCAGGTAAGGCACGAAGCAAGATACGGTACCTGCCGCCGGGTAAGGGCAAGAAGAAGTTCTTGGTAAGGATGCAGGTCGTTGCCGGGAGTATCGCTAATCACCAGCTGCGCATTACGCTCCACGGCCCCCAACCGCTCCCGGCGCGGCAGCGGCTGAGAGAAGCTTAGAGTTTCTTGCCCCCCTACCCCCAAACCGCCCCAGCCGCCCCCGGCGTGGCAGCAGTTAATGAAGCTTAAGATACTATCTTTGAAGAGTTACTGGAATTGACCACCTATATGGTACCCAGATGCCAAACCCAAGAACAGCATATCCCCCTCCTCTGCACCAAAAATTTCTAAGCCTGCTCGAAGAAAGATATTTCTATACATCTTAATCTGGCTTGCCAATACAGGCATTTTTTTAACAAACCTGGACTTAGTAATAACAGCAGAACCATTAACAAGAAAGGAGGTCACAATGAAGCAAAAAACCAGCGCTACTCACAACAGGGCAGAGGATTTGAGTCAGGGAGTTGCCAGTAAGGACAAGGTATCTGCGGTGGCTTGAGCCTCTTTGGGCTATATAAAAAAGGACGGCATT
>JANNDE010000733.1:0-13764 GCA_031387395.1 Hymenobacter sp.
GGCCATGAACGTGGCTTTGTTCAATACCCTGGCCCTGAATTTTCTGCTCGCCAACGTCCACGTTTCCATCAGCTACGCCCAACTTTTCTTCGCCCAAAATTTCAAACATTTCATGCCCTGAAGCAGAACTTATCAACTCTGCCCCATTCCCCTCCCCAACGTGCTCCACTCCAAGCTGCCCGACGTGGGCATTAGCATTTTCACCCAAATGACCCTGCTGGCCCAGGCAACCGGGGCCATCAACCTGGCGCAGGGTTTCCCCGACTACGACCCGCCGCGGGCGCTGCTGGAGGCCCTGGCCCGGCATGCGCTCACGCCGGGCCACCACCAGTACGCGCCCATGCCCGGCCTGCCACGCCTGCGCGAAGCCATTGCCGCCCAGGTAGCCCGCCTGCACGCCGATACCCCCGCCCCCGACCCGGCCACCGAAATCACCATCACGGCCGGAGCCACCGAGGCACTATACGGCGTGCTGGCCGCCGTGGTGCGCCCCGGCGATGAGGTGCTGGTGTTCGAGCCCGCGTACGACTTATACGGCCCCGCCATTCGGCTGCAGGGCGGCGTGCCGCGCTACGTGCGCTTGCCCGCCCCGCACTTCCGGCCCGACTGGGACGCGGTGCGCCGCGTAGTGTCGCCCCGCACCCGGCTGGTGCTCGTGAACACGCCCCACAACCCCAGCGGGGTCGTTTTCACGGCCGACGACTGGCACGAGCTGGCCCGCCTGCTCGACGGCACCGATGCCCTCGTGCTCAGCGATGAGGTGTATGAGCACCTGGTTTTCGATGGTGCGCCGCGTATGAGTGCCCGCCAGCACCCGGCCCTGCGCGCGCGCTGCTTCGTGCTCTCGTCGTTTGGCAAAACCTACCACGCCACCGGCTGGAAAGTGGGCTATTGCGTGGCCCCGCCCGCCCTCACCACCGAGCTGCGCCGCGTGCACCAGTTCCTCACCTTTTCGGTGAGCACGCCCACCCAGCACGCCCTGGCCGACGCCCTCGAACAAGACCCCGCCGACGCGCACGCCCACGGGCTGGCCGGATTTTATCAGACCAGACGCGACGAATTCCGCCACCTGCTGGCCGACACGGCCTACGAGCTACTGCCCGTTCCCGGCGGCTACTTCCAGTTGGCGCGCTACGATGCGCTATCATCAGCCGCCGACCTGGCGTTTGCCCAGTACCTGGCCCGCGAAAAGGGCGTGGCCGTGGTGCCGGTGTCGGCCTTTTACCACGATGGGTTCGACGAGGGCCTGATTCGGTTTTGCTTCGCCAAGGAGCGCGCCACGCTGCAGGCGGCGGCGGCCCGGCTGCGGCAGCAATAGCGCGGACGCTGCGAGCCCGCGCCGAAACCGTGCCACTACCTAACCACCATACGCGGACTCGCGGAGTCCACGCTACATCCCACACCATGCCCGACCTCACCGTTTCCTTCGTTCAAACCACTTTGCACTGGCACGACGCGGCCGCCAACCGCGCCCACTTCGACCAGCTGCTGGCCGGCCTCGCGCAGCCCACCGACCTCATTGTACTGCCCGAGATGTTCACCACCGGCTTCAGCATGGACGCCGCCGGGCAGGCCGAAACCATGCAGGGCGCCACCGTGGCCTGGCTGCGCGCCACCGCCGCCCGCCACCAGGCCGTGGTCGCGGGCAGCGTCATCATCACCGAAAACGGTGACTACTACAACCGCCTGCTTTGGGTGCGGCCCGACGGCTCGCTGAGCCACTATGACAAGCGCCATCTCTTCACGCTGGCCGGCGAGCAGCACACCTACACGCCCGGCGGCGCGCGCCTGGTAGAGGAATGGCGGGGCTGGCGCATTTGCCCGCTGGTGTGCTACGATTTGCGCTTCCCCGTCTGGAGCCGCAACCAGCCCCACGCGCCCTACGACCTCGTGCTGTACGTGGCCAGCTGGCCCACCGTGCGCCGCACCGCTTGGATGACCCTGCTCCGCGCCCGGGCCATCGAGAACGTGGCCTGCGCCCTGGGCGTGAACCGCGTGGGCCGCGACGCCCTCGGCCACGACTACAGCGGCGATTCGGCCCTGCTTGATGCCCAGGGCAACTACCTGGCCGAGGCCGGCTCAGAGAATCGGGTTTTTACCCACACGCTGCGACGGGAGGAATTAGAGGCCTTTCGCGCCCGTTTCGCGGCACTGCAGGATGGCGACGCGTTCGAGCTGCGGGGCCGCTAGCCGGCCCGCATACTCCGGCCCCGGCCCGCAGGCCGCTCAAGCGCGCGATACCGCAGCAGCCCCGGGGTGAGTTCGGCCCGGCAGCCTTTCCGGGCCGCTCAGCGCATGGGCGCTGGTGCTCGTGCGCAGGCACGCCGCTTCTTCGCAAGCCCGGAAGTTTTCAGCAGGGCGGCGGGCAGCAGGCAGGTGCAGTAAAAAGGTCTCCCTGGCGTTTCCAAGCACCAGGGGCACAGGTCCACAACTGGGTGCAAAAACCATCTATTAGTAGTAACTAATTGATAAAGTGTCGTTAATCCAATTCGGAGCGGCACCCGTTTGAATGCGGTCGAATGCTGCCCCAATGAGGCTTTATCCTTTTGAAACAGTGCTTTACCACCAACCTGCCGCCCCGCTGAGACTAACAAGCGAAGCGTGCGTAAGCGCTATTAATAATCGTATTAAAAATATACTTATATATTTGCCGCATGAGTATTTTAAAATACATTCAGCGTTTGCAGCACATGGACAGCCTGATTCGGCGTTCCGCAACGGGCGGACCCGAGGTTTTCGCCCGGAAAATCGGACTTTGCCGCAGCACGCTGATGGATTATTTACGGGAGTTGCGCGAAATAGGTGCGCCTATCGGCTACTGCAAAAATCGCGGCAGCTACTTTTATAAGGAAGAGAAACAGCTATTTATCGGTTACACCGATTACCAGTTGCCGAAGCAAATCGAACACAAGGTGATGGGCGGAACGGGTGCCCCGCGCCCCGCGCCCCAGCACCACCGCTGGCCGCTGCTGGCACGGCTCGGCATGGCCGCCTGACCGCCGCCCTGGCCTCGGCAACGCGTGGGGGCGCCCCACGCGTTGCCGGCCTGCAGCCAGCGGGCGACGCCACCGTTCTTCTTTCCCAGGCGGCCCGCGCCGGGCCGTTGCGCGGCCCGCCACACCGCTGCCATTTCCTTGTTTTTTTTTGCGGCAGCCCTGGCCCATTGCCAGGTAGCTGTTTTACTCCGCTATGCATTCAATCTTCCGCACCTTTCCCTTGCTGGCGTGGCTGAGCGTGGCTGCCTGCGGCAGCGCGACGGCGCAGAAGTCGGCCTTCGCGGCTGCTTCGCGCAGCTTTACCGGGCCCGACGGCCGCCTCGACTACGTGGCCCCGTTGCGCACGCTGCTCGGCCAAGCCGCCGGCTACGAGCCCAGCAGCTACGCTCAGGCACTGGCAACGTACTTCTCGTTTGTGGGCCAAACTGCGCCCGTGCCGCCATCGGCGGGGCAAAACCCGGCCGTTGCCTACCGGCTGGCCGAGGTGCCCGCCCTGCTGCGGGCGCGCGCCCAGGCTACGTCGGTGGTGCTCATCAACGAAGCCCACGACCAACCCGCCCACCGCGCCTACTGCCGCCAGCTGCTGGCGCAGCTGGCCCCTTTGGACTATTCTTACTTCGCGGTAGAAGCCCTGAACCCCGCTGATACGGCCATTGCCACCCGCAAATACCCGGTTTCAGCCTCGGGCTTCTACACCTGCGAGCCCGTGATGGGCCAGCTGCTGCGCGCGGCGGCCGACGGGGGCTTCCACGTCTTCAGCCACGAGATTACCGAGCGCCAGGAGCGCGAATTTGCCAGCTTCGAGCGGCGCACCAGCTACCGCGACTCCATGCAGGCGGTTAACATACTGGCGGTGCTGCGGCGGCATCCGGGTGCGAAAATCGTGGCCCTGGTGGGCTACGACCACGTGCTGGAAAAGGAGCGCGACGGCGTGAAGCGCCTGGCCACTTACCTGCACGAGCTGGCCGGCATTGACCCGTTCACCATCGACCAGACGCAGGGATACCGCCCGGCCACCGGGCCCCGCGCCACCCATCCGCAGACCCTCACCACGGCGGGCGGGCACCCGGCCACGGTGGGCAGCAACGCCGGCTTCGTCGACCTGCAAATTATTCATCCGGCGGCGACACAGCTGCACGGCCGCCCCCACTGGCTGTTCGCCGCCGGGGCTCCGCCCATTACCCGGGCCATTCCGCGGGCGCACCGGGACCAGCCCTGCCTGGCACAGCTCTTCGATGCGCGGGAATACCGCCGGCACGGCGACCAGGCCATTCCGCTGGACCAGTGCCTGACCCGCGCCGCGCAACGCGAAGTGCGCCTGTTTGCTTATCGGCCCGCCCGTTCGGAGGTCGTCAAATACCGGCCCGCGACCCTACCATCGCACTAACGCATGAAGAAATTCCAGCATTATTCGCAGCTCAACCAAAAGGATTGCGGCCCGACCTGCCTGAAAATGGTTGCCCGGCACCACGGCAAAACGATGGCCCTGGCCAAAATCACGGCCTTGTCCGAAACCACGCGCATGGGCTCCACGCTGGCCGGCGTGGCCGAGGCCGCCGAGCGCTTGGGCTTCCGCACGCTGGGCGTGAAGATTGACTTTGCCAAGTTCAGCCAGGAGGCGCCGTTGCCGGCGCTGTTGCACTGGCAGGGCAACCACTACGTGGTGGTGTACCGCATCAGCGCCACCCGGGTGTGGGTGGCCGACCCCGCCCACGGCCTGTTGCAGTACACCCACGCCGACTTTATTACCCGCTGGGTGGGGCACAACGCCACGCCCACCACCCGCGAGGGCATTGCCCTGCTGCTGGAGCCCACGCCGGCCTTCTACCAAAGCCCCGAGGACCAGGCGGCTTGTCCTTACCCAAATCTTCCGTGGACCTTCCAGACGTTGTTTCACGCGGTGTCGCGCAGTGTTAAACCGCCGTGTTCCGCCGTGTTTTCAATGAACGACACGGCGAAACACGGCGGTTTAACACTGCGTGAAAGCTTCCTGTCCGCCGCTAGAAAAGATTTGGGTAAGGACAAGAGGACAAGGCGGAAGGGCGGTTTGGCGGGCAGCTGCTGCGCGGGCGCGAAGGGACGCGACTGGCCCAGCGCCTAGCCACGCATCCCGACCGGGTTTTCACCTACAACGAGGTGGAGCGTGGCATTCCACGCAACGCGGACTGAGCGGGCCAGGCAGAAGCATACAGCGCCACAAAATTCCAAGTTATTGATAAACAACACCTTGTACAATAGTACGCAGTACCTGCATTACGGCTCGGCCACCGGTCGTCAGGGGTGCTCGTGGCAATGCTTCACAAGAAGCCGACGAATGGGGAAATGACCTTTGCGTAGCTGCCATATAAGCAGCTGCTAATCCCTTTACGCGTGGTGATTGAATAGGTGCACCGCAGCATCAAACGCTTGCGCATGGTGCGCGACAAGCTGCGCCTGCGCGGCGACTGGCTGCGCAGTAATTTCATGCTGGTGGGCTGCGGGCTGCACAACCTGCGCGTCCGTGGCCAACGCTGGACCTTCCTCGCGCACGAGCGCACGGATTTTGACAAGTAATCCGCCCACACAAGCTTTATCAGAATATCGGCCGGGGGCGTAACATCGGCTCTCCGCCGCCACCAGCACGCCAGTGGCCGAGCCCCGTTATTGTCCTTGCCTTACAAACCGGCGGCGCTTTACCTCTGACCGGCTACTTCGCTGAAGTTACCCACGGGCGCGACGGCCGCTGCTTAACCCCCCATTGCGGAGCATTCCCGAGGGCTTGCCGCGGCCGGTGTTTCGGGGCAAGCCAGTGGCACTGGTGCCGGTGCCGGACGGTGACCACGCCACCAGCCCCCGCGCGAAGCGCCTGCGGCCCTTACTGCACCGCCAGCCGCTGCACGGTGGCCGGGCCATCGGCTCCCACGGCGCGTACCAGGTACACGCCGGGGGCCAGCCCACTCAGCTCCAGCTCGTGCCGGCGCTGCGAAGCCCCCGCGGCCCGCACCACGCGGCCCGCCAAATCGAGCACGCTCACGCGGGTGGGCACGGCGGTTTCGGCGGTGGCGCGGGCGATAGCGGGGTTCGGGAAGATACTCAGGGCCAGGGCGCGGGCGGCCTCGGCTTTCGTGGCCGTAACGGTGCGGTTGCGGGTGCCGTAGCTGAGCACGCCCCCGGCCTGCATACCCACGAACAACTCGGGGGCCCCGTCGCCATTCACGTCGGCGGCGGCCAGGGCCCAGTGCGAGTAGCTGTCGGCGCCCAGGCGGCTGGTCTCGTACTGGCCACTGAAGGCATTATACATCAAATCGGTGCGGGCCGAGAACTGAGCCCCCTGGGTGCGGTAGTCCGAGTACAGGCATAGCAGGCCGGTTGCATCGGCCGTCAGCAGGTCGGGGCGGCCGTCGCCATCGAAGTCGGCCACGGTGGGGCTCAGGTTGAACGGGGCCGAGCCATCGGCATCGCGAATGCGGCCGAAATCGTTGTTTACCAGCACGAAGGCGCTGTCGAGGGGCCCGCGGGCCCGGTTGCGGAAGTAGCGCAGGCTCTGGCCCGGCTCGTTGATGCTGTTGGTGCCGATGAGCAGGTCGACGTAGCCATCGTTGTCCACATCGGTGAAGCAGGGGATATCGCCCTGGGAGTAGGGCAGAATACCAGTACCGGCAGCGCCTTGCGGCTTAAAGTCAGTAGCATTGGCGACGCTGAACGCGGCGGGCTGGCCGGCGGGGGCCGTGTTCAGGATGTAATAGAGCACGTTGGTGCCCCGGTCCCAAGCCCCGAAGGCCAGGTCGAGGGCTCCATCGCGGTTCAAATCGACCAGCGCCGGCTTCAGGGCCAGCAGGTTTTGCGCGGCCAGGCCCAGGTAGTCGCTGCTCATCAGCTGGAAGATGGGCTGGGCGCGGGTGCCCACGTTGCGGTAGTAGGCCAGCGCGGCGCGGTAGGCCGTACCCACGCGGTCGGCGTGGTTGCCCAGCAGCATATCGGCCAGGCCATCGCCGTCGATGTCGCCGAAGGTGGGGGCCGCGCCCTCGCTCACGTCGAGCATGGTATTTTGAAGAAAACCGGCAACGTTCGCCGCATACGCCGGCGCGCCGCTGGCAGCGCTGTTTTCGTACAGCTGCACCTGGTGGCTCATGCTCACCCGGTCGACCAGGTTGTAGAGCATGTTGGGCGCCACCACCAGGTCGGGGCGGCCGTCGAAGTTGGCATCGAAGGAGTAGCCCACCGGAAACACCGGCACCCGCACCGGGGCGGCCGCCGACGGGAAACTGGCGCTCACGCCGCCCTGCGTGAGCACCGGGGCGGCGGTGGTACCCTGGTTGAGCAGGTACACCAGCTCGGAGCAATTGTCGCGGCCGTCGAGCAGGTCCTGGTCGCCGTCGCCGTCGAGGTCGACCAGCAGCAGGCCATGGCCGCCACCGGCATGCAACGGCTGCTGTGCCGCCGTGAAACAGCTTTGCCCGTTGAACATGTAGCCCGCGCAGTTGACGCAAGCCTGAATGCCGCCCCAGTTATCCGTTGTCAGATTGAAGGTGAGGGCGTTGCCGCAGGTGCCGGGGCTATTGTTGATGTACTGCTCGATAAATCTGGTGCTGATGAAGTCGTACGTCATGATGTCGAGCTTACCGTCGCCGTTCACGTCCTGAATGGCGGGCAGGTTGTAGCCGCCGATGGTGAGATTGGCCGAGCCGGAGAAGGTGCCGGTGAAGCGAATCTGGTTGGTGGCGAGCTGGAAGCTGGGCCGGCCGCCGCTCAGCACGTTGCGAAACACCCGGATGTCGCCGCCGCTGGTGAAGGTGAACAGGTCGGCGCGGCCGTCGCAGTCGTAGTCGCGCAGCAGGGCCCAGTTGCGCAGGTCGCTGGGGAACAGGCTTTCGTACTGCGGCGCATACTGCCAGCGGCGGCCGTTGGGGGCGGCGGGCGCGGCCACGCTCAGAAAGGTGTAGCAACGGCTGCTTTCGTGGTCGAAGGCGAAAAGGTCTTGCTGCCCGTCGTTGTTCAGGTCGATGGTGCTGAACTGGGGCGTGTTCAGGCCGCCCATCCAGGCGTTGCGCAGGGTGTCGGTGTTGTGCACCACGGCCCCGGCGGGGCGGTATTCGAAGCCGAAAGCAGTGCCCGACTGGGCGCGGGCCCGGCCCGTAAACACCAGCAGCAACAGCAGGAAGAAGAATAGTGAGCGAGTCATCGACAAAAAGACTGAGACGGAATGGAAGCGGGGCCAGGATGCACGAAACGGAAATCGCGCCCACCTTTGCAGCAAATTACATCCGGTTTGCCGTTCCCGTTCATGCCCACGCCGCTTTATATTCAATACCTGACCGCTGGTGGCCAGGTCAGCACCGATTCGCGCCTGCCCCAGCCTGGCACCCTGTTCTTTGCCCTGAACGGCCCGAGCTTCCGCGGGGCCGCCTTTGCCGCGCCGGCGCTGGCCGCCGGGGCCCGCCACGCCGTGGTGGACGATGCCGTGCTGGCCGCCACCAATCCCCTCGCCTACACCTACGTGCCCGACCCGCTGGCCGCCCTGCAGGCCCTGGCCCGCGAGCACCGCCGGCAGTTCCGCATCCCGGTGCTCGCCATCACAGGCTCGAACGGCAAAACGACTACTAAGGAGCTGCTCACGGCCGTGCTGGCCACCCAGTTCCGGGTGCTGGCTACTAGCGGCAATTTGAACAACCACATTGGCGTGCCGCTCACGCTGCTGCGCCTGCGCGCCGGCGAGCACGACTTCGCCGTGATTGAGATGGGGGCCAACCACCGGGGCGAAATCGCGGCCTACTGCGCGTGGGCCGAGCCTACCCACGGCCTCATCACCAACATTGGCAAGGCCCACCTCGAAGGATTTGGCGGGGCCGAGGGCGTGGCCCTGGGCAAGGGCGAGCTGTTCGACTACCTCACCCGCACCGGCGGCACGGCCTTCGTGAACACCCTGGATGCGCGCCTGCCCAGCCTGGCGGCCCAGGTGCCCGTCACCGTCAGCTACCCGCGCCTGATGGATACCTACCCGGCAACCCTGCTCTCGGCCGACCCAGCCGTGGCCCTGCGCCTCGGCGACCAGACCGAGGTAGTGGCCCAGCTCACCGGCGACTATAATTTCCCCAACCTGGCGGCTGCCGCCGCCGTGGGGCGGTTTTTCGGCATTTCCACGGCCAACATCACCGCCGCCCTGGCTGGCTACAACCCCCAAAACAACCGCTCGCAGCTGGTGCGCACCGCCGCCGGCAACGAGCTGGTGCTCGACGCCTACAACGCCAACCCCAGCAGCATGGCCGCCGCGCTGCGCAGCTTCGCGGGCCGCCCCACGGCCGCCGGCCAACCCAAGCTGGTGCTGCTGGGCGACATGTTCGAGCTGGGCCCCGAAAGTGCCGCCGAGCACCGCGCCCTGGGCCAGCTGCTGGCGTCGCTGCCGCTGGCCCAGGTGCTGCTCATCGGCCCCGAAATGGCCGCCGCGGCCGCCCTGTCCCCAACCGCTCAGCACTTCCTCACCAAAGCGGAAGCCGCCGACTGGCTGCGCGCCCACCCCGTGCGCGGCCACCAGGTACTGGTGAAGGGCAGCCGCGGCATGGCCCTGGAAACCCTGGTGGAACTTCTGTAATCAATG
The DNA here is from genome assembly GCA_031387395.1 of Hymenobacter sp. Lineage (GTDB taxonomy): Bacteria > Bacteroidota > Bacteroidia > Cytophagales > Hymenobacteraceae > Hymenobacter. The sequence goes on from JANNDE010000733.1 coordinate 9,571, forward strand.
GGTGAATGGGCGAATGTCCCTGACAGTATGCACCCATTCATCCATTGATTAAAACGGGCTGTCGAGCTGGGCCAGCGTGGGCTGAACGGCATCTTTGGACGAAATAATAGCCTCCGTCACGCCCCACTCGATACCCAGCGCGGGGTCGTTCCAGAGTAGGCCGCCTTCGCTGGTGGGAGCGTAATAGTCGGAGCACTTGTACAGAAACAGCGTGTCTTCCTCGAGCGCCACGAAGCCGTGGGCGAAGCCGACCGGCACGAACAGCACGTTGCCCCGGGCCTCGCTCAGCTCGACCTGGGCGTGCTGGCCGTAGGTAGGCGAGTCGCGGCGAATGTCGACCACTACGTCGAGGGCCCGGCCTTTGGCCACGCGCACCAGCTTGGCCTGGGTATGAGGCGGGCGCTGGAAATGCAGGCCGCGCACCACCCCCGGCTGCGATTTCGACTGGTTGTCCTGCACCCAGCGCAGGTCGGCCGGCAGGCCCAGGCTTTCCATCAGGCGGGCGCTGAAGGTTTCGTAGAAAACACCGCGCGGGTCGCCAAACAGGCGGGGAGTAAACTCAATCAGGCCGGCGATGGGGAAGGTTTTGGTTTCCATTGGGGACAAAGGTAGAAGGTTGGGGAAGATGGTTTGGCAGGTTTGGAGATGAATTGGGCGGAAATCCGGGACGAGATGGCGCAGGGCCGTGCCCGGTAGGGCTGTGCCCCGCGCCGATTATTAGCAGGCCTCTGGCCCGCAGGCTTTGCCCGACACCCGCGCCTATCGTGCTAACGGGTGGGCCAGAGGCCCACAAAAAGCAGACACGGGGCAAAACCCCGCGCCATCTTCACCAATCTGCGTAACGTCAGTTATTCAGTTCCTCTCCTACCGCCACTACCGCCGCTGCACCGCTGCTACGGCGGCCAGGTACTTGTTCAGCACCAGCTGCTCGTCGAACTTGGTTTCGGCGAGGTAGCGGCTGTTCTGGCCCATGCCGCGCAGGTCGGCGTCGCTCAGGCGCAGCACCTGCAGCATTTTGGCGGCCAGGTCTTCGCCCGAGCGCACCTGGCAGAGAAAGCCGTTGCGGCCGTCGACCACGGTTTCGCGGCAGCCGGGCACGTCGGTGGTCACGAGGGGCTTGCCCACGGCGGCGGCTTCGAGCAGGGTTTTGGGGGTGCCTTCGCGGTAGCTGGGCAGCACCACGCAGTCGGCCCGGTGCAGGTGGGCGGCCACGTCGTCGGAGCGGCCTAGGTACTCGATGTCGCCGGTTTTCAGCCACTCCTCGAAGGTGGCGCGGGGCACGCCCACGCCGCCGGCCTCATCGAGCCCGCCCAACAGCTGAATGCGCGTACCCGGCACGGCCTGCCGAATGATTTTGGCGGCTTCGAAATATTCGACCACGCCCTTTTCGTACAGCACCCGGGCCACCATCAGAAACACGAAGGGCTGCTGGCGCACGAACCCGGCGGCTGGTTTGAACCGCTGGGTATCGACGCCGGAGCCGGGCAGCAGGTCGGTAATTTCGCGCTTCACCAGGCCATTGTCGAGGAACAGCTGGCGGTCGTCGCCGTTCTGGAAAAACACCTTGGCCGGGAAGCGAAACGCGAAGCGGTAGAGCCCGAGCGCGACCTTGCTCACGAAGTTTCTGATGATGAACACCGTGCCCAGCCCGCTCACGTTGTTGATGCTGGCAACGCCCGCCAGGCGGGCCGCGATGCTGCCGTAGATGTTGGGCTTGATGGTGTAGTGTAGCACCACGTCGGGCCGCTCGCGCCGGTAAATCTGGTAGAAGCGGCGCGTGAGGGCGGCATCCTTTACCGGGTTGGTGCCCTTGTTCTCCATCAGAATGGGTACGAAGCGGCAACCCAGCTCGGTTTCGAGGCGCGCCGAGTAGTCGTCGGGCGGGGCAATGGCCAGCACTTCGTGGCCGGCGGCCTGCAGGGCCCGCACAAGGCTGGCGCGGAAGTTCCAGATATTCCAGCTGGTGTTGATAACGATAGCGACGCGCAATTTTTTTGGGGTAAAAGGGATGGGGGCAGGCGGGTATGAGGAGCAAAGGTCGAACCTACGGTGCTATACCTGCCAGGTTACAGGCAGTAGCGCTCCTACCCACGTACCCTCCTACCCTCATTCCCTTATTGTTCCGGTACTTTGTGGGCTCTTTGCGTGTTGTACCTGTCATGAATCTTCAACGTTCGGCCTTCCGTTTTCTTTTGGCATTGCTGCCGCAGCTGGCTTCGGCCGCCCCGCCGGGGCTATCCGGCCAGGCCATCTTCCAGCAAAACTGCGTGCGCTGCCACGGAGCCAACGGCAAGCGCGGCCTCAACGGCGCGCACGACCTCACCAAGAGCAACCTCAACGAGTTTGGACGCACCTACCTCGTCACCAACGGCATGGGCAAAATGCCGGCTTTCGGCAAAAAGCTCACGCCGGCCCAGGTGCAGCAGGTGGTGGCCTATTCGCTGACGCTGAAGTAATGGGCATCTGGCTGTTGGTGCTTAGCGCCTGGCCACTCAAATCCACAAAAGCCGTAGAGGCATTCAACGCCGTAGAAGTCCCCGAGTACGATACACTAAGTAGCCAGTCATAAGTAACCAGTAGCCAGAATTTACCTGATTTGCTCATCGCCAAATTCTTATTATCTGACTACCGACTACCTGATTCTGGCTACCTACTTAACGAAAAGGCACCTAAGAACAGGCGCCAAGCACCAACAACCAAGCACCACTCCATGGCAAATACCCAATCCGGCGGCCGCAAGCCCGGTAACAGCACCCGCCACGTCGGCGCCGTCGATGGCGTGAAAGGCCGCGCCGGCCGCATCCTGCTGAAGGCGGCCGACAACGGCACCTACGAAACCGCCAAAGAGCACGAAACCGCCGTGCTCATCTCGGTGCCCCCGCGCCGGCAGTCCGAAGCCCAGACCACCGAATACCTCGACGAGCTGGCGTTTCTGATTGAAACGGCCGGCGCGACCGCCACCAAGCGCTTCGTGCAGCGCCTCGAAAAGCCCGATATCCGGACCTACGTGGGCGAGGGCAAGCTGGCCGAAATCAAGGCCTACGTGCAGCACGAAGGCACCAGCATGGTCGTGTTCGATGACGACCTGTCGCCGTCGCAGCTGCGCAACCTGGAGGCCGAGCTGCTGGTGAAAATCGTCGACCGCTCGCTGCTTATTCTCGATATTTTCGCGCTGCGGGCCAAGTCGGCCACCTCGCGCACCCAGGTCGAGCTGGCGCAGTACCAGTACCTGCTACCCCGCCTCACCGGCCTCTGGACGCACCTGGACAAGCAGCGCGGCGGCGTGGGCATGAAGGGCCCGGGCGAAACGGAAATCGAAACCGACCGCCGCATCGTGCGCGACCGCATTGCCTTCCTCAAGGAGAAGCTGGAGGACCTCGACAAGCAGAGCCACACCCAGCGCAAGGCCCGCGGCGGCAGCATTCGGGTGGCGCTGGTGGGCTACACCAACGTGGGCAAAAGCACCCTGATGAACGTGCTGGGCAAGGCCGACGTGTTCGCCGAAAACAAGCTCTTCGCCACCGTGGACGCGACCACGCGCAAAGTGGTACTCGAAAACACGCCGTTCTTACTTTCCGATACGGTTGGGTTTATCCGCAAGCTGCCCACCAAGCTGATTGAGAGCTTCAAAAGCACCCTGGATGAGATTCGCGAAGCCGATTTGCTGCTGCACGTCGTGGACATTTCGCACCCCAATTTCGAGGAGCAGATTCAGGTGGTGAACGATACGCTGGTCGACATTGGCGCGGCCGACAAACCCACGCTGCTGGTATTCAACAAGATTGACCAGTATAAGCAGGACGACGCCGAGCTGGACCCCTTCGGCGAAGTGCTGGATGCTGAGGACAACGGCACCGCGCCGCGCCCGCCGCTGGCGCAGCTGCAGGCCACCTACATGGCCAAGCTGCACGACCCGGTGGTGTTCGTGTCGGCCCAGGACCGCACCAACCTGGACGAGCTGCGCGAGCTGCTGGGCAAGCGCGTGGTCGCCCTCAACCTGAAGCGCTACCCGCACCAGGCCAACACCTGGGCCAGCGAATAATTTCGTTGCCAAAACCGGGGTATTCAGCAAAAAATTCCTGGCCGCGGCCCGGACATTTTTTGTGAATAAACCCGGTTTTGCAACGAAAATATTAGCTGGCCCACGTGTTGGCCTGGTGGGGGGTGGGCGTGAGGTTTTGGGGGACCACGCCC
>JANNDE010000766.1:0-1517 GCA_031387395.1 Hymenobacter sp.
GCAGGTAGTACACCCCGACTTCGGCCTGCCGGCGGAAGTTCAGGTTGTTTTCCGCGGTGCGGCGGTTGCCCCCTTCGGCATCTTTTGCCGAGCGCAGGGTTTTGTTATCGCGGAAGTCGTACCCGATAAAGCCGGCCCAAAACTGGCGCTTATCGAGGTAGCGCAGCAGATGGGTCTCGGTTTCGTAGTTGCCCCGGTAATTGAACCGGCCCTCGAATTCCAGGGCGTTCTTATTGTTGGAGAGGTTGGCTTCCAAAAAAGTGGCCTGGGAATGCACCGAGAGGTCGGCCCAAAGGTAGCGCGCGTTGTCGCCGGCCTTGGCCACTTTGTAGCCCGTTTTGGCAAACTCGTTGGGCGGGCTGCCCTCGTAAGCGATGACGCGGCTCATGCCAGCGGCCATGTGGTAGAGGGTGTGGCAGTGAAAAAACCAGTCCTGCTCGGTGTTGGCATCAAACTCGATGGTGACGACGCTCATCGACGGGATGTCGAAGGTGTTTTTCAGCGGCGAGTACGCGCCCTGGGCATTCACCAGCCGAAACACGTGCCCGTGCAGGTGCATGGGGTGGCGCATCATGGTTAGGTTTTGCAGCACCATGCGCACGTTCTCCCCCTTGCGAATGGGAATGGCATCGGCCACGGACAGGGTTTTGTGGTCGAACGACCAGATATAGCGCAGCATATTGCCGGTCAAGGCCAGCTTGATTTCCCGCCATTTCTTCGTCGAGTCCAACGTGGTAGGGCGCAACGACCGAAGCCGGTTGTAATTGAACTCGCCGGCCATGCCGGCCATGTCCATGCCCACACCCTGGTCCTGCAGGCTGCCCATGCTCAGGCCGTTGCGCTGCTGCCGGTTCAAGGGGCGGTTGGCGGGCGTGGCACGGGCGCAGCCGGCTCGGGGCCGTGCTGCATGTTCATGCCGCTCATGCCCTGCATGCCGTCGCCGGTTGGCGGGGCCTGGCCCTTCGCGCCGGGCGCGGCGGGCTTGGTGGCGCTCATCTGGCCGGCTCCCTTGGCGCGCAGGCCGGTCATCGGGCCCATTTGGTTCATCTCGCGCGTCAGCTGAAAGTAGTCGAGCTTGGGCAGGTCGGGGGCCGGCATGGCCTCGCCCTGGCCGAAGTAGGCGGAGGTATAGCCCGTCACGTCGGACGAGGTGGCCCGCAACTCGGCCGCGCCGATGGCGGGCACGGTGATGAGCACGTCGTAGGTTTCGGCGGTGGCAATTTCGAGCTTGGTGACCGGAAAGGGCACCACGTCGTTGCCGTCGGCGGCGACGACCTGCATCGGCCCGCCCGCGTACTGGAGGTGGAAATACGAGGACGTGCCGCCGTTGATGACGCGCAGTCGCACGACTTCGCCGGGCTTGGCATCTTTGAAATACGCTTGCGCCTGGCCGTTTACCAGGAACTTGTTGTAGAACACGTCCGACACGTCCATGGCCGGCATCCGGCCCCACTCCTGCCGCACCTTATCCTGGAAATAGCCGGCCGCCAGGGCCTCGCCGTAGCTCTGGGTGGCCC
>JANNDE010000773.1:0-2367 GCA_031387395.1 Hymenobacter sp.
TAGTGCTCGATTTCGTGGAAAATGACCGCATCCCAACCTTGCAGCAGCAGTAGGGTGCTACCGGCACCCATTTGACTGTCTCGAATCAGCATCCGCCGGCGTGGCTGAAGCGATGGCGGCTGGCACGAGCACGGGGCTGGAATTTGCCGCCCCACTCGCGCCATCATAATGCACTGAAGCAGGCTGCTCAACTTGTTGAAAATCCGCTTAAAGCATGACGTTGGTCATGCGGTGGGTTCTTAGTCTCCCGTAATCTTGCAGCACCATTCCGCTGTTGCTGCCACCAAGTCACTGGCCAGCGCATAAGCAATTAGCATTCATTCATTCAAGTATTTCCAAAGCCCTTTTTCTTATGAATTCAAATCACATTATGTCCGCCCTTTACGACACTCATTTGCAGGCCGAGCAGGCAGTGGCGAGGCTGCAAGCCAGTGGCTACGATATGAAGCAGCTTTCCATCGTGGGCCAGGAATACCACACCGAAGAAAAGGTGCTAGGATACTACAACATGGGCGACCGGATGCTGAAATGGGGCGGCAACGGGGCCTTCTGGGGTAGTATGTGGGGCATGCTGATGGGCTCGGCCTTCATCCTCATTCCGGGGGCGGGCCCGCTGCTGCTAGCCGGGCCGCTAGTGGGCATGCTGGTGGGTGCTCTGGAAGGGGCCGTGGTGGTGGGCGGCGTCAGCGCCCTGGGCGCGGCTCTGGCCAGCATTGGCATTCCCGAAAACAGCGTGCTCGACTACGAAACGGAAATCAAAACCGGCAAATTCCTGCTCATTGCCCACGGTACGAACACGGAAGTGGCGCGGGCCCGCGAAATCCTGGGCGTGGGCGAATTGGCCACGGCGTAGCACCAGCCACTTTCCACCGCTGCCGCGCCGCTTTGATTTGTCCGCTTCCAACGTCTCACAGCGGGAAAAATATTGAGCAATGCTTTACTGAGCTTGACGAACATCATTCGTTGGCCTGCAGAAAGTCAAAGCAGCGCGGCGAGTGGCCCGACAACCTTTGCTAAACTCAAAAAGCGCCGCGCCAACGTTGGCTGGCGGCGTCATTACTCATCTTTTACTCAGTTTCCTATGACCTGCGACACCCCAAAAAACACCACTGGCAAAGTATTGCTCACCTCCCTGGCCGGTGCCGGCGTCGGGGCTGCCTTGGGCATCCTGTTGTATTCCAAGAAAGGCATGGCGCGCCGCCAGCACTTCCGCCAATTCCGCACCGACCAGCGGCTGCGCCTGCAAGGCGACTGGAACCAACTCAAAGACAAGCTCCAGCAAACCTACACCCAACTCACCGACGAGGACCTGCACTACGTGGAAGGCAAGGGCCACGAGCTGGTGAGCCGCCTGCAAGCCAAGCTGGGCAAGCGCAAGCGTCAAATTGTGAAGCTGTTGAACGCCCTGTAGGCCCGCTGCGGCCACCCACCCAACGAGCCCGCCCCCGGGGTGCACCACCAGTCTCACCCTGGCCGGCTGCCCACCGAGGGCGGGTTCATGGCGTGTGAGGGCGCGGCCCCATCGCCGGCCGGCGGCCGTGCCCCAGGCGGGTGAGCTGCTTGACAAATGTCATCTAAGGAGCCCGTTACTATCAAAGGGCTGCTGCTGACAAACATCGACTTTTACTGCCGCGATTCGGCTCGCCGTGGGCTGGCCATTGGCTGCTTTTATCCCCCTCATCCCATTTCGTTCTTTCTCATGCAAACGCTTGATTACGACCCCCAGCCCGCTACGGCGGAACACGTCAGCGACGCCGCCATCACGGCCGCCGTCGAGCTGTTCTTCCTGACCAAAAAGGGTGTGCCCGCGCACCTGATTGACGTGAGCACCCACGAGGGCATCGTGCAGCTCACCGGCATCACCGACAACTTGCTGGCGCGGGAGCGGGCCGAGGAAATTACGCTGCTTGTGCGCGGGGTACGCGGCGTAGTCAACGAACTGCTCATCAGCACGCCCGATGTGCCCGACGAGGAGTTGAACCGCCACCTCGCCCTGGCCCTCGCCGACGACCCGGCCACCACTGACTACAACGTGCAGGCCCGCGCCGCCGATGGCGTGGTGACTGTGACCGGCATGGTGCAGTCCTGGGCCGAGAAGCAGCTGGTGCTGCGCGTGGTGCGCGGCGTGAAGGGCGTGCGCCGCCTGCACACCGACGACCTGATGATTCAATGGGGCGAAGTGCAGAACTCCGATGACGAAATCACCACCCAAATTCGCGAGCTGCTGGACTGGGACATCCGCGTGCACAGTGCGCTGGTCGAGATTAGGACCTATGACCGGGTGGTGCATCTCTCGGGCACGGTGGGCTCGGCGGCGGAAAAGGCGCAGGTAATCGCCACTGCCAACCAGGCCGGCGCGAGCCGCGT
>JANNDE010000778.1:0-7378 GCA_031387395.1 Hymenobacter sp.
AACATGCACTTATAAGCAAATAAGTTTTCAGTTCGTTCATGCCATGTAAAGCACTTTCTTTAAAAGCTTTTAATGATTGTATTTCAGTGATTTGCAACCAATGCTTAGCTGGTTGACCAAGTGGTTTGCTTCCTAAGCCCCAAAACAAAAAAGACGTTACTGAACAGCAACGTCTTTTTTCGAACTATGGAGCGGGAGACGAGGTTCGAACTCGCGACCTCGACCTTGGCAAGGTCGCGCTCTACCAACTGAGCTACTCTCGCAGGAGGTTCAGAACAATTTTCGTTGTGCTGAATGGTGCGACAAAGGTAAGGGTCTTTTTTGGAGATGCAAGTACCCGGCATGGAAATTCTCGTCTCAGAGGGCTTTCTGCTTCATTTTCAGGGCTAAAAAGTTAATTTTTTTCTAATGTCAGTTTCAATTCGTTCAGCTTCATCAGCGCTTCAATGGGCGTGAGCGTGTTCACATCGAGGTGCTGGAGCAGCTCGCGGATACGCTCCAGGGCCGGGTCGCTGGGCTCGAAGATGCTGAGCTGGGCGCGCGGCGCGGTGGCTACGGCCGTAGTGGCGCGGGGCCGGGGCTGAGCGGGCAACTGGGCCGGCGGCACGGCAATATCGGCGCGGCTGGCGCTGCCATTGGGGTCGATGCCCGCCCGCACGTCGTCGAACTCGGTGGGCACGTTGTCCTCGGCCCCGGCGCTGGCCCGCTCCACTTCGAGGTGGTGCATGATTTCGTTGGCCCGTAGCACCACGCTGGTAGGCATGCCGGCCAGCCGCGCCACGTGGATGCCGAAGCTGTGCTCGGAGCCGCCAGGCTGCAGCTTGCGCAGGAACAGGATGCGGCCGTCGGCTTCCTTCACGGCCACGTTGTAGTTGCGGACGCGGGGGCAGTCGTCGGCCAGCTGGTTGAGCTCGTGATAGTGGGTGGCAAACAGGGTTTTGGCCTTGGCGCGGGGGTTGTTATGCAGGTGCTCCACGATGGCCCAGGCAATGCTGATGCCGTCGTAGGTGCTGGTGCCGCGCCCGATTTCGTCCATCAGCACGAGGCTGCGGTCGGAGAGGTTGTTGAGGATGGAGGCGGTTTCGGTCATCTCCACCATGAACGTGCTTTCGCCCTTGCTCAAGTTGTCGGAGGCCCCGACGCGAGTGAAAATCTTGTCGATGATGCCGATGATGGCGGCCTCGGCGGGCACGAATGACCCTATTTGGGCCAGCAGCACGATGAGGGCCGTCTGGCGCAGCAGGGCCGATTTGCCGGCCATGTTGGGGCCGGTTATCACCACAATCTGCTGCTCATCCTGGTCGAGGCAGATGTCGTTGGGGATGTAGCTTTCGCCGGGCGGCAGCTGACGCTCAATCACCGGGTGGCGGCCGGCTTTGATGTCGAGCAGGGTGCCGTCGTTCACCACGGGCTGCACGTAGCGCTGTTGCCGGGCCGTGAGGGCGAAGCTGGCCAGGCAGTCCATCACGCCAATGGCGCGGGCATTCTGCTGAATCTGAGGCACGAAATCGAGCGCGGCCAGCACCAAGTCGTTGTAGATGCGCTGCTCAATGACGAAGAGCTTTTCCTCGGCGTTGAGAATTTTTTCCTCGTAGGTTTTCAGCTCCTCGGTCACGTAGCGCTCGGCGTTCACCAGCGTCTGCTTGCGAATCCACTCGGCGGGCACCTTGTCCTTATGGGCGTTAGTCACTTCCAGGTAATAGCCAAATACCTTGTTGTACGCCACTTTGAGCGACGAGATGCCGGTATTGCGCTGCTCGCGCATTTGGAGCTGCAGCAGGAAATCCTTGCCCGAAAAGGCCAGGGCGCGCAGCTCATCCAGCTCGGCATCAATGCCCATGTTCAGCACGCCGCCCTGGTTGGTGAGAATGGGCGCGTCGGGCTTAATTTTAGCGAAGATTTCCTGGCGCAGGTTGGCGCAGGGGTTGAGCTGCTCGGCCAGCTTCACGAGGGCGCGCACGCCGGAAGCGGCCAGCCGCTCGCGCATGGGCGCCACGGCTTCGAGGGCGCGGGCCAGCTGCAGCAACTCACGCGGGTTCACGCGGCGCACGGCCACTTTGGAAATCAGGCGCTCTAGGTCGTTGATTTGGCGCAGGTGCTGGGTGAGGTCACCGAGCAATTCCTCATCGGCCACCAGGGCGGCTACGGTATCGAGGCGGCGCTGAATCTGGCTTACTTCCTTCAGGGGCAGCACTATCCACTTGCGCAGCAGGCGGGCACCCATGGGCGTCAGGGTCTGGTCGAGCACGTCGATGAGGGGCACGCCGCCGGGATGCTGGGCGTGCACCAGCTCCAGGTTGCGCACCGTGAAGCGGTCGAGCCACACGTACTTATCCTCCTCCAGCCGGCCGAGGCTGGCGATGTGCTGGATGTCGGTGTGCTTGGTTTCGGCCAGGTAGTGCATGATGCAGCCGGCCGCAATCACGCCCTCCTTCAGGTTGTCTACCCCGAAGCCTTTCAGCGAGGTGGTGCGGAAGTGGCGGGTGAGGATGTCGTGGGCGTAGTCGGCCCCAAAAACCCATTCATCGAGCGCATAGGTGCAGTAGTCGGGGCCAAAATGCTGCTCGAACTCGCCCCGGCTTTTCTTGCAGAACAGGATTTCGGCGGGACTGAAATTCTGAAGCAGCTTGCCCAAGTAATCGAGCGTGCCCTGCGCGGCCAGAAACTCGCCGGTGCTGATATCGAGGAAGGAAATGCCGGCTTCCGCTTTGCCGAAGTGAATGGCGGCCAGGTAGTTGTTGCTACGCCGCTCGAGCACGTTGTCGTGCATGCTCACGCCGGGCGTCACGAGCTCGGTAATGCCGCGCTTCACCAACCCTTTGGCCTCCTTGGGGTTTTCGAGCTGGTCGCAGATGGCCACGCGCTGGCCGGCGCGCACCAGCTTGGGCAGGTAGTTGTCGAGGGAGTGGTGCGGGAAGCCGGCCAGGGCCACTTCGCTGCTGCTGCCGGCGCCGCGCTTGGTGAGCGTGATGTCGAGAATGCGGCTGGCCGTGACGGCATCCTCGCCAAACGTCTCGTAAAAATCGCCCACCCGAAACAGGAGCACCGCGCCCGGATGCTGCTGCTTGAGCTGGTAGTACTGCTTCATCAGCGGCGTTTCGGTCACGGCCGGAATGGGTACGGTGAAGTGGTCGGGGCCGACGGACTTGATGACGAATTCTTTTTTGGGTGCAGGCAAGGTAAAAACTGGTAGGAACGCACCACGGCGCGTTCAATCGTTGGAATAATCAGGACCGTCGCCGGTTTTTGGCAGGGGTCATCAGGGCATCGTGCAAACGTCGAACGCGCCATGGCGCGTTCCTACCGGTACCTTTGCCCGATGCGAAAACTTACCATGGCCGAGCTAAACCGGCTGGCCGTAGATGACTTCAAAAGTACGCCCAAAAGCCCCGTGGTTTTGGTGCTCGACAACGTGCGCAGCATGCACAACGTGGGAGCGATATTCCGCACGGCCGATGCCTTCGCGCTGGAAAAAATCTGGCTCTGTGGCATCACGCCGCGCCCACCGCACCGCGAAATCACCAAAACCGCGCTGGGCAGCGAGGAGTCGATGGCCTGGGAATACGCCGCCGAAACGGTCGAAGCGTTGGCGGCTCTGAAGGCCGCTGGCTACCAGATTGCCGCCGTGGAGCAAACTACCGGTAGTGTGCCCCTGCCGCAGTTCCGGCCCGAGCCCGGCCGGCCGCTGGCCCTGGTGCTGGGCAACGAAGTTTTTGGGGTCGACGATGCCGTGCTGGCCCTGTGCGACCTGGCCGTGGAAATTCCCCAATTTGGCACCAAGCATTCGCTGAACGTGGGCGTGGCCGCCGGGGTGGTGCTCTGGGACGCGCTGATGAAGCTGGGCGTGGTGTAGAGGCGCGTTGCACGCGCCCGCCGCGCCCCGCAATGAGGGGGCGGCAACCATTGCCCGGCCAGCCGGTTCCCCTGCTTTCGCCTGCTATGCCCGCTCCTGAATTTTCCCGGCCCGATGCGGCCATACTTGCCCTACGCCCCCTCGTGCCCACCGAAATCACCGATGCGGCCGATACCGTAGGAGCTTTCCTGCACGCCACGCTGCGCCCGGTGCTCAAGCTGCAAAACGACCTGCTGCTGGCCGTAATGGCCGATTTCGTGCGCGACCACCACATCACCCTGCGCCCCACCGACCAGCACCACCAGCTCGCCGAGCTGCTGGGCCGCAACACCAAGCTGCGCTACACCGTGGTAGGCCTGATAACCGGCCAGTTCACCGCCGAAGAATATGCTTTCTACCGCCCCCAGCGCGCCGAGCTAAACCGCCGCCTGCTGGAAATGGCCCTGCGCCGGGTGCTCGACCAGGCTAACCAAATTGTAGGATTGGCAGAATTGGCCAGTTAATCTAAGCACCAGCGGGGCAACATGTTGCTATAAATCAACGATGTAGAACCGTAAAAAGCCCCATCGGGGTGATACTCGTTAGGCGAGTGTCGCCCCGATGGGGCTTTGATTTTCCCGGAAGCTCGTTTTTCTACCGGTATGTTGCCCCGTTGGGGCTACCCGCTAGTCGTACTGCGAGTCGCGCAGCTGCACCGGCTTGGTCTTTTTGCGCAGGCGCAGGTTCAGCAGCTCCACAATCAGCGAGAAGGCCATGGCGAAGTAGAGGTAGCCTTTTTCCACTTCCTTGTGCGCGGCTTCCATCACCAGCATAAAGCCAATCATGATGAGGAAGGACAGCGCCAGCATCTTGATGGTAGGGTTGTTGTTCACGAAGTTGGCCACCACCCCACTAAAGCTCAGCATGATGCCCATGGCGCAGATGACGGCCGCAATCATCACCAGCACGTTGTCGACGAGGCCCACGGCGGTGAGGATGGAGTCGAAGCTGAACACGATATCAATGACCACGATTTGGAGGATGATGCTCAGCATCGAAACGCCCTTGCCGCCGATGCCCTCCTCTTCCTCCTCGCCCTGCAGCTTGGTATGAATCTCGGTGGTACTCTTGTACATCAGGAACAGGCCGCCGGCCAGCAGAATCAGGTCGCGCCCGGTTACGCCAAAATGGTCCACCATGTCCGGGATATTGATGGTGAATAGCGCCGTGCGCAGGCTCACAATCCAGGAGATGCTCAGCAGCAAGCCGATGCGAAACAGCAGCGCCAGCAGCAGGCCGATGGTGCGGCCCCGCGCTTGCTGCTCCTTCGCCAGCCGGTTCACGACGATGGAGATAAAGATAATGTTGTCGATGCCCAACACGATTTCCATGAACGTGAGGGTGAGCAAGCTAACCCAGGTAGCGGGGTGGGCAAAGGCCGAAAAATCGTACACTTTTTTTGAATGAAGAATTGAGGAATGAAGAATGAGGAATTACTACTGATGAATCAGGGTGAAGCAATTCTTCATTCCTCATTCTTTATTCCTCATTAAGCGCAGCGTTAGCTTTTCATATTCACGAACTGCAGCGGCAGGCCGATATCGGCCTTGCGCAGCACGGCAATGGCGGCCTGCAAATCGTCGATTTTCTTGGCCGACACGCGCACCTGGTCGTCCTGCATCTGGGCTTCCACCTTCACCTTGGCATCCTTAATGGCTTTGATGATTTTGCGGCCGAACTCCTTATCCACGCCAGCGCGCACCTTGATGGTTTTCTTGATAAGCTGGCCGCTGGGCTGCTCATCGGCCGAGAAGTCGAGGCTGGTGCCATCGATGCCCTGCTTCACCACGCGGCCGAGCAGGATGTCTTCGAGCGCCTTCACGCGCATCGAGTTTTCGGAGGATAGCAGGATGGTATTGTCCTTTTTGTTGAGTTCGATGCCGCCTTTGGTGTCGCGCAGGTCGTAGCGGGTCAGGAGTTCTTTTTGAGCCGTGTTTACCGCGTTTTCGAGGGTTTGCGGGTCAACTTTGCTCACGATGTCGAAGGATGCCATGGCGGGTGGGGCGTAGTTTTGAGAAGATAAACCGGAGTTGGCCGGGCCGCAAAGGTAATAGCCTGCCCCGGCCCTGGTTGCGCTCCCGCTTCACGTTTCGCTCATGAACCCTGCCGCCGCCATCCAGCCGCCCCACACGCCCGCCGAATGGGCCGCCTACTACAAGTTGCGCTACGCCGTGCTGCGCCAGCCCTGGCAGCAGCCCCCCGGCTCGGAACGCGTGCCGGCCGACGACGAGCCCGGTACCATCCACGCGCTGCTGCTGGCCGAAGCTGCCGGCCCGCCCGAGGCCCTGGCCGTGGGCATGCTGCAGCCCACCGGCTCCGCACAGGGCCAGATTCGCTTCATGGCCGTGGCCCCCGAAGCGGCGGGCACCGGCCTGGGCCAGCGCGTGGTGGCGTATCTGGAGAAACAGGCCCAGTTAGCTGGCATCCGCGACATCGTGCTGCACTCCCGCGAGGCCGCAGTAGGTTTTTATGAGAAGCTGGGCTACGCGGTGGTTGAGCCTTCGCACCTGCTGTTTGGTAAAATCCAGCATTTCCTGATGCGGAAGCAGCTTTAGAACTTCTCGCGGCCGCGCCAAAGGTCGAAATACATCCGAAAATCGCCCAGCAGCGAATACCAGGGGTGCTGAAACGTGGCCGGCCGGTTGTGCTCCACAAAGAAATGGCCCACCCAGGCGAAGCCGTAGGCCGCCACCACACCCGCCGCCAGCCAGCTCCAGTTGCCGGTGCGCGCCAGCATGGCCAGGCAGATGATGAAGAGCGTGGTGCCCGCAAAGTGCAGCACCCGTGTGCCCCGCCGGCTGTGCTCGCGCAGGTAGCGCGGGCAAAAATCGGCGAACGTGAGCGGCTGCGTGGACATGGCGGGAGCGGGCAAAGGGTGAAACGCCCGATTTTCAGTAGCGAAAAATGCCGTCGGTGACAAATGAAGCAAATTTTCCGGCAAACTTGCCGGCGTAATTCCTCCCGTCTCCCATGTCCGACCAAGCCCCTTTCCTCCCCGACCTCGCTACCATGGTGGCCGCCTACAACCAGATGAACCACTACGGCCGCACCAATGGCATGGAACTCTCGGTGAGCACCCCCGGCCAGGTCGAGTACCGCATGACCATCCGCGAGCAGCACCTCTCTTCCCCCAACACCTGCCACGGCGGCGTGCTGGCCGGCCTGATGGATGCCGCCCTCGGCGCGGCCGCCCTCTCGCTGGCCTTCACCAAAATGGAGCTGGTGTCCACCGTCGAGTTCAAGATGAACTACCTGCACGCCGTGCACCTGCACGACGAGCTGGTAGCCCGCGGCACCGTCGACCACAGTGGCAATTCGCTGGTGGTGAGCAGCTGCGTGGTATACCGCGTGAAAGCCGGCCACGACGACGTGGCCGTGGCGCGCGGCCTGGGTACGTTCAACCGCTACCCGGCCAGCAAGCGCGACTTCGCGCAGCTGCTGATGGGTTGAAAATGGAGTTAAAAGCTGAGAGTTAAAAGTTGAAAA
>JANNDE010000779.1:0-1996 GCA_031387395.1 Hymenobacter sp.
GTAGCGTGGACTCTGCGAGTCCGCGCCTGGGTGGGAAGGGTGAAGTTGATGGAAAGATACTGGGGAACGGACAGACGCATCCTTTCCGGCGCGGACTCGCAGAGTCCACGCTACATCCTTGCAACGTTCGACTTTCCTATCTGTCTTTTTGATTAAGATTTCGTCCCATCTTTACAAATCTGCCTTCCGCATCACCCTAACCCCTACCCTCTTTTGAAAAGACGCGACTTTGTAGGACTCTCCGGCCTGGCCGCCGGGGCCCTGTTCCTGCCCAACTTCCCCAGCCTCGGCGGCACGCCCGTGGATGCCGCCCGCCTGCTCGAGCCCGGCCTCGACCCCACCCAGAAAAAACGCCTCGCCGACGCGGCCCTGAACGCGGCCAAAACCGCCGGGGCCAGCTACGCCGACGTGCGCATTGGCCGCTACCTCAACCAGAGCATTTTCACCCGCGAGAAGCAGGTGCAGAATATCGCCAGCGGCGAGAGCTTCGGTGGTGGTGTGCGGGTGCTGGCCAACGGCACCTGGGGCTTCGCCGCCACCAACGTGGTGACCGAAGCCGGCCTCGCCAAAGCGGCCCAGCTGGCCGTGGCCATCGCCAAAGCCAACTCGAAAGTGCAGAAAGAGAAGGTGCAGCTGGCCCCACAAAAGGGCTACGGCGAAGTGAGCTGGCGCACGCCCATCAAGCAAAACGCCTTCGAAGTGCCGATGGCCCAGAAGGTGGAATTGCTGCTGGCGGCCAACGCGAAAGCCACCGATAACGGCGCGAGCTTCGTGAACTCCTCCCTGTTCCAAATCAACGAGCAGAAGTATTTCGCCAGCACCGACGGCTCCTATATCGACCAGGACGTGCACCGCATCTGGCCCACGTTTTCGGTCACGGGCATCGACCGCAGTAGCGGCAAGTTCCGCTCGCGCGATGCGCTGAGCGCGCCCATGGGCCTCGGCTACGAGTACCTCACGCCCCAGGCCGCCGATAAGATTCCGGGCGCGGCGGGCACCGGCCTCATCGGCTACCGCAACAGCTACGACATGCTGGAAGATGCCGCCCTGGCCGCCCGGCAGGTGAAGGAAAAGCTCACGGCCAAGTCGGTAACCGCCGGCAAATACGACCTCGTGCTCGACCCCAACCACTTGGGCCTCACCATTCACGAGAGCGTGGGCCACCCACTGGAACTGGACCGCGTGCTGGGCTACGAAGCCAACTACGCGGGCACTTCGTTTGCGACGTTGGAGTGGAAGGCCAAGCAGATTCCCTACGGCTCGAAGCTGGTGAACATCGTGGCCGACAAGCTGCAGCCCGGCTCGCTGGGCGCCGTGGGCTACGACGACGAGGGCGTGCAAACCAAGCGCTGGGACCTCATCAAGGACGGCCAGCTGGTGAACTACGAGAAAATCCGCGACCAGGCCCACATCGTGGGCCAGACCGAATCGGACGGCTGCTGCTACGCCGATTCCTGGGATTCGGTGCAATTCCAGCGCATGCCCAACGTGAGCCTGCAGCCCGGCAAAGCCAAGCTGAGCGTGGACGAGATGATTAAGAATGTCGACAAGGGCATTTACATCGCTGGGCGCGGCTCCTACTCCATCGACCAGCAGCGCTATAATTTCCAGTTCGGCGGGCAGGTGTTCTACGCCATCGAGAAAGGCCAAATTACCGGCATGCTGGAAGACGTGGCCTATCAGGCCAACACCCAGGAATTCTGGAACTCCTGCGCCGCGATTTGCGACGAATCCGACTACCGCCTGTTCGGCTCCTTCTTCGATGGCAAGGGCCAGCCCAGCCAGGTTTCGGCGGTGAGCCACGGCAGCAGCACCACGCGGTTCAATGGCGTAAACGTGATTAACACGGCGCGGAAAATCGGCTAATTGAACGGCTTTGCCAGAACGTCATGCCGAGCGGAGCCGAGGCATCTCGCGTGCGGCAGTAATCACGACGATTGCAACGAAGCGAGCGAGATGCCTCGGCTGCGCTCGACATGACATTCCGAAGTCATTC
>JANNDE010000065.1:0-2133 GCA_031387395.1 Hymenobacter sp.
GAGATGCTTCGGCTGCGCTCAGCATGACGTTCTATATCACCATACTAACCCGACGAAAACATGCGCTGGCTCTGCCTCCAACACATGCCCCACGAAGGCCCCGGCCACGCGGCCGAGTGGCTGGCCGCGCACGGCCATGCCCTCACCATCACGAAGCTGTTTGAGCCAAACCTGCAGTTTCCGGCGCTGGCCGATTTCGATGCGTTGCTGCTGTTGGGTGGGGCCATGAGCGTGCACGACGAGGACAACATGCCCTGGCTGCGCGAGGAGAAAGTCTTCATCGGCGAAGCGCTGCGGGCGGGCAAAATCACGCTGGCCATTTGCCTGGGGGCGCAGTTGGTGGCCGAGGCGCTGGGTGGCGAGGTGCGGCCCAACCACGCACCCGAAATCGGGTTCTGGACGGTGCGGTTCTCGGCCAAGGCTCTGGAGCACCCGCTGCTGCGCGGGTGGCCCGAGAAGGCGGCCGTATTGCACTGGCACGTCGACACGTTTACGGTGCCGCCGGGCGCTGTGCGGGTGGGCATGTCGGCCGCCACGGCTACGCAGGGTTTCGTATGGGGCGATGGTGTTATCGGCCTGCAGTTTCACCCCGAAATGACGGTGCCCATGGTGGAGCAGCTCATGGCCGACGAAAACCACGAGCAGGCCGAAGAGCAGGAATTCGTGCAGACCGCCGAGCAGATTCACGCCAAATTAAAATCGGTATGGAAAGGCCGCAAGCTGCTGGAGGCGTTGTTGGCGAACCTGGTGGCACTGCATATCACTGATGAGCGCGGATTTAAGCGGATTTCACGGATTTTGTAAACGATTGACATCGAAAAAGGCTTGCCATCGGGTAAGCCTTTTTGACTTTCTGCTGAGCGGAAGCCGCCTACAAAATCCGTTAAATCCGCTAAAATCCGCGCTAATCAGTGGTCTAGAATCCCTTCGGCAGCTCGATTCCTTTAATTGTCTTGTACAGGCTGAGCGCGTGCTGGTCGGTCATGCCGGCTACGTAGTCGGTGAGGAGTAGAATCTGTTCGTAGGCGGAGGCCCCGGCCTGTGGGCCGATGGCGCGAAACTGGTTGGGCAGCAAATCGAGCAGCTTGCGGGAGCGGTGGTTGCTTTTCGAGTCGAAGATGGCGGCGAGGAAGGCATCGAGCAGGCCGCCCAGTACCTCGAAGCCGGCGGCTTCAATTTCGAGCACCGGGCGCGAGCGGTAGAGCTTGTCAACGCTTAGCCGCTGGATTTCGGCCAGAAACTCGTAGCCGGTGAGCTCCTTCACGAGCGAAGCATCGTAGGTGCCGGCCAGGATGGCGGGCGCGTGCCCGGCAAAGCGGGTGGCGGTTTCATCCACCAGCTGGCCGATGAGCGTGGCGCGCAGGTAGCCCAGCTCCTCCTGCCAGTCGCGCCATTCCAGGCCGCTGCTGCCGCTGCTTCTAGGGCGGGCGTTGGGAGCGGCGGCGCGCAGCTCGCGCATGAGCTTCAGGCCGCGCTCGTGGTCGATGAGGCCGAGCTTGAGGCCGTCTTCAAAGTCGATGATGCGGTAGCAGATGTCATCGGCGGCTTCGACCAGGAAGGCCAGCGGGTGGCGGTGGTAGAAACCGGCGGGCGCGTCCTTGGCCTGCAGGCCCAGCTCCTCGGCCACCAGCTTGAAGCGCGGGTTTTCGGCCTGAAAGTGGCCGTACTTCTTTTCGCTGGCCCCGTTTTGCTTCTTCGATTCGTCGATGACCGACGGGCGCGGGTACTTGGTAAACGCGCCCAGCGTGGCGTAGGTGAGGCCCAGCCCGCCCGAGCCGCTGCTGAGCGCCGGGTAGGTGTGGGTGAGGATGCGGAAGCCGGCGGCGTTGCCTTCGAAGTGCTGCAGGTCGGCCTGCTCGGCGGCGCTGAGGCCGGTGATGAACCGCTCGGCCGCGCGGCTGGCGAAGTAGGCCGAGATGGCATCTTCGCCGGAGTGGCCGAAGGGCGGGTTGCCGATGTCGTGGGCCAGGCAGGCGGCGGCCACGATGTCGCCGAAGTCGGAATCGAGGTGAGGCAGACTCTCGGCAAGGCCCTCGGTTTCTTCGAGCAGCAGCCGGCCTCCAAGACGGCCCAGGGAGCGGCCCACGCAGGCGGTTTCGAGGCTGTGGGTGAGGCGGGTGTGCACGAAGTCGG
>JANNDE010000107.1:0-18731 GCA_031387395.1 Hymenobacter sp.
CCTGGTCCTGTTGGCGCAAAATGCCCAGAATCTGGGCTTCGCTGAAGCGGCTTTTTTTCATAAACAGTCAAAAATAGAAGAAGTGAAAAGTTACTGCTTCTCTCTATTTTTGACTGGCTCACTTTATGGGGAAGGCTACACTTTCTTCTCCAAATCGTCCTTCTTGGCCTGCAACTCAGCAACGGTAATGGAAAGCTGGCCGTGCAGTTCAACAGCTGCCCGATACCTGTTATTGGCGGTTTCAAGGCGTTTCTCCTCCTCGTTGCCAGGTTTGTTCGCTTTTTCTGCTATCGCATTCAACTGCGCAATTTGCCTGGCAACGTCGTCCAGCTTTGTTTTGGTTTTGCGGTAGTTTTCGGCATCGCCCGTTACGGGAGCAGGCTTGCCGAGCAGGCCGAGCTCGCTGAGCAAGTGGTCCTGTTTTACTTTGAGGCGGTTGATGGGATACGAGAAGGATAGGCCCAGCAACATCTGAAGCACTAGCTCGGCCTGGCCGCCCATCATGAGGGAGCGGTAGTCCTGGGCTTCCAAGTACACAGCTTTGAAGCAGGTATTCCAGCTGACTTTGGCATCGGATAGTTTGGTACTGTCTTTCTTAGAGCTCTTCTGCGTCCGGAGCATCCGGTAGTAGTTGAACTCTTCGAAAAAAAGCGTTTCCATGAATTCCTCGTAATTGCCCACTCCGCCGTGGAACCTGCGTACCGCATTGGACTCTTCCTCGTCGTAGTCAGCCAGGGTCTCCCGAGAAGCGTTGTAAAGGGAAAAGGCGAAGTTGCGGTCACCCTCTTTTTTGTAAATGTGCGAGGTAAAGTTTTGCGCGCCTATCGAAAATTCTACCCATATTTCCCGCAACCAGCTGCTCACATCTATGGAAAGGGAGTTGCGCCCGGCAATGGCAAACTTGATGACTTTGAAGACGGAGGACTTGCCCACGAGGTTATCGCCCACCCAAAGGTTCAGGCCCGAATGCAGCGTCTTCTGGTAATGGAAGGCCTGACCGCCGGTCTTAATGCCGGAGAATTCGACCGTGTGGATGAGCAGACGCTTGCCCACCGAGCGCGGGTCGTCGCGCCCGTAGGCCTCCTCGTCCAGGAAAAACAATTCCTCCAGCTCGGCGCGGCTGGTGGCAGCACCGACTCGGGTCAGCACCCGGTCGATGAGGGTAGCGAAATCAGCAGCAGCGCTCATAGGGAGTAGCCGAAAAGGGTGAAAAATTTATCCTTGGTTTCTTGCTCAATGTCGGCGATGTAGTCGTGCCAGGCCGTGGTTTTGTAAGTGTCAACCTCGTATTGCAGTGCCTTCAGTTCGCTGCCGCTTAGGTCGCCCAGGTAGGTTTTAATCAGGCCGCAGCGGTCGAAATACCACTGCGCCGCCGGCACCTGCGCCAAGCCGTTCTTAATGCGCTCCACGGCGAAATCAGTGAGGTAATACACCTTCTGTGTGTCGCGTAGGGCGGCGTTCTTTTGGCTTTGCATTTCTACCAGCCCCCGGGATTTGAGGTAGGCGATGATATCGTCGAGCTCTTCATAGGCACCGTAGAAGAAGCGCTTCATGTCGTCGGTCCGCAGGCGGGGCTCCTCGTCGGCGAAAATGGCGCGGACGATGCTCTCGGCGGTATCCCGGTCCGGGTAGCCGTCTTGCTCATAACGGCGCAGCAGCTCGTAGCCCAAGTAGCTGGGGTAGCGGATGAGAAAATCTATCTTCTGGATTTTTACTTCTGAATGAAACGAGCAGGCCAGCGTTGGTGTAAGCGCGTTGCTGTAGGGCTCGGAGAAGAAGTATAGGATGAGCAGCGTGCGTAGCCGTTCACGGTAGGGCACAATATTGATTGGCTCCATGAAAATGGATTGCGGGGATATAGCCGGCATGCAGCGGTGTTATGGCTTCTGCTAGGCTGGTAGACCCTTAGAGTGAAAAGGAAACGCCCCAAACCCATATATACAGGTTTGGGGCGCTAAGTAAAGGGGGATTTTGGCAATGTGCTTCTTTATCAGCTTTACTGCTACTGTCGCAGCAGATTTTCTTATCGCTTACGCTTTGTCATCAATATCTGGCAGTTTAGGGCGGTCCGAATTCAACATGCTTAATGCTATGTTGCTAGGCAAAATATTGTCATATAATATCTTCGAGACAATTCCTCTGCTCAGCGCGCCCATTCTATCAAGTTCATTTGGTAACGTCAGCTTTACACCTTTGTTCTTGAACTCAATAATCTGCTTGCCTAATCCGCCCTCCTTAAACTTCATTGTCTCCTTCGTCGTCATCCAATCGGCCTGCAAGCCGAAAACATTGAACGTATACATCAAAGCATCAATGTCAAGGGCCATGATGACCTTTATTTGACCGGTCAAGAAGTCGAGTATGAAATCTGTGTCGAAGGACTTGGCGAATATAGGTTCGGAAACTTGGTCGGTGATGGTTGCCCAATCGATTAAGATGTAGTTCTCAGTTGCTTGCTCTACGACGAACTTAACAGCAGCTGGAGCAACCGTAGGGATGCTCTCGCCGCGATACATGCCAATATGCAAGCAGCCCTCAATGCAGATGTAAGCGGACGTGCCATTCTGCAATTTTTCACGCAGGGCCAGCAGTTCGCTGTAGTAGTTTTCCGTCATGATGAGTGGGGTACTCACGGTGATGGGAAGTTTCGTGACTGGGTCAATGCCTACGTCGTTACTCATGATGCCTTCTGCATTCACTTTCCTTTCCCGCTGCCGCATCATTCGCCGCGCTTGTGATACGGTTTTAGCGTCAAACCCACTCAAGTCTACTTCCGCTAAACTCTTGCCCGTGTGTTCAGTGGCGTCGAATAGCTCGATAATCTTGTCATTTACGCCGCCTTCCTTTAACTCGATTAT
Source organism: Hymenobacter sp. (assembly GCA_031387395.1). Taxonomy (GTDB): domain Bacteria; phylum Bacteroidota; class Bacteroidia; order Cytophagales; family Hymenobacteraceae; genus Hymenobacter. The sequence goes on from JANNDE010000107.1 coordinate 2,859, forward strand.
TTCAATGGAATGGGGGTGACGCACCAATAAGTCGCCTATCTGCACGGCACCCGTAAGGTCGGCGAGCAACGCGAAATCGAGGGAGTTGGCGTTTATTTTTTCTGCTTCCTGGACAGCATGAGCGATGTTCGATGTGTCAAGAAATTTTGATTCGGTCTCCTGCATGTGCAGCCGGCGAACCAAATGCAGTTGCCCCCCGAGTAAGGTCCAAGCGATGCCATCTGCTACGTGTGAAAGAACTGACAACCTAACTTCCAATGTCGCCATCTCGATGCCAATTGCCTCCGCGTCGTTCTTTAAGCGTAGTCCACGGGCTTTTTTCTGCCGGCTCGTGGCGTCGCGAAGCTGTTGCTGATAAGCTATTCGCTCTTCGATTAGCAGCTCCTGCGCTTTCTTATAACCTTCGTTGCACTTCTCGTAAAAATGCTGAAAGGTTTCCGCGGACCATTCGACAGAGGGTTGAGGGTCGCCATTCCGCTGCATGGCTCCAAGCCCGTAATAGAATGCGTAATCGATTATTTGCTTCAGCTTCGCTCGGTGTTCGGCTAGTGGTTTCATGTGGGTAGAATTTTCTAAGAGTAAGTTAATTATGGATAGGCTGAACGCGACGTTACTTTCTCTCCTTTATCACTCCTACTACTGCTCCTCTCCAAAATTCGACTGCTCATCCGTGGGCGCGTGCTCAATATCCACCGGCACGGTACCCTTTCCCACACATCTGACGTGAGTTAGTATCTGGCCATGGGAGAGGCCGACGAAGCAGCCGAGGCCATGAGGGGAGTATAGAACAGCGAAACTGTACCTATAAAACACTCAACCGGGGGCAAAACCGGGGGCAATAATTAAAAAAGGCCTCTAGCACTAGTGCTAGAGGCCTTTTAGCGCTCCCTCCTGGGCTCGAACCAGGGACCCTCTGATTAACAGTCAGATGCTCTAACCGGCTGAGCTAAGGAAGCTTTTTCTAGCCGAAACCCCGGTTGTTGTTTCGGAGTGCAAATCTACAACCTCCTTTTGAAGATACACAAGCTTGCCGCAGGTTTTTTTCAAAAATTTCTGTACGATTTCAGTTTGCAATGCTGAGCAGATTGCCTTGTACGCTGACACTGTACTGCTTAAGCGGCAGCGGAGCCGGCCCACCCGTCACCTTGCCTTTGAGGTCAAATTGCGAGGTGCAGCATGAATCGCGCATAAACTGCTTCGAATTGCGGTCGAGTGACACGGTGGAGCAGGCATCGTAAGGCTGGTAGGGGCAGTTGCGCTCGAAGGCCAGAAAGATACCCGCGCTCTGGCGCACGACAATCACGCCCTTCACGCCGCCATTGCCGGCCGGGCCTTTGGCCGGGATGGTTACAGCCCCATTATCGAAGCGCAGGGCGGCGTACTCCTGGGCCGCCAGGCTCAGGCTGAGGTTCACCGGGGCATAGGGAATCTGGGGCTGGGCGTCGCTTTTACTGCCGCAGGCGCTTATCAGACTAGCCGATACCAACCCCAATCCCATCCGACCAACCCACGAACTGACAACCAACGAGCGCATAGCGAAAGAGCTTAATAAGAATAAAAACCACGGCCGGTTTTGCGGCCGTGGTGGCCGGCATCGACCTTCTGCTGCTGAATGCGGCTGGGCCGAAACTTACCGTCCTGATGAAACGAGGCGAACATGGCGCTGGTCACCGAGAAGTTGGTGTCCACGCCAATCAGGTCCATCAACCGGAAGGGGCCCATTTTAAATCCGCTGGCTTCGAGCAACTCGTCCACCACCTCGAAAGGGACCACGTTTTCCTCCACCACTTTCAGGCTTTCCACATAGTAGTGCCGGGCCACGCGGTTCACGATGAAGCCCGGCGCATCGGCGGCGCGTACGGGGGTTTTGCCCAGGCGGCGGGCCAGGGCCTCCACGGCGTCGGCCACCGCCTAGGCCGTAGCCACGCCGCTGATGACTTCTACCAGCGCCATCAGCGGGGCCGGATTGAAGATTTGTAGGCCCACCACGCGCTCGGGACCAGGAATGGGCGCCGCCAGCTGCGTAATGGGCAGCGAGGAGGTATTGGAAGCCAGAATGGTATCCGGGCCATTCAGCGCGGCCAGGTCTTTAAAAAGCTGGTGCTTCACATCGAGCCGCTCTACCACAGCTTCGATGATGCAGTCGGCGCGCACGTCGGCCAGCTCAGTAGTGAGGGTGAGGCGGGCCAGGGCGGCCTCGCGGGATTCGGCCGTGAGCTTGTTTTTCTCGACCAGCTTGCCCAGGCCGGCAGCAATGGCAGCCTGCGCCTTTTCGAGGGCCGTCGGGTTCAGGTCGAACAGCACCGTGGGCAGGCCGTGCTGCACGCCGAGCTGGGCAATGCCCAACCCCATGGTACCGGCCCCGACAACGGCTAAGGTTTGAATCTCATTCATGGCACGAAGGTAAACGGCCCGCCCCGGCCGGTAGTATCCGGAAGGGGCGGGCCGTGGGCTGGGCGACTTTACGCCGCTTATTTCTTAAACAGCGAATTGACAAACGTGTGGCGGTCGAAGAGCTGCAAATCGGTCATCTTCTCCCCCACCCCAACGTAGCGCACCGGAATGCTGAACTGGTCCGAAATGCCGATGACTACGCCGCCGCGGGCCGTGCCGTCGAGCTTGGTGATGGCCAGGGCCGTGACTTCGGTGGCTTTAGTGAACTCCTTGGCTTGCAGAAAGGCGTTTTGGCCAGTGCTGCCGTCGAGCACCAGCAGCACCTCGTGCGGCGCGTCGGGAATCATCTTCTGCATCACGCGCTTGATTTTGCTCAGCTCGTTCATCAGGTTCACCTTGTTGTGCAGGCGGCCGGCCGTGTCGATGATGATGACATCGGCCCCCATTTCCACGCCTTTTTGCACGGCATCGAAGGCCACGGCCGCGGGGTCGGTGTTCATGCCGTGGCTCACCACGGGCACGCCCACGCGCTGCCCCCAGATGATAAGCTGGTCCACCGCCGCCGCCCGGAAGGTGTCGGCCGCACCCAGAACCACCTTTTTGCCCGCCGAGTGGAACCGGTGCGCCAGCTTGCCAATGGTGGTGGTTTTACCCACGCCGTTCACGCCCACCACCATAATCACGAAGGGCTGGCCGGTGCTGCCCGCGCGGTCGAGCACGGCCGTAGAGCCCGACTTATTATCCTCCAGCAGCCCCACGATTTCCTCGCGTAGGATGCGGTCGAGCTCGCCGGTGCTCACGTACTTGTCGCGCGCCACCCGGGCCTCAATGCGGTCAATCACCTTGACAGTGGTTTCGATGCCTACGTCGGCGTGCACGAGCAGAGTCTCCAGGTCGTCGAGCACCGATTCGTCCACGGTGCTTTTGCCCACCACGGCCTTACTCAGTTGCTCGAAGAAGTTGGTTTTGGTTTTTTCCAGGCCGGCATCAAGCGAGGCTTGCTGGGCAGGAGTTTCCTTGTCCTTTTTAAAAAAATCGAAGAGGCCCATGGGGGTTCTGTCATGCTGAGCTTGCGAAGCATCTTATCACGTTCGCGGTGCTCGGATTAAAAGGCGGTGCTGACGAAAGCGGCCGTGATAAGATGCTTCCTTCGTCAGCATGACAGGGTACTACACGCAAAAAGTCCCACGAAGGTGGGACTTTTTAAACTTTCAACGAAGCCGAAGCGGCCCGCGACTATTTGTTGCCGGTAGCCAGGTACTCCTGCACTTTGTCGAGCAGCACCATTTCCTCGCGGAAGGTGTAAGCACCGGTTTTCTCCGATTTAACGGCACGAATTACTTTCGCCCAGTTCTTGGCGTTCTCAACGGTTTTCAGCGTTGCTACTACTTTCTTAGCCATTGTTCAGGTTATTTAATCTCCTTGTGAACGGTCATTTTCCGCATAATCGGGTTGAATTTCTTCAGCTCGATGCGCTCGGGGGTGTTCTTGCGGTTCTTGGTGGTGATGTAGCGCGAGGTGCCCGGCAGGCCCGAGGTTTTATGCTCGGTGCACTCCATGATAACCTGCACCCGGTTTCCTTTCTTGGCCATCTCGACGGGGGTGTATGTGTTTTAAAATTTAGGACTGCAAAGGTACGGGGATTTTTGGAAATGCCAAAGGCATGAGCCGCAACTTTCAGTTGGAGAAGCATAACGGAGGGAAAGAGGACAAAAGAACGGCATGCTGCGCGCAGCCAAGCATCTTTAATGCAATAGTAAACTAATTGCTTACTGCGGTAAAGATGCTGCGCTGCGCGCTGCATAGCGTTCAATAAAATACGCTGTCCGACGACCGTCAACTACTTTAAATCCGGCAGCTTAAAGCCTTCCAGGGCGCTGGGCTCGGCCATTAGCTGCTCGATGTCGGCCATGGTGCGGGGGGCTTCGGCCGAGAGGTTGTCGTAGCCGGTGGCGGTAATCAGGGCGTCGTCTTCGATGCGCACGCCGATATTCCACCATTTGGGGTCGCAGGGTGAGCCGGCGGGAATATAAATGCCGGGCTCGACGGTGATGACGTTGCCGGCCTGCAAGGGGCCGTAGCTGCCGCGGTCGTGCACGTCGAGGCCCAGGTAGTGGCTGGCCCCGTGCGGGTAGTACCTGCGGAAATCTTCCTTTTTTTTGATGATGCCTAGCTTTTGCAGGCCGGCGGCCACCACTTCCTGGGTGGCTTTGTTGGGCGCATCGAAGGGCGCGCCGGGGCGGCAGGCGGCAAAACCAGCCTCCTGGGCGGCCAGTACCAGCTCGTAAATCTGGCGCTGGGCGGGGCTGAAGGTGCCAGAGGGCGGCACGGTGCGCGTGACGTCGGCGGAGTAGCCGTGGTATTCGGCCCCGCAGTCCATCAGCACCAGGTCGTTGTCGAGGCGCTGGCGGTCGTTGGTTTCGTAGTGTAGGATGCAGCCGTTGGCCCCGCCCCCCACGATGCTGGGGTAGCCCTGAAACTCGGCCCCGCAGCGGCGGTACACGTATTCGTGCAGGCCCTGCACGTCCATTTCGCCCATGTCGGGGCGCAGCAGCTTCATCACCTCGCGCTGCCCTTGGGCGCTGATGCGAACGGCCCGGCGCAGCAAAACCAACTCCTCGGGGGTTTTGACGGCGCGCAGGTCCCCGATTTTACTGCCCAGCAGCGCATCGTCGAAGCGGCCGGGCGGGTGCGCTTCGATGGCGGCTTTGCGGGCCGCGTCGGTGGTGGCGGCGAGGTAGTCGCGGATGAGTGGGTCGGCTCCCAGCGCGGCGTTTTCCTTCACCTGGCTGTTGAGGTAGCCGGCCATGCCGCGGGCGTTGGCGGGGCCGTAGCGCCGGACATCGTGGCGCAGGCTGTTGAGGACGGAATTATAATCGGCGGGCACGCCGGCCTGCTGCCGGAACGTGGCCACCAGGCTGTGCAGGTCGGCCGGGTTGCGGGCGTCGTCGCGGGTATCGGTGGGTAGGTTATCGAAGAGGATTTTATCGAAGTCGGCCCATTGAATGCCCGATGCGGCGAAGTCGGTATCGTCGGCGGTGTATTGCAGGGCGAGCTGGGTTTTGGTGCCCACGGCGCCGAGGCGGCGGCCGGTCCACTGCTCGCGGGCGGGGTTGCGGGGCTGGGTAAACAGGGCCTCCGTAACGCCCGACTGGCCGCCCACGGTGCGCGGCTCGGCAAAGAGCAGCAGCACGGCATCGGGCTCGTCGTAGCCGGCGAGGTAGTGGAAATCGGGGTTCTGGTGGTAGACGAAGTCGACGTCGTTGGCACGGTTGCGCACCGGCGCGGCAAACACCACGGCCACGCTGTGCGGCGGCAACTGCGCCCGCAGCAGCTCGCGCCGCCGCTGGTGGAAGGCCGGCGAGAGAAAATCGGTGGGCCGGGCCGGGGCCGGATACTCCACCATGGGCTCGGGGATGGAGGTGGGGGCCTGGGCCACGGCGGGCAGCACGGCCAGACTCAGGCCGCCGCTCAGGAGCCAACGTGCCGCCCGCCGCGCTGGCAGGCCCAAAACCGAACGGGCATGAAGTGACAACCGCATAAACAAACTACTCGCCGAAGAATGAGAATTAGAGCCGTTTTTATGAAGCTGTTAAAAGTTAAAATTCAGCCAAACTGCGTTTTAACTTTTAACTCCCAACTTTTAACTTCTTAAAAAAGCGTACGACAACCCCGAAACTGCTCTAACTCGCAGCAAGGTAGCCGCTAACCGACAAAGCCAGCGCCGCTGCGGTTGCCTGAGAGACAACCGCAGCGGCGCTGGCTTTATGGTAGCAGGTAGTAAGTATTGAGTAGTTAGATTACGTTAGTTATCTGACTACTTGTTACTAATTACCTGATACTTAAAAATCTAGTAGACGATGAAGCCCTGCTCCTTCGCCTTCTTCAGGACGGCCATAATGCCGTTCTTGTTGATGGTGCGGATGGTGGAGGTTGCTACTTTCAGGGTCACCCAAGCGTCCTGCTCGGGGATGTAAAAGCGCTTTTTCTGCAGGTTCGGATAGAACTTGCGCTTGGTCTTGTTGTTAGCGTGCGAAACGTTGTTACCAACGCGGGTACGCTTGCCGGTCAAATCACAAACACGGGCCATGATATCGGAGGGTTAAATTTTATACAAAGCAGGGAAACGGGCCGCAAATATCGGCAAAAGTCTGGCATTCACCAAACACCCCGCCCTATTTCCGGTCGGAAGCGCCCTGAGCGTCTGATTTAGGGCGAAATTTCCAGGGACAGTGGCGGCAGCCGCTCTGGCAGCAGCTGCCCCGGCGGCGGTGGTACTGCTCGGTGAAGACGAGGTAGCCTTCGGGCGTGTAGTAAAAATCGCCGGGCTGCAGGGGCTGAGGTTGGGGCGGGAGCATAAGGGAATCAAAGGTACGCCGGCGGGTGTTGAACCAGTTTTCAGGCCGCCACTTGCCTCTGAAAATCCTTTTTTAATCCATGAAAAAGCTTAGCCAATTCGCCCTGCTGCTGCTGATACTGTTGGTTTTGGGGAATGCCAAAACGGCCACCGCGCAAGCTACCGCGCCGGTAGTGCTGACGACGGCAACGGCCCCGACGGGCGTGCGGCCAGCTCTGGCCCGCGACCAAACTGCCCTGGCCGACCCGGTGCGCGAGGCGCTGCGCACGCTGCCCCGGGCGAAAAAGAAGTTTCTGGCCGGCCTACCCGACGGCGACCAGTTCCTGCTCTTGGTGCGGGTATTGGCTTCCGATACCAGCTTCCGGCAGGCTTCGGCGCGGGTGCTGGGCTGGCGCGGCACCACGGTGCAGGCCCTGCTGCTGCCCGAAGCGGCCGATTCAGCCACACCCGCCGAACCCACGCCGGTGAGCTTCTCTGAAACCGCCGTGGTAGACTGAACCCTGCTGCGCGCCAGCGGCCGCGAAGAAGGCAACTACGTGGGCCGCTACATCGATACCGCCCGGCAGGTGCAGGGCATGCGGCTGCGATAAGACCAAGGCGGCCGGCGAGGCGAAAAGCCGTAATTTCGTGCCTCATTAATTCCCGCCCGGTTTATGCACGCCACCACCGCCTCCCCCACCGCCACTTCGGCCCGCGCCGCCGAGCTCATGCAGCTCGAAGACCAGTACGGGGCCCACAACTACCACCCGCTGCCCGTGGTGCTGAACCGCGGCAAAGGCCCGCACCTGTGGGACGTGGACGGCAAGCAGTATTTCGACTTCCTGTCGGCCTACTCGGCCGTGAACCAGGGGCACTGCCACCCGCGCATCATCGACGCGCTGACGAAGCAGGCCCAGCAACTTACCCTTACTTCGCGGGCTTTCTTCAACGACCAGCTGGGCGCGGCCGAAAAGCAAGTGTGTGAGCTGTTTGGCTACGATAAGGCGCTGCTGATGAACTCGGGCGCCGAGGCCGTGGAAACCGCCCTGAAGCTGGCTCGCAAGTGGGGCTACCAGGAGAAAGGCATTGCGCCGAACATGGCTCAGATTGTGGTGGCCGAGCACAACTTCCACGGGCGCACCACGGGCATCATCTCCTTCAGCACCGATGGTGACAGCACGGGCGGCTTCGGCCCCTTTATGCCCGGCTACCGGGTGGTGCCCTACAACGACATTGAGGCCCTGGAAGAAGCCCTGCGCGACCCGCACGTGTGCGGCTTCATGGTCGAGCCCATCCAGGGTGAGGCCGGGGTGATGGTGCCGGCCGTGGGCTACCTGGCCCAGGCGGCGGCCGTTTGTAAAGCGCACAACGTGCTGTTTATCACCGATGAGATTCAGACCGGGCTGGGGCGCACCGGCAAGCTGCTGGCCTGCGACCACGAAGCCACTCGCGGCGATATTCTCATCCTGGGCAAGGCCCTGAGCGGCGGCGTGCTGCCGGTGTCGGCGGTGCTGGCCGATGATGCGGTGATGCTTACCATTCAGCCCGGGCAGCACGGCTCCACGTTTGGCGGCAACCCGCTGGCCTGCGCCGTAATGCGCGCCGCCCTGGACGTGCTCATCGACGAAAAACTAGCTGAGAATGCCGCCCGACTGGGCGAAATTTTCCGCCAGCGGATGCGGCAGGTGCAGGCCCAGCGCCCCGAAGTGGTAGACCTGGTGCGCGGCAAAGGTCTGCTGAACGCCATCATCATCGTACCCGCCGCCGACGGCCGCACCGCCTGGGACGTGTGCGTGACGCTGATGGAGCGCGGCGTGCTGGCCAAGCCCACGCACGGCGATATCATCCGCTTCGCCCCGCCACTGGTAATTACCGAGGAGCAGCTGCACGCGGCCTGCGATATTATTGCGGAGGTGATTCTGGCTTTTTAGAGCGGTGTCCGTGTACATGATGTAGGCCCGCGCCATGGCGCGGGCGTCATTGAACGGCTGACACCGCGCTATCCCATGCGGGCCAAACAACGACGCTCGCGCTATGGCGCGGGCCTACATCGTGGACACCAACCTGGAAACCGCTCTAAGGGCTTGGTTGCTGGTGCTTGGTGCTTGGTGCCTGGGCTTTGCAACAGCCCTGAATGCCAAACGGACCATCGATGACCCTTATTACCATGCACCAAGCACCAACAACCAAGCACCAATTTTCCTACTGGGAGCACCAGTCCTTCCTTGGCCCGGCCGACGCGGCCATTGTCGGCGCGGGGCTGGTGGGGCTGACGGCGGCGCTGTACCTGAAGCAGCAGCGGCCCAAATGGCGCGTGGTGGTGCTGGAGCGTGGCGCGCTGCCCAGCGGGGCCAGCACCAAGAATGCCGGGTTTGCCTGCTTCGGGTCGATTTCGGAATTGCTGGAGCAGGAAAAGCGCGGCGATTTGCAGGCCGTGGTGGCGGCACGCTGGGCCGGGCTGGCCCGTCTGCGCGAGCTGCTGGGCGATGCCGCGCTCGACTACCAGCCGGTGGGCGGCTACGAGCTGTTCCGGCACGAAGAATCAGAACTGGCGGCGGAGTGCCGCGATAAAATTGGCTACTTCAACGATTTGCTAGCGCCGGTAATCGGCCACGCCCGCACCTTCCGCGACGCCAACGGCGAGGCGGGGCGCTTCGGCTTTGGGGGCGTGGGTACGCTGCTGAAAAACGAGCACGAAGGCAGCCTCGATACCGGCCGCATGATGCGCGCCCTGCTAGCCCGCACCTGGGCCGCCGACGTGCCCGTGCTCACCAGCTGCGCGGTGGAGGCCATCGATAGCGCCGCCAGCAGCCACCGGCTGCGCCTCGCCAACGGCGCGACGGTGGAGGCAGGGCAAGTACTGCTGGCCACCAACGCTTTCGCCCCCGAGCTGCTACCGGAGCTGGCCATCATGCCCGGCCGCGGCCAGGTGCTGGTAACCGAGCCACTGCCCGACGTGCGGCTGCCCGGCACCTTCCACTACGACCACGGCTACGCCTACTTCCGGCAGCTGCCCGACCACCGCATGCTGCTGGGCGGGGGCCGCAACCTCGACTTTGCTGCCGAAGCCACCACCGCGCCGGGCCTCACGCCCACCGTGCAGCAGTACCTCGAAAACCTGCTGCGCGAGGTGATTGTGCCCGGCCGGCAGCCCCGCGTCGACTACCGCTGGAGCGGGGTGATGGGCTTTGGGCCGGCCCTGGCTCCGATTATTGACTGGGTGCGGCCGGGCGTGCTGGCGGCCGTGCGCTGCAACGGCATGGGCGTGGCCCTGGGGGCCGGCACCGGCTGGCAGGCCGCCGCAAAGCTGGCCGCCGGGTAGCGGAAAACCACGAATCTTCGTACAGCCCAACGCTGCCTTGACTTTCGGTTTCCCTTATGCCTGCTGCTACGCCCTTCCGCCGTTTTTCTTTCCGCTCGCTGGCTTTGCTGGTAGCCCTTGGCTCGCTGGCTGATGGCTGCCAGAGTAGCCGGCCGAGCTTTTCGTTTCAGCCCGTCGTGCTGCGGGCTCCAGCGGCCGCTCCCGCTCCGCGGGCGGCGGCTGGGATGTCTGCAACGGCTACGAGTACGCAAGCCAAAAAAGCGACGGCCGCCACTGCCGCGACGCCTGCTGCACGCGTTGCTGAGCCAACTGCTGCTGAGCCAACTGCTGCTGCGCCGGTTGCTGCCATCGCGGCAGAAGCGCCCGTTGCTGCGTCCCAACTGGCAGCCGGGCCGGTTGCAGCCGTAATTGCCGCAACGCCTACACTGGGGCGGGCAGCGGCGCGCGCGTATCCGCATTTTATGCGCCGGGCGCAGGTGCCGGCCGAGGCCGGGCTGGGCACCACGGTGTTCGGCATTTTGGGCATTGTTGCGCTGCCCATTACGCTGCTGGGCCTGCTGCTGAGCGGCGGCGGGCTGGTGTGGGGCATTGTGGCGGGCGCGGCGGCGCTGGCCATCCTGGTGGCCTACCTCGACCCGTTTGGGCGCTAGCGCCAAGCCTGGGCAAACTTTACGGCTTCGTCCGGCTTTTTAAGCCTGCACGCTTCTTAAATCCGTTGTCGGCGCATATGGCGCCGCTTACTTACTATGCTCCCAACCCACCGCCCCCGCCGCAACCGCAAGTCCGCCGTTATTCGCGACATGGTGCAGGAAACCCGCCTCACCGCCCACGATTTCATCTACCCGCTGTTCATCACCGAAGGCCAGAACCAGGCCGAGGAAATCAAGTCGATGCCCGGCATCATGCGCTTCACGGCCGACCGGGTGATGGACGAAATCGGGGCCTGCGTGGAGCTCGGCGTGAAAGCCTTCGCGCCCTTCCCCAACATCAACGAGGTACTGAAGGACCCGATGGCCCGCGAAAGCACCAACATGGCCGGCCTCTACCTGAAGGCGGTCGCCGACATCAAGCGCCAGTTTCCGGAGGTCGTCCTCATGACCGACGTGGCCATGGACCCCTACAGCTCCGACGGCCACGACGGCGTGGTGGACCCCGACTCGGGCGAAATCCTCAACGATGCCAGCCTCGAAGTGCTGGGCCAGATGGCCCTGGCCCAGGCCCGCGCCGGGGCCGACATCATCGGCCCGAGCGACATGATGGACGGCCGCGTAGCCTGGATTCGGCGGGTGCTGGACGAGAATGGCTTCGCGCACGTCAGCATCATGAGCTACACGGCCAAGTACGCGTCGGCCTTCTACGGTCCGTTCCGCGATGCGCTGGCTTCGGCTCCCAAAAAAGGCGATAAAAAAAGCTACCAGATGAACCCCGCCAACCGCCTCGAAGCCCTGCGCGAGCTGGCCCTGGACGAAGCCGAAGGTGCCGATATGGTGATGGTAAAGCCCGCCCTGAGCTACCTCGACATCATTCGGGAAGTAAAAAACCACACCCACCTGCCCGTGACGGCCTACAACGTGAGCGGCGAGTATGCCATGATAAAAGCGGCGGCTCAAAACGGCTGGGTCGATGGCGAGCGTACCATGATGGAAGTGCTCCTGAGCATCAAGCGGGCCGGGGCCGATGCCATCCTGACTTACTTCGCCAAGGACGCGGCGGCCGTGCTGCGGCGCGGTTACTAGCCTGGTAACCCCAGGCAAACGCGGCCCCAGCATTTTTCAAGTACTGGCTTGCACGATACTGGTTGGCCTTGTGTAGCTTTACCAAAACCGGTTGGCAGCGCTTTCTTTAAGCAGCAACTGGTTATCAGGCCTCGTTTCCTGAGTCCGGCGAGCCGTGCGTTGCTTTGGGGGTACCCACTTGTCTGTTTGCTCACTTACCTGCCTCGCTATGCCCGCAGAGCTATCGTCCGCTGCCCTTTTTAACACGGAAACTTGCTCCTTACCTGGCCTTGAGCCCGGCCCGGCGACCCGCGCCGGTAGCCGGTACTCTGACCGGCGGGTGCGCCCGACAGGGAGTGGGCTGCTAACGTTGCTGCTGCTGCTTTTAAGCAGCGTAGGTGCCCTGGCGCAGGGCACGTCACCCCCGGAGTGCGCGGCCGATGAGAAGTTTGCCAACACCTGGTACTTTGGCTTTAAGGCGGGGCTGGACTTCAACCAAGCCTCTGCCGACTCCCTTCCGAAGGTGCTCCTGAATGGGGCGATGGATGCCCCCGCCGGCTCGGGGGTGATGTCGGATAAGGATGGCAAAATCCTTTTCTACAGCAACGGCGAAACCGTTTGGAACGGCGACGGCACCGTGATGACCAACGGCACGGGGCTGGCGGGTAACCGCTTCACCACCGACGGCCCCCTGCCCCTCAGAATGCCGGGCATACCGATGCCGGGCCAACCGACGCGCTACCTGCTTTTCACCCTAAATAGCACCGTGGGCTTAAGCTACTCGGAAATAGATATTCCCGCGGGGGGTGGGCCGGGCACCGTCATACTTGCTACCAAAAACACGCCCCTGGCCCGCGGCACGGCAGAGAAGCTAACGGGCGTATTTCATAAAAACGGCTGCGATATCTGGGTTATCACGCACGGCTGGGGCGATGCCAAATCCGGCAACGACAACCGGGGCGATGCCTTTTTGGCCTACCGCGTGACGATTGCTGGCATACAGCCTGCTCCCATTATTTCGGTCATCGGCAGTCTGCACGCACCGAGCAAGGCGGCCCTGGGCTACAAAGGCCAGATGAAGGTGACCCCCGATGGCCAGCGGCTGGCCCTGGCCCGCTACAGCGAAGTGCTGGGCGACAGCAGCAGCACCGTCGAGCTGTTTGGATTTAATACCAACACGGGCGATGTGAGCGCCAACCCGCAGGTTCCATATATTGTGGACCATGGCGAAGGGAAGTACTACGGGGTGGGGTTTTCGCCCGGCAGCTACCTCTACGCCACGGTGATGAACCCGCCCAAGCTGCTGCAATTCAATATCAGCGGCAACGGGCCGGTTACCAGGCAGGACATTCCGCTCAAGCAGAAGGCCCCCGCCAACCTGGGCTCACTGCAAGCCGCGCCCGATGGCAAGATTTACGTGGCCCGCGACAACCAGCCCGCGCTGGGCTTTATTCCCTACCCCGACTCGCTGGGAGCCAAGGTAGGCTACGCCGACGACAGCCTGAAACTGGGCGGCCGCCTGAGTGGCCTGGGCCTGGTCAACTTCAACCAAAGCTCCCTGCTGCGCGTGGGCCCTTCGGCGGAGATAACGGGTTGCCGACAAATCTCTTTTAAGGCCCCGCCCGTTGACTTTGACGGGAAGACCTACGCCTGGCAGTTTGGCGACGGCGCCACCTCAACCGATGAAAACCCCGTCCATATTTACGCTACGCCCGGCGACTACATAGTGACGCTACGCATCACGACCGCGTGCTTTTGCCGCGAAAGCTCAGGCTCTATTCGGGTGCCGGCCCTGCCCGTGCCGGGCGGCATTGCCGCCTCCCAGACGCTATGCTCGGGAACAGCGCCGGCCCCGCTCACCAGTACTACCGCTGCTTCGGGAGATGCCGGCTTGCCGCTCGTTTACCAGTGGGAGTCGTCAACGGATAATGTCACTTTCACGGCTATCAGCGGAGCTACCGGTGCCGGCTACCAGCCCCCAAATGCCCTACCGGTTGGCACGACGTATTTCCGGCGGCGCGCGCAACTGCTGCTGCCTAACCAATCAGGGCCTTATTGTATCCCCAGCTTCACCGCCTCGGTGGCCATCACCGTGCTTCCGGCCCTGACGGCTGGCAGCATCGCCGCCGACCAAACCGTGTGCGCCGGCACTGCGCCCGCGCCGCTCACGAGCACGGCCCCGGCCACGAGCGGCACGGGCACGTTTGCCTACCAGTGGGAGGCCTCGCCCGATAACATTACCTGGACGGCCATTGCCGGCGCTACGGCCGAAACCTACGCGCCCGGTGCGCTGGCGGTTACTACCTATTTCCGCCGCCAGGTACGCTCCGGCACCTGCACCACCGCCCCAACCAACACCGTCACCATTACCGTGACGCCGGCTCTGACGGCCGGCAGCATTGCTACCAGCCAGGCCCTTTGCGCCGGCGCTACGCCGGCCGCCCTCACCAGCGTCAGCGACGCCGACGGGGGCAACGGGGCCATTGCTTACCAGTGGGAGTCTTCGGCCGATAATGTGACCTGGGCCGCGATAGGCGGGGCCACCGGGCCAGCCTACGCGCCGGGAGCCCTGAGCGCCACCACTTATTTCCGGCGGCGGGCCGGCGCGGGTAGTACCTGCGCCCCAGCCATCTCCAACGTCGTCACCATTACCGTGACGCCGGCGCTGGTAGCCGGCACCATCGGCACCGACCAGACGCTGTGCCCGGGGGCCACCCCGGCGGCCCTCACCAGCCAGGTGGCGGCCAGCGGCGGCACGGGTGCCTTTGCCTACCAGTGGGAATCTTCGGTGGATAATGTGACGTGGACGGCCTTGGCCGGGGCTATCAGCGCCGGCTACGCGCCGGGCGTGCTCACGGCCACCACCTACTTCCGCCGCCGGGTGGCATCGGGGCCTTGCGGACCGGAATACTCGCCCGCCGTGGTCCTGACGGTGCTGCCCGTGCTGACGGCCGGCAGCATTGCCGCCAGCCAGACGGTTTGTGCCGGAACCACGCCGGCTCCGCTCACCAGCGCCGGCGCGGCGGGCGGCGGCACGGGCACATTTGCCTACCAGTGGGAATCCTCGCCGGACAATATCAGCTGGACGGCCATTGCCGGGGCCACCAGTCCGGACCATGCGCCCGGCCCGCTGGCAGCCACCACTTACTTCCGGCGCCAGGTGCGTTCCGGAGCGTGCACCACGCTGCCCTCCAACGTGGTGACGCTGACCGTAGTCCCCGCCCTGACGCCCGGCACGATTGGCGCGAACCAGGCCCTGTGCGCCGGCGGCACCCCAGTGTCCCTCAGTAGCGCCGCCCCCGCCACGGGCGGCACGGGACCACCCGACTACCAATGGGAGGCATCGACGGATAACGTGACGTGGACGGCGCTGGCCGGGGCCACCGGCCTGACGTATGCACCGGGCCCGCTGAGCGCGACGACCTATTTCCGCCGCCGGGCCAGCTCGGGCAGCGGCTGCACCCCGGCTTTCTCCAACGTGATTACCATTGCCGTGGCCCCGGCGCTGGTGGCCGGTACCATCGGCACCGACCAGACGCTGTGCCCAGGGGCTACCCCGGCGGCGCTCACCAGCCCGGCGGGCGCTGGGGGCGGCACGGGCAGCTACAGCTACCAGTGGGAATCGTCGGCTGATAATGCTACCTGGACGGCCATTGCCGGGGCCACCGGGGCTACGTTCGCGCCCGGTCCGCTCACGGCTACTACTTATTTCCGGCGGCGCGTTGCATCGGGGCCTTGCGGGCTGGAATATTCGGCTTCCGTAGTTTTGACGGTGCTGCCAGCGCTGACGGCCGGCAACATTGCGGCCGACCAGGACATTTGTGCGGGCGCTACGCCGGTTCCGCTCAGCAGCAGCGGCGGGGCCGGCGGCGGCACGGGCACCTTTGCCTACCAGTGGGAGGCCTCCGCTGATAACGCGAGCTGGACGCCCATCAGCGGGGCCACTGGTCCGACGTATGCGCCGGGCCCGCTCACGGCTACCACCTACTACCGGCGGCGGGTAACGTCGGGCACCGGCACCTGCTCAACGGTAATTTCCAACGTGGTAACGGTACGGGTACAGACCTTGGTGACGCCTACCGTGACCCTAGCAGCCCCGCCCGTGC